>JAZQIW010000043.1:0-11367 GCA_045541355.1 Eubacteriales bacterium | reverse complement strand
TTTGCGGCGGTGAGTATTCTTTATCAAGCTATGCTAACAATGTTTTACCGATGCTGTTTAACGATATTATGAAGTGATTATTTTATTTCTTGAGCAGATTGTATATCTGCTCTTTTATTTTGCCAACTCAAGCTATTGAGAGAATTGCAAAAATATTCAACACATCGAAGACCAACGCAGGCAAGCTTGTAATGACAGAGAGTGCGTTTTTTGCCTCCACTGCACAAAAAGACAGCTTTACGGAGCTTGGTGTCGAGCAGTACAAGATTGTGGGAACACTCGACGGCTACACTTGTGATGTATGCGGTGATATGGATAGCAAGGTGTTTGATATGAAAGACTTTGCACCGGGAAGCACTGCACCGCCTTTTCACCCCTGGTGCCGCTGTGCAACCTGCCCATATTTTGCCGATATGGAGGGTCTTGGTGAACGCTTTGCAAGAGATGTCGAGACCGGGGAACGGTACAAGGTTCCCGGGGATATGACTTATAAGCAGTGGAAAGCGAAACAGGATGAACAATACGGCGAGGGAACTGTTGACAAAAAACGCCGTATGAGTTATAATAAGGTTGCCGATGAAAAGCAATTCTCAGCTTATAAAAAGCGATTAGATGCTGAAGCACCTAAAACATTTGCCGAGTTTCAGCAGCTTAAATACGAAAACGTCAATGAGTATACTGACCTTTGCGGTCGTTACAGCTACAAAGGTAGAGTACCTGAATCCACAGCATCAGATTATCGTGCCTACAAGGCAATTAAGGCCACAGGTGTAAAGGGTACAGTCAGAGTTCCCCCACAGAGCATAGATGCCACCTCACTTGTGTTTAATGATGAGCACGCAGGTCACCACGGTTGTACTTTGGAAGATGCCATTAGTTACGTACAAAACGCAAGGTGCTCCATAGTTCGTAAGCGGTGGGACGGTTACAGCGTAAATTATTATTCTGATGACGGAGCTACTTACATTGATAAAGAAACGCAGAAAATCAAAACTGCATTTCCAAGTGCAAAATACGACCCGGCAACGCAAAAAATTATGGAGGTGTTTCGATGAAAACAGTATACTGTCCTGTCAAGGGAGACCACATAAATGGTACGGATTGCATCACTGTTTGTGACATCGCAGACGGGTTGATAAACCCTTCCTGTTTGCCGGATGGAATCGAATGGAACGATTCACAGATTAAAACGTGCAAAGCGTGCAAGTACCACGATGATATTGAATAGTAATGCGACGTTATTATAGATTACACATCTTAGCTCGACACAGGAACGCTGTGCCGGGCTTTTATTATGCCCGAAAGGAGGTACAGGCGTGATACTGTGGATTCGCAAAAAGCTGTGGTTATGGAAAAACCGCAGTTGGAAAAACACGCGGCAGAAGCGTAAGGCTTTATGTCGCTACCTCGCAGGCTATACTAAATAATACAAGCTCGGTTTGAACAGAATCGGGCTTTTATTTTACCAGAAATCAAATGCGGCAGCATTTTGAGTGCCGACAGGCACACAAACCGAAAAATCGGTTTGTTTTTCGCCGTCAACAATCACGGCAGAGCCGTGTTGTTATAGCAAAATTACCGCTTCCTCAGCGGACAACAAAATGAGGATGCACAATACCAAGCCTTACTCGACAAAAAGGAAGTGCAGAAAACACAAGCGTTTTAAATTGTGTCTATAATAAAAATCAAATAATAGCACTAAAATTTGAACTTTAACAAGAATGGAGTATAGACTTTAGTCTATTTTTTAAATTTATGTTGATTTTTGTTTTTTTATGTGCTATACTTGATAGGTATTTTAAGAAAGGTTAGGTAAATTTATGGAAATTTTTTCATTTGTACTCTATTTTTTAATTGTGCTTGGAATTGGCGTTTTCTTCTTTGTAAAATCAAGGAGTGAGGATGAGAAGGATTATTTTTTAGGTGGTAGAGCCATGGGTCCCTGGGTTACTGCAATGAGTGCCCAAGCTTCCGATATGAGTGGTTGGCTTTTAATGGGGCTTCCTGCAAGTATGCTTGCTGTTGGCTTTGGACAGGCATGGGTTGGTATTGGTCTTGCACTCGGTACTGCAGCAAATTGGATTTTCTGCGCAAAGCGACTCCGTTGTTTTTCGAGAAATGCAAATGACTCAATTACTCTTCCACAATATCTTTCTAACAGATTTCTTTCTAAAGGAAAGACACTTCAGGTGTTCTGTGCTATTATCTTCCTTGTGTTCTTTACATTCTACGTAGCCTCTGCATTTGTTGCAGGTACTGAAGTGTTTACTGCTCTGTTTGAAGATTTGAATGTTGTGGCCGCACTGGGCATCTTTTCTGTTATTGTTATTGTTTACACATTTCTTGGCGGTTTCAAGGCCGTTTGCTGGACTGACTTTTTCCAGGGTCTCATGATGCTCATCGCGCTTCTTGCAGTTCCGATTGTAATCGTTATTTCCAAGGAAGCGGTTCTTGATTCATCACTTTTAAACAATCCCATTAACGGCGAAGTATTTGTTGCTGATTTCTTTGATGCTTCCCTTGTTGATATTTTGTCAGGTCTTGGTTGGGGACTTGGTTATTTCGGTATGCCTCACATACTTGTAAGATTTATGTCTATAAAAAAGCCTTCAATGATTAAGAAAAGTGCAACCGTTGCAATTGTTTGGGTAATTCTTTCTCTTGGTTCTGCAATTCTTCTTGCATATCTCGGCAGAATGCTGATTGTTGACGGTGTACATATAGGTGAAGAATTACTTATCGCAGGCAAAGGTACACATATATTCATTTCCGCTTCCAGACTTTTATTCCCCGGTCTTATTGCAGGCTTCCTGCTTGCTGCCATTATTGCAGCATCAATGTCTACGGCAGATTCACAGCTTCTTGTTGCTTCATCATCCTTTACAAGCGATATTTATAAACCTATTATCAGAAAGAACGCTTCCAATAAAGAAACGCTTTGGGTAGGACGTGTTGTAGTTCTTATAATTGCTGTTATTGCTTTCGGTATTGCACTTTCGGCGCTTCTCAGCGAAAGCGACAACAACCCGATAATGTCTCTCGTTGATATGGCATGGGCGGGCTTTGGCGGCTCATTTGGTCCTGTTGTTCTTCTTTCGCTTTTCTGGAAGAGACTTACATACAAGGGCGCTTGTGCAGGTGTTTTGACGGGTGCGATTGTTGATATCGCTTGGATGAACATTCATAAGTATGCAGCTGAAGGCACAATGCTTTATAATGTCACAGCACTTTATGAAATTATTCCTGCATTTATATTAGGACTTATTGCAGCTGTTATCGTTTCTCTCGTTGATAAGAAGCCTTCGGCTGAAGTTGAAGCGCTATTCGATAATGCAGTTGCTGAGGCAAAGGAAAACTAAAATGTAATTTTTTAACGGGTGGTTTTTACCGCCCGTTTTTTTATCAAAAAAAGGCGGCAAATTTATGCCGCCTAACATATTATATGGTTAAAGAATACTTTTGAGATAAACAGCACTGTCAAAAAGCTCTTTTTCGTTTGTGCCGTGGTTTTCGTTTTCAACAACATATATGTCAATTTTCCCTGCGGCATTGAATACGGAAGGGAAGTCAACAGAACCTTCTCCGAGAGTACAGTCGCCGCCGTCTTTATTGTCTTTTACATGAATAACGGGTATTCTGCCAGCGTATTTCTTTGCATACTCAACAGGGGAGCACTTTCCGTTTACAACATGGTGTGTATCCATCTGGAAGAACACATTTTCTTTTTCTGAATTTTCTAAAATCAAGTCTATCGGCATTTGTCCGTCAACGGCACAAAATTCATGTGCATGATTGTGATAACCAAAAAGAATTCCTGCATCATTGAAACGCTTGCCGTATTCGTTTATTTCTTTTGCAAAGTCAATCCAGCCTTGCAGGGAATCGGAATTGTAATAAGGAACACAAAGGCTGTAAGCGCTTAGCTCTTTGGCGATTTTAAGTACTCCGTCAAAATCATTTCTTAAACCGTTGATATCCTGATGAATACCCGCAACTTCAAGTTCATTTTTATCGAGAAGTCTCAACATCTCGGTTGTGGAAAGTCCGAAATATCCTGCAAATTCAACACAATTATAGCCAAACTCATGCGCCTTGGCAATAGATACAGAAAGCCCTTGCTCTTGTGATACGTTATGCATTGAATATAATTGTACACCGATTTTCATAATAGATGCCTCCTAATAAAGTATGCATTTATTATATCATTCCAGACGCATGATGTCAATTTATTTTCAGTTCGTACATAGAAAACACGTTTATTTAGCTTTACTTTGGGTTAAAAATACGATATAATACTAAAAATGCGTAAGAGGTGATTTTATGATTTTAGAAGAGTATGGCATGGAATTTGAGTGCATTATAAGAATACTGATTGCAGCAATTTGCGGCTCATTTATCGGCATTGAACGAAAGGTCCGCCTGAAAGAGGCAGGAACAAGAACACATCTTGTCGTGGCATTCGGTTCTGCGCTTTTTATGATAGTGTCAAAGTACGGATTTGAAGATATGATTCTGAGAGCCTCTGAAATGGAAGCAGAAATAATAAAGTTTGACCCAACGAGAATTGCATCAACAATAGTGACCGGCATTGGTTTTCTCGGTGCAGGCACTATATTTGTAAGACGTAATGTTATTAACGGTCTTACTACTGCGGCAGGTCTTTGGTCAACGGCAGCTGTCGGCATGGCAATAGGAGCAGGACAGTACATAGTAGGCATATCCGCAGCTGTAATTCTTACAATTCTCCAGTGGTTTCTACACACCTCATGGCTTTTTAATAAGTCGTCAACTACTGTTATGAACTTTAAGCTTGCACCGTGCGAAAGACCTGTTGAGAAGCTGAAGAATGTTCTTGATGAAAAAGGCGTAATACTGAAAAGTGTTAATTTTGAAAAAAACTCAAGCAATGAATGCAGAGTAGAATGTGTTGTTAAATTGCCTTCACGGCTTTCGCACGTAGAATTATCTGATGAACTATGTATGCTTGATTTTATATTAGGTGTTGAATTCTAAGCAAAGCATTTAATATCAGAATAACTGTTTTTAACTTAAATGCTTACAAAATCACTAAAAGAGGGTAAAAAAACACCCTCTTTTTTTATGTCGAAATATGCTATAATTTCTTGACAATTTTCCCATTGTATGGTACTATATATTGTGATTATAAGTATATTTATATACACTTGGAGGGCTATTATGAAAAAAGTAGGTATTATAATGGGGAGCGACAGCGATCTTCCTGTTGTTGAGAAGGCAATAAATACTCTCAAAGAGTATGATGTTCCGTTTGAAGTTCATGTTTTTTCTGCTCACAGAACACCGGTTGAGGCAAGAGACTTTTCCGTTAATGCGAGAAAGAATGGCTTTGGTGCTATTATTGCCGCAGCAGGTATGGCAGCACACCTTGCGGGTGCGATTGCGGCAAATACTACTCTGCCCGTAATAGGAATTCCCGTAAAGAGCAAAAACCTTGACGGAATGGATGCGCTTCTTTCTACCGTTCAAATGCCTACCGGTATTCCCGTTGCAACCGTTGCCATTGACGGTGCGGCTAATGCTGCGCTTATTGCAATTCAGGTTCTTGCTGTGTCGGATGATTCTCTTGCAAAAAAGCTTGATGATGCAAGAAAAGCCGGGGCTGAAAAGGTTCTCGAAAAGAACAAGGCTATTGAAGAAAAATACAACAACTAAAATATAAGGAGAAATAAAACATGAAGAGTTTTAGCGAAAGTTACAAGGATGCAGGCGTAGATATTACTGCAGGCTATAAGGCTGTTGAGCTTATGAAGGCTCATATTGCACGCACAATGACAAGCGGAGTTTGCTCGGGTATTGGCGGTTTTGGCGGCCTTTTTGAACTTGATTTAACAGGTATTACAAAACCTGTGCTTGTAAGCGGTACTGACGGCGTCGGCACTAAGCTTAAGATGGCTTTCCTTGCAGACAAACACGATACGGTTGGTATTGACTGTGTTGCCATGTGTGTTAATGATGTTATCTGTTGCGGTGCAAAGCCCTTGTTTTTCCTTGACTATATAGCAGTTGGAAAGAACTATCCGGAGAAAATTGCTGCTATCGTTTCAGGCGTTGCAGAGGGCTGTGTACAGTCGGGTGCTGCCCTTATCGGCGGTGAAACAGCAGAAATGCCCGGCTTTTATCCTGTTGATGAATATGACCTTGCAGGATTTACCGTAGGTGTTGTTGATAAGGACAGAATCGTTGATAATACAAAAATGAAAGCAGGAGATGTAATTGTTGCGCTTCCTTCAAGCGGTGTTCATTCAAACGGCTTCTCACTTGTAAGAAAGGTGTTTGATGTTGAAAAGAGCGACATCAAGAGTCCTGTTGCCGAGCTTTCCGGCAAATCAGTTTGTGAGACACTCCTCACACCTACAAGAATTTACGTAAAGCCTGTTCTTTCGCTTCTTGATAAGGTTGACAGCGTTGTCGGTATTTCTCACATTACCGGCGGCGGCTTCTATGAAAACATTCCGAGATCAATTCCCGACGGACTTTCTGCCAAGATTGAAAAGAGTGCCGTAAAGGTTCTTCCTATATTTGACCTTATTGCAAAGACAGGCAACATTCCCGAAAGAGATATGTTCAACACCTTCAACATGGGTGTAGGCATGAGTATTGTTATGGATAAGAATGATGCCGACAAGGCTCTTGGCGTTCTCAAGGAAGCAGGCGAAGATGCATACATTATCGGTGAGGTTGTAAGCGGCGACGAGGGCGTTATAATATGCTAAAGAATAAAGCAAGAATCTGTGTTTTTGTATCAGGCGGCGGAACAAATCTCCAGGCACTGATTGATGCACAGAAAAGCGGCATTATTAAAAACGGTGAAATCGTGCTTGTTCTTTCGAGCAACAGAGAAGCATATGCACTTGAAAGGGCAAAGAAAGCAGGTATACAGGGGATTTCTGTTGTAAAGAAGGAATTTTCAAGCCAGCTTGATTTTGAGAATAAGGTTATTGAGATTCTAGAAGACAACGGGATTGACCTTATTGTACTTGCAGGCTTCATGACAATTCTCACTGAGCATTTTACATCAAGGTTTCCCAAACGAATTGTCAATGTTCATCCCGCACTTATTCCTTCGTTCTGCGGCAAAGGTTTTTACGGGCTTCATGTTCATGAAGCGGCGTTAAATTACGGCGTTAAGATTACTGGTGCAACAGTTCATTTTGTAAATGAAATACCCGATGGAGGGGAAATCATTCTTCAGAAAGCTGTCAATGTCAGGAAAGGCGATACGCCCGAAGTACTTCAGAGAAGGGTAATGGAACAAGCTGAGTGGAAGATACTTCCGAAGGCGGTTGAGCTTGTTTCAAAGGATATTGTTAAAAACAAATAAAGTTTAAAGAGGAGATATCAAATGAAAATAATGGTAGTCGGCGGCGGCGGTCGTGAGCATACCATCATCAAGAAGCTGCGTGAGAACAAGAACGTAGCGGAAATCTTTGCTTTACCGGGCAACGGTGGTATGAAGGATGATGCTGTGTGCACAGGAATCGGTGCTAAAGATATTGATAAAATAGTTGAATTTGCTGTCAGCAACAGCATAGACTTTGCTGTTGTTGCACCCGATGACCCGCTGGTGCTCGGATGTGTTGATGCCCTTGAGGAAAAGGGAATTAAATGTTTCGGTCCGAGAGCAAACGCCGCTATTATTGAAGGCAGTAAGGTTTTTTCTAAGAATCTTATGAAAAAATACGGTATTCCTACTGCTGCATATGAGGTGTTTACAGATATGGAATCGGCCCTTAATTACACTGAATCGTGTCCGATACCAACTGTTATCAAGGCTGATGGACTCGCACTCGGCAAGGGTGTTGTTATTGCAATGACTCGTGACGAAGCAAAGGCTGCTGTTGTTTCCATGATGGAAGACAAAATCTTTGGCGAAAGCGGAAGCAGCATTGTCGTTGAGGAGTTTCTTGAAGGACCCGAGGTTTCTGTGCTTGCCTTTACTGATGGCAAAACTCTTTGTCCCATGGTTTCTTCCATGGACCACAAGCGTGCTCTTGACGGTGATAAGGGACTTAATACAGGCGGCATGGGCACGATTGCTCCCAACCCCTGCTATACATCTGACGTTGCCGAAAGATGCATGAAGGAAATCTTCCTTCCTACAATGGAAGCTATGAATAAAGAGGGAAGACCCTTTAAGGGCTGTCTTTACTTTGGACTTATGATTACAAAGAACGGTCCTAAGGTTATTGAATACAACTGTCGGTTCGGTGATCCCGAAACTCAGGTAGTTCTTCCGCTTCTTGAGTCTGACCTTCTTGAAATCATGATGGCAGTTGCCGATGAAAGACTTTCTGAGGTTGAGGTTAAGTTTTCCGACAAGAGCGCTTGCTGCGTCGTTATGGCTTCAAATGGGTATCCCGGAAAGTATGATACGGGCTTTGAAATTAAGATTGATGAAAAAATAGATGCAGAAGTTTTTATTGCCGGCGCAAAGCTTTCCGATGGCAAGGTTGTGACGGGCGGCGGAAGAGTCCTTGGCGTTGTTGCAGTTTCGGATTGCTTGGAAAAGGCTGTTGCCAAGGCTTACGAAAATGTAAAATATGTATCCTTTGACAATGCCTTTTACAGAAAAGACATTGGTCAGAGAGCACTCAATATCATTAAGGAGAAATAAAAACAAATGGTATACAGAATTTACGTAGAAAAGAAAAATGAATTTGCTCACGAAGCAGGCAGTCTCCTTTCCGATATTAAGGACTTTCTCGGCATCAAGAGCATTGAAAATGTAAGAGTTATCAACAGATATGACGTTGAAAACATTGATGAGAGCCTTTTTGAAAACTGTATAACAACCGTTTTCTCGGAGCCTCAGCTTGATAATACTTCAAAAAGTCTTGATGTAAACAGTGCAGATGCTGTATTTGCCGTTGAGTTTCTTCCCGGACAGTTTGACCAGAGAGCAGACTCGGCTTCCCAGTGTATTCAGATTATTTCTCAGGGCGAAAGACCTCTTGTAAAAACGGCAAAGGTATATCTGCTTTCAGGAAACCTTTCCGATGAAGAGCTTGCTGATATCAAAAAGTATGTTATTAACCCCGTAGAAAGCCGTGAGGCTACGCTTGATGAGTTCAAGACGCTTGTAACCGAGTACGATGTTCCCACAAGTGTTGAAACACTTGAAGGCTTTACAAAGCTTACGGAAGCTGAGCTCGACGCTTTTGTAAAAAATTACGGTCTTGCAATGGATCTTGATGATATTAAGTTCTGTCAGGCTTATTTCATTAAAGAACAGAGAGACCCTACAATTACAGAAATCAGAATGATTGATACCTATTGGTCTGACCATTGCCGTCATACTACATTCCTCACTACTATTGACTCAGTTAAGTTTGAGGATGAAATACTTCAGAAGGCTTATGACAGATATATTGCTACCCGTAAGGAAATCGGCAGAACAAAGCCTCAGAATCTTATGGACATTGGTACAATTGCGGCAAAGTATCTCAAGGCGACAGGAAAGCTTTCAAAGCTTGACGAGTCTGAAGAGATTAACGCTTGTACCGTAAAGATTAAAGTAAATGTTGCGGGAGAGGAACAGGACTGGCTGCTTCTCTTTAAGAATGAGACACATAACCATCCTACGGAAATCGAACCCTTCGGCGGTGCAGCTACCTGTATCGGCGGTGCTATCCGAGATCCTCTTTCCGGTAGAAGCTACGTTTATGCGGCAATGCGCGTAACAGGTGCAGGTGACCCCACAAAGGCGATTGAAGATACTATGGAAGGTAAGCTTCCTCAAAAGAAAATTGTCACCACAGCGGCGGCAGGCTACTCCTCTTACGGTAACCAGATTGGTCTTGCAACGGGCATTGTTGATGAGGTTTATCACGAAGGCTATGTTGCAAAAAGAATGGAAATCGGTGCTGTAATTGCGGCAGCTCCCGAAGAGAATGTAAGACGAGAGGTGCCTGAAGACGGTGATATCGTAATCCTTCTCGGCGGCAGAACAGGTAGAGACGGCTGCGGCGGTGCTACCGGCTCTTCAAAGTCCCATACGCTTGAATCACTCGAAAAGAGTGGTGCTGAAGTTCAGAAGGGTAATGCACCTGAAGAACGTAAGCTTCAGAGACTCTTCAGAAATAAGGAAGCATCCCGTCTTATCAAGCGCTGTAATGACTTCGGTGCAGGCGGCGTTTCGGTTGCTATCGGCGAGCTTGCAGATGGTCTTGAAATTAATCTCAATGCAGTTCCCAAAAAGTATGAAGGTCTTGACGGTACAGAGCTTGCAATATCTGAATCTCAGGAAAGAATGGCAGTTGTTGTTGAAGCTAAGGATGCTCCGAGATTTATGGAAATAGCTGCAACAGAAAATCTTGAGGCAACAATCGTAGCTACCGTTAAGGCAGAGCCTCGACTTGTTATGAAATGGAACGGCGTTAATATCTGCGATATTTCAAGAGAATTTCTCAATTCCAACGGTGCTGAAAAGCATATAGATATTGCTCCTGCGAAGGTACAAGAATTTGCCAAGTGCATTCCCTCCGACTTTAAGGAAGGCTATCTTGCACTTGCTTCAGACCTTAACGTCTGCTCAAAGCAAGGGCTTTCCGAAAGATTCGACTCCACCATCGGTGCAGGAACTGTTGTTATGCCCTTTGGCGGTAAGAATCAGAAAACACCTATTCAGGCTATGATTAACCTTGTTTCTGTTGAAAAACAGCATACAGACACGGTTTCCTTTATGTCCTGGGGTTACAATCCTTACATTTCCGAAAAGAGCCCCTATCACGGCGCGTATCTTGCAGTTCTTGAATCTGTTTGTAAGCTCGTGGCAAGCGGTGCATCCTTTGAGGATGTATATCTCACGTTCCAGGAATACTTTGAAAAGCCCAAGAAGGATCCTGCAAGATGGGGTAAGCCCATGGCGGCTCTTCTCGGTGCACTTGAAGCACAGCTTGACTATGAAATTGCCGCAATCGGCGGTAAGGACTCAATGTCAGGCTCGTTTGAAAACATTGATGTTCCTCCGACACTCGTTTCCTTTGCCGTTACAACAGGCAAGACAAGTGACGTTGTGACTCCTGAATTTAAGGCGGCTGGTCATAAAGTTGTGCTTGTTGCTCCCGAATACGATGAAAAGGGACTTCCCAAAAAGGATTCCGAAAAGGAAATCTTCTCACTTGTCACAAAGCTCATGAGAGAAGGCAAGGTTGCGGCAGCATATACTCCCACCTACGGCGGTATTGCTGAAGCTGTTCTTAAGATGTGCCTCGGTAACTCTATTGGCTTTAAGTATGACGGTGAATTCTGCAACAATGCAATCTTTGATTATTGCTATGGTGCTTTCGTTCTTGAACTTACAGAAGACGTAAACGTCGGCATGCTTCT
>JAZQIW010000042.1:0-4208 GCA_045541355.1 Eubacteriales bacterium | reverse complement strand
TAGCTGCCGTTTCTTTTTCCTGCTTTTTCTGAGGTCTGATAAGAAGGAAATAGAAAATAAGAATAAAAGGAACAAATGTGAGAAGCATCGACCAGAGGCTACCGCCCGCTGTACCTGCACCTGTTCCCGCAGCCGCAGTATCAAGTGTCATAAATGTGTTCATCATAGCAAAATCTGCCTTTCTATACTTTTTTACTTTAGTAAGTATAATGCTGTTATGTGAATTGGCGGTTAACGAGGGGGAAATTATTATTTAATGAGGAAATGAAGGCAATAGTCGGGGGCATGCTTTATTTTGATATTCGCAAGGTTTTTAATAAACAATCTCAAATATTTTGGAAATGAAGGAATCGGGCTATTGCCCGATTCTCATAAATCTAATACAACCTTGTCAGCTTTATAAGCAGTGCCTCATCATCATACTGCTCAATCGGCAAGGTATCCTTTGCCGTCTGCTTCAGTGCCGCTTTATTATTACCCTCTTCGCCGCACTTATCACATTTATAATGTATGACAAAGCCTTTCTTCGGGTCGGGAAAGGTTCTTACGGGTCTGAGTGTGCCTTTACAAGGGTTTGCCCTATCGCCGGGAAGAACATCAACATGGAGTGAACAAAGGCACTTAGGGCAATGATTTCTACTGGTTTTACCCAGCGGCATTACCTCAAAGCCGCAATTTACGCAGATAAACCCGTCATCATTTTTTGAAAAGCGTTTTGTTTCCATGTCCTTCTCCCATTCACTATTTGAAACAACCTCCCATATTAATGGGAGGTGTTTTGTATATTAGCCGAGAAGCTTCTCAGCTTATTTCTTTTCGCCTCTGTCTATTGCTTCCCAAAGGCCGTTAAGGTATACAGCACCGAGGGCTCTGTCATAGAGACCGTAGCCGGGTCTGCCCTCTTCGCCCCAGATCATACGACCGTGGTCGGGTCTTAAGTAGCCTTCAAAGCCAACCTCATGCATAGCCTTTACGATATCGTACATATCGAGCGAGCCGCATTCTGTCTTATGAGCTGTTTCGTTGAAGTCCCTTTCGCCCACGTGCTTGATATTTCTTGCATGAACAAAATGGATTCTGCCCATCTTACCGTACTTTCTGATCATTGCAGCAGTATCATTATCGGGGTTTACGCCGAGCGAGCCTGTGCAAAGGGTAAGTCCGTTATAGGGTGAGTCAACAAGCTTTAAGAACTTATCAAGGTTTTCTTCATTTGTAATAACTCTGGGAAGACCGAAAATTCCCCACGGCGGATCATCGGGGTGAATTGCCATTTTGACATCACATTCCTCGCATACGGGAATAATCTTTTCAAGGAAATACTTCATATTTTCCCAAAGCTTTTCTTCGTCAACATCCTTATATTCATTAAGGAGTGCATCAAGTCCTTCCTTTGTATAAGAGGAATCCCAGCCGGGAAGTGAAAGGTCGCCCTTTCTGGGGTCAAGAGAGAGCACTGTTGCATCTCTGTAAACAAGGGATGTTGAGCCATCCTCATTCTTATAGGAAAGGTCAGAGCGAAGCCAGTCGAAAACGGGCATAAAGTTATAACAGATAACCTTAATGCCTGCCTTACCGAGTCTTCTGATATTCTCACAGTAAACATCAATGAGCTTATCTCTTGTGGGTTTTCCGAGCTTGATATCTTCATGAACGGGAACGCTCTCTACGATATCAAACACAAGTCCGTGCTTTTCGCACTTTGTCTTAATGTCATTAATTGCTTCTTCAGGCCAAACTTCTCCCGGAGGAACAGAATAAACCGCCGAAACAACGCTTCTCATGCCGGGTATCTGGGATATGTACTCTAAGGTAACAGGGTCATTATCACCATACCAGCGGAAACTCATTTTCATAGTTTCTTTACTCCTTTAATTGATTTATTATCTTTTATTTTTTTGCATTATTTCTTGCCTTTGCAAGTCTTATATCCTTACCCACAAACTTGAAGGGTCTGAAATTTCCCACAAGTCTTGAGGTTATTCTGTCATCATACGTTTCACGCATCTTTTCAATGCTTTCGATATTTGTGCTGATTATCATGGACTTTCCCGAGTTTATCCTTGTATTCAGAAGATTATAAATACAGGACTGGGTAAAGGTGTTTCTGAACTCGGTTCCAAGGTCATCGACAATAAGAAGGTCACAGTCAAAGTATCTTACCGTCTGTGCAACAGCCGACTCATCCTTTTCAAAGCGTTCCATTTCAAAGGCTCTTATTATATTCTGTGCGCTATCGTAAACAACATCGAAGCCTTTATCAATAACGCCCTTTGCTATTGCGGTTGTTATATGTGTTTTTCCGAGACCTGTCGTTCCGATAAACAGAAGATTTGATTCCTTGCCCTGTTTTCCGAAATCGGTAACATACTGCTTTGACTTTTCAAGTATACTCTGCATCTGAAGTCTATCCTGCTCATCCGCATAATACGACAAGTCAAAATTCTTGAAGGTCTGGGTGTTAAGCACCTTACCGAGTCCCGAGCTATTATACGCCTCTTTAACAAGTGCCTTTTTCATGCAAGAGCACATATCAATACCCGAATATCCCGTATCACTGCACTTTTCGCAGGAGTACTTTATATCAAGATAATCGGCGGGATAACCGTTACTTACAAGCAGCTCGCGTTTTGCGCTCTGAAGCTCAAGGTTTTCCTTTTTCACTGCCTCAATACGTTCTTCAAGTCCTTTTGTGCCGCCAAGGCTTGCCTTGAATACGGCAAGGCCTGTCATGGACAAGGCTCTGTCAATCTCAAGTATTGACGGGCACTTAACGCTCACTTCATTACGGTGCGCCTCAGCAAGGCTTACCGCATCAGAACGTTTATTCTCGAACATTTCGCGAACTTTTTTTACAACCTCCGCGGAATAACCCAAATCAACGCACCTCCTATTCTTTAGTATTTTAGCACATCAGGAAAACAAAGTCAACAATTAAGATGTAATTTTAATTATTTTCCGGTTGAATATTCTTCACGGATATGATAGAATACCATCGGAAGCAGGTGAACAAATGGACAAAAAAATAATAACCGCCATGTCAGGCGGTGTTGATTCTGCCGTTGCGGCGTTTTTACTCAGGGAAAAGGGATATTTTTGCAAAGGCATTACATTAAAGCTTTTTGAAGATGCGGACACGGGTATTTTCGACGAGAGAAACTGCGGAAGCGACGAGGACATTAGCGATGCCAAAAAGGTTTGCGATCGCCTTGGGATGGAGCACGAGGTTTTAAATCTGAGAGAGAAGTTCAAAAAGTGTGTAATGGACAATTTTGCCTGCAAATATTTTGACGGACTAACCCCCAATCCCTGCATTGAGTGCAACAAGCACATAAAGTTCACATCCATTCTCGACTCTGCCGAAGAGCAAGGGTTTACCCACATGGCAACAGGTCATTACTGTTCAATAGTACACGACAAGCAGAGCGGAAGATATCTTATCAAAAAAGCAATTGACGAAAGCAAGGATCAAACATACGTGCTTTACGGTTTAACGCAGGAAACCCTATCCCGCACGCTATTCCCTCTCGGGGGCATGACAAAGGCAGAGGTCAGAAGCATTGCCGAGGAGAACGGTTTTATCAATGCAAGAAAAAAAGACAGTCAGGACATCTGTTTCATAAAAGACGGAAACTACCGTCATTTTCTTGAATACCACACAGGAAAAACCTTTGACGAGGGTGATTTCAGGCTATCTGACGGGACATTTGTGGCAAAGCACAAGGGCATTCCCTGCTATACAATCGGTCAGAGAAAGGGTCTCGGCATAGCATGGGAGCATCCTCTCTATGTAATTTCCAAGGATGCCGAAACGGGCATTGTGACGGTAGGAAAAGAGGAATTATTATTCAACAGCAGAGTACTTGTGGAGGATGTCAATTTTATTGCCGTAGCAGGGCTTGATTCTCCCATGAAAGCCACAGCCAAATTAAGATATCACCAAGGGGAAAGCGAATGTGTCATTCATCCGCTTGGCGATGGCAAAGTATTATTGGAATTTGACAAGCCGCAAAGGGCGGTAACTCCCGGGCAAGCGGCAGTATTCTATGACGGCGAGTTTGTTCTCGGAGGAGGAACAATCGCAAACTCGCAGAGTTTGCTAAATATACACTTTGCCAAAACTTAAAAAAAGCAACTGTCGCTTACGATTATATAAATGCAGTTTTTGTTGAAAAATCACGCAAAAAGCAAAAAAACAAGCCCGCAGC
>JAZQIW010000041.1:0-3966 GCA_045541355.1 Eubacteriales bacterium | reverse complement strand
AAAGACACTTCTCCCTTAAGCGGGTTTCCAAGAGCATCTGCCTTTATTTTTCTCGGACATTTATCATTTACAAGAGAACAGGAAATACTATTCAAAAGTTCATTAATCACACCTATTTTCACAGCAAAAACGTCCATTTTGGAACAATTTATAACAGTTTCATATTATCACAAAGACGTTTTTTTGTCAACCGATAAAAAACTTATTTTGTTAAGTCAAAAGCAAACAAAAACAAGTAAAAAAAATCCCCGTTCTTATGAACGAGGATTTTGGTGACCCGTACGGGAATCGAACCCATGTTACAGCCGTGAAAGGGCCGTGTCTTAACCGCTTGACCAACGGGCCATATTAACTTTTTGCACTTAGTCCCCTAAGGGTGGTGACCCGTACGGGAATCGAACCCATGTTTTCGCCGTGAGAGGGCGATGTCTTAGCCGCTTGACCAACGGGCCATATCTTCAAGTGCTTAGATATTATATCACAAGAAACATTCTTTGTCAATATATTTTTTCAAAAAAAGTCTCAAATTTAATTAAAAAATCTTTCCAAAAACTATTGACAAACGCAAACACTTATGGTAAAATAATTGACGTTGTGAGAAAGCAACTCATAGCGGAATTGTGTAACGGTTAGCACGACAGACTCTGACTCTGTTTGTCTGGGTTCAAATCCTAGTTCCGCTGCCACAGAACGACGTATTGATTACGTCGTTTTTTTATTTTACAAAAAAGCAAAGACACAGCGGCGGCTGTGTCTTTTTTCATATTCAAGTTTTCTTTTTACACATTTTCTCTGCCGCAAGATTATAAAGACGATAATAACCATATCCAAATCCAAGGCAGACGGCAAGGCTTACAAGCATTCCCACATAATCATTCGGGACAATGCTCTTTGGTGCTGTCCAGACAAGCGGTGCAAAAAAATTATAATAAATAATCTGTGTCAGGAGTATATGATACGATGCCTTTCCCAGCTCTTCAAGAGGTTTACATCTGACGTTTTTGAGCTTTTCAAGCCCCAAAAGAAAAACGGGGGTTATAAAGAGCATTGCAAGCATAGAGGTACGATGCCAATATGTAAAAACAACTCTATGGTAATCGGTATAATTTATGAGATACACATATCCTGCACCAAGCAAAAAGCTTAAAAGCCATTTATACCTACTGCCAAGCTTTTCGCGGTAAACATAAAGATAGCAGCCGAGTGCAAGGGCAAATATATATCTGAAGGCAAGCAGTCTATATGCACCATACGAAAGGTTTACGGCGTTTTTTAGTATTTCAAGTGCAAGATTTACTCCAAAGCACGCAATAATGCCCCATCTCCATCTTTTGACTACACTATAAATCAGGGGTATCATAAATGCCACCTGCACAATTATCGGGAAATAATATGTGCCGTGCTGTCCCCTGCCCCCTGCAAAGAAAAACACAATTGTTCCGACAAGCGTCATTTTGTTTGAATATCCGTCACGGAAAGCAAAGTCAAGTGTGCCGAGATAATCCATAAATCCTGTTTTTATAAACACAAATGTAAGCAATGTTTCAACCAGATAAAACCACACCACCGGCATAATATAACGGCGAAGCTTTGGAAGCAAGCTCTTTTTACTATATGCCCGCTTTAGGCTCACGCTCTTTGATTCAAAGGATGCCGCCGTCACATATCCCGTACAAAGCATAAACACCGGCACAGCCATGCACACAAGCCAATAATACAAATGGGTATTGAAAACACTTGTCTTTGACCATTCATAATGATTAAACAGCACAAGGACAATTGATATGCCCTTCGCTATATCTACAAAACGGTTTCTTTGTTTCATTAAAGGCTCTCCTCATCAAAATACTTACGAAGGGAAAATCTATCCTTGAAGTCAAAGCTTTCATCAAGTGCCTTTGACCAGACGGCAATAAGCGTTCCGTTAAGAATTGTACATGCAACTGTACCCCAGCCTATTCCCTCAAATCTGCCAAAGCCGTAAAACGCGAAGGACATTACAACCGAAAGCACAAGGCTGGCAGCGTCATAGCAATGCTTGAACTTATGAATATCAATACCGAATTTTGCCGACACTTTTTTTACAAACAGCTCATATGCTTCGGGAGAAATATATGTACGGAAGAAAAATGCAACGCCAAGCGTGACAAGAAACATTCCTGCAACAAACCAACAAAGTCTAAGCTGCCAGCTTGCAACCGAAAGAAACGTTACAAGCACCAGAAATCCGTCAAGGCACATTCCGTAAAGCACCGCTGTCACGAAAGAAAACAGATAGGAAACATGAAATTTCCCAAGAACAAGGCACATCAAAACAATTATTATACCCTGAAGAGTATATTCAGCCATTCCGAAGGTAAAGAAAGGAACATACGTTGATATTTTAAGGTGCAAAAGATATGCAGGAGCAACTATCATTGATACACCGAAATCGCTGATTGTTATGAGTGCCGTTCCAAGTGCAAGAAGAACAATTCCAAGCACATAGGAAAGCTCTGTAAACATGGTTTTCTTTTTCATTCTATGCCTCCGACACAAAACATACACAAATATCTTAAATATTATAGTACACCTGTAATATTTTGTCAATAAGAGCTGAAAAAGTTCCCTTATGCAGTCATTAAACACAAGGAAACCATTACTCAGGCGAATAATTTACTTGTTCTAAAAAATTTCCGCCCCGATTTTTTACCTTCAACTTTATTATCAACATTGACAAAACCCCTTGCGCCGATGTTTGGCACAAGGGGTTAAATTATCTTCTTTTTGCTTACTTTTTCTTTTCAGCAAGGAAAAAGCAAATTACTTGGAAGCCTTGATAGCTGCCTGAGCCGCTGCAAGTCTTGCAACAGGAACTCTGAAGGGTGAGCAGGATACATAGTCAAGACCAATCTTATGGCAGAATTCTACGGAAACAGGGTCGCCGCCGTGTTCACCGCAGATACCGTAGTGAAGGTTCTTGCCGCTTGCCTTACCCTTAGCAACTGCCATTTCCATAAGAGCGCCAACGCCGTTCTGGTCGAGCTTTGCGAAGGGATCGTTTTCGAAGATCTTGCTGTCATAGTAAGCTGTGAGGAACTTACCTGCGTCATCACGGCTGAAGCCGTATGTCATCTGAGTAAGGTCGTTTGTGCCGAAGCAGAAGAAGTCAGCTTCCTTAGCAACTTCATCAGCTGTGATACAAGCTCTGGGAATTTCGATCATTGTACCAACTTCGTACTTAAGGTCTGAACCTGCTGCTGCGATTTCTGCATCAGCTGTTTCAACAACAACCTTCTTTACGAATTTGAGTTCCTTAACGTCGCCGATAAGGGGAATCATAATTTCGGGAACAACATTCCAGTCAGCGTGTGCCTTCTGAACGTTGATAGCTGCACGGATAACAGCCTTTGTCTGCATTGCTGCGATTTCGGGATATGTTACTGCAAGACGGCATCCACGCTGACCCATCATGGGGTTGGATTCGTGAAGTGAAGCGATGATAGCTTTGATGTCTTCAACTGTCTTGCCCTGTGAATCTGCAAGGAGCTTGATGTCTGCTTCTTCAGTGGGAACGAACTCATGAAGAGGAGGATCAAGGAAACGGATTGTAACGGGGTTGCCTTCGAGTGCTTCGTAGAGCTTTTCGAAGTCGCCCTGCTGATAGGGAAGAATCTTGTCAAGAGCTGCTTCTCTTTCTTCAACTGTGTCAGCACAGATCATTTCACGGAATGCAGCGATTCTTTCAGCCTCGAAGAACATATGCTCTGTACGGCAGAGACCGATACCTTCTGCACCGAGTTCACGAGCCTTCTTAGCATCAGCGGGAGTATCAGCATTTGTACGGACCTTAAGAGTTCTGTACTTGTCAGCCCAAGCCATAATTCTGCCGAATTCACCTGCGATTTCAGCATCAACTGTGGGGATGATACCGTCGAAGTCGGATCGTAGCCATGTCGTTCTGTGAGCCAAGGAGTTGAATCTATC
>JAZQIW010000040.1:0-3299 GCA_045541355.1 Eubacteriales bacterium | reverse complement strand
TCCTTGGCTCACAGAACGACATGGCTACGATCCGACTTCCAAAGGGAGGGCGAGTGTACTCGCCCCTTCCCTACAATTAAAGATGATGACAACCTTGTCATCGTAAAGATAAACTGAATTTACAAAGGTATCTACAAGTTTGCGTTTACTGTCATCCAATGAAAGGTCAAGCCTTTTCATCTCTTTCAGCCATTCAACTACCTGCTCTCTTGTAATTATCTCCTCTTGGATTTCCTGCTTGATTATATCTGTTTCAAGTTCCGTCCTCTGCGCTTCCAGCTCATCAAAACGCTGCTTGGTTTCTCTTGAAACAATACCCATCTCCATAGCCTTGACTAAATTATTTATACTCTGATGAATTTCAGCTAACTGCTTCTGCATAAGAGGTATAGTAGTGTTTTCTTTCTCCTGCAATCTCATTACACTGTCGGCAATATCGTTTATCAAATCTTCCTTGAACATCTTGTCCATAACATCATTCAGTACGATTTCTTCAATATCTGCCTTGCGTACAGTTTTCTTGTGACAACCTTTGTGCCTTTTTACACCGGTACATTTATAATAGTTGTACTTAATCTTCTGTCTGCTTGTGCCACTCTCTCCTATCATAAACTCACCGCAGTATCCGCAAATGAGCTTGGTTGAAAGGAAATACTCAATCTTTGCCTTAAATCTGCACAAGTCCGTTAAAAACGGACAATAGAAAAAACACCCCCTTTATGGTAGAATAAAAATAGCTACCGTAAAGGGGGAATTTTGTATGGCAAGAGAATACAGACATATAAAACTGTATGAAAAAGAAATATTACAATTAAAAGAGGAAGGATATACAAAACGAGAAATAGGCGAGAAATTAGGATTTAGTAAGGAACAGATAAAGAGTTTTCTGAATAGGTATCGACGCAGACAAGAAAAACTTAAAGCAGGAATAGTCTTGAAAAAGAAAGGCAGACCACCAAAGAATTATGTCGTCAGTGAACAGGATAAGATAGCTGAACTGAAATATATCCTTGCCCGCAAAGAAGCCAAAATCAAGCAATTAGAGATGGAAAACGAACTGATGCGGGATTTTCTCTCGCTAACAGGAAGGAAGTGAGAACGTCGGTAAAGTATCATGTGATTTA
Organism: Eubacteriales bacterium; assembly: GCA_045541355.1. GTDB lineage: Bacteria > Bacillota > Clostridia > Oscillospirales > CAG-382 > UMGS1387. The sequence continues at coordinate 2,175 of JAZQIW010000040.1, read as the reverse complement.
TCGTCATAAGGACAAGTATGCCATCAGCGAAATGTGCAGATTTTTCGAGGTATCAAGAAGCGGATATTATGACTTTGTAAAGCGGATGGATATACCAGCAAAGGACCTGTCACTTGCTAATAAGATTGAAGAATGCCAGCAGAAGTGTGGTAAAACTTACGGTTACCGCCGAGTACACCTATGGCTTGAAAGAAATGGTATTCATCATAATCCTAAAACGGTACTTCGTGTAATGCAGAAATACAATCTTCTTTCGGTTGTCAGACGCAGGAAGTATCACTATTACAGTCAAGCTTTGCACAAGTATCCAAATTTGCTGAACAGGGACTTCAAGGCTGAAAGACCAAATCAGAAATGGGTTACCGATATTTCATATATACATACACAGCAGGGTGTATTGTACCTTTCCGTCATCAGGGATCTGTTTGATAACAGCATTGTTGCCTACAAAACAAGCACAACACAGAACGTACAGCTTGTATTGGAAACAATCAAAGCCGCCAAGAGAAAGGAAAAGGTCACCGGGGAGCTGCAACTCCACAGTGACCAAGGCTTTCAATACACATCTCAACCGTATTTTAAGCTGACTCAATCATACAACATTATTCCGTCAATGTCAAGACGTGGGAATCCTTATGATAACGCTATGGCTGAAAATTTCTTTTCTATCCTCAAAACAGAGTGCATCTATCGGGTGAAGCTGAAGACATATGAGGAGGCTCGCCTCCTCATATGTCAGTATATCGATTTCTACAACAACCAACGTATTCAACTCAAAACAAAACTGACTCCGTATGAAAAACGAAGTCAGTATGTTGCTTAAATTTAATATTGCACCATAGAGGGGTATTTTTGTACTGTCCGTACAATTTGGGGCGGTGCACAATCCCCTCAGGCATTTTTTTATATTTTTGTAATCTTCGCAAAATTAGCCATAAGCTTCTTTGTACCTACGCTGTCAAATGCGATTTCAAGCATTGCGTCGTTGCTTATCTTCTTGACAGAGAGAACTGTTCCCTCGCCGAAAATATTATGCTTTACACGCTCGCCGACGGAGTAATCCGCTTCGGCCTTTTTCTTTGCCTGTTCAACCTTACGGTTTGCAAGCTCATTCTGGAGAGTATACTTAGGCACGCTCTGAACGATTACATCCTTATCATCGTCTTCAACCATCTTAACCGTGCTGTCAACACGCTCAACATAATCCGAGTCGATTTCCTTTGCAAAACGAGAAATAAGATTGCGGTTTGTTGAACCGAACAGCATTCTCTGCTTAGCGTGAGAAATATAAAGCTTTTCCTTTGCACGTGTTATAGCAACATATGCAAGGCGGCGTTCTTCCTCCATATCCTCAAGGCTGTTCATACTTCTCATACCCGGGAAAATTCCCTCTTCCATACCAACCACGAAGACTGTAGGGAATTCAAGTCCCTTTGCGCTGTGCATTGTCATCATATAGACCACGTCGCTGTCGTCCTCAAGCTTGTCAACATCGGTATAAAGGCTGATTTCCTCAAGGAAGCCCGAAAGGGTTGCATCCTCGCCGTTTACTTCGGCATACTGCTCCATAGTTGTTTTAAGTTCGCTGATATTTTCCAGTCTGCCTGTACCCTCGTCACCGAGAGCCTTCATAGCGTTTGCGTAACCTGTTTTATCAAGCAGCTCATCAAGCAGCTCTGTAAGAGTATGTGTTTCAGCGTATTCGCTTAAATAATCAAACATTTCAGCGGTCTTGACGAGAAGCGCAGATTTCTTAGCTACAGGTGCGTAACCCTCGCTTTCACGCATAACATCAATCGGTGAAACACCAAGGTCACCTGCAATCTGCTCAACCATTGACAGCGTTGTATCACCTATACCACGCTTCGGCTCGTTGATGATACGCTTAAAGCGGAGCATATCGCGGTTATTGTTAAGCACCGAAAGATATGCGGTCATATCCTTGATTTCCTTGCGATCATAGAATCGCATACCGCCGATAACCTTGTAAGGGATACCGCTGTGAGTGAATGCACGTTCAATGCTGTTTGACTGTGCGTTCATTCTGTAAAGGATTGCAAAATCCTTATAGGAAGCACCGTCCTTTACCTTTTCAAGAATTGTTTCAGCAACAAATCTTGACTCTGCTGACTCATCGTAAGCCTTGAAAACAGTAACCTAAGTCGGAGGCCAAGC
>JAZQIW010000039.1:0-11245 GCA_045541355.1 Eubacteriales bacterium | reverse complement strand
TGCAACGGTTACTGTTGTATCGGGCGAGAAGGAATAATCTGTTGTTCCTTCTACAAAACCGAGCTCGTACGCCGATGCCACTTCCTTTGCATACCATGCATCTGCTGCTACGTCGGAAAACTTTCCGTCATAGGTGTTCTTCTTTGCGAACGCCGCCGAAGCTGTTACTGCAAGGCTTGCCGCAAGGACTGTCGCACCAAGCATTTTGCAAAATGTTACAAGTTTCATTTTGTTCTCTCCTATCTTTTTTGTGGTTAGCATAATGCTCCTACTAACCAACTGATTTTATCACAATCTTGCCGATTTTTCAACAACAAAAAATGCATTTTGACGTTTTATACAAACAATTCCGTCAAAATGCACAATTTGCAATAATCAAAACACAAAATGCATATCTTTGTTTTGGATTAAAGATTATTTTTTTACTATTTTACAAGCATAATTTTATCTATTAAGTATGTGCCCTTTGCGTTTGCCGGGTCAAAGCGAAGAATTGTTGCCTTGCCCTTCCACAAGTCGGACTCTGCAAGGTTAAAGTACGCAGTAATATACCCTTCCTCATCCGGTTCGCATTTACTGTGAATTACATGGACTGATTTTGTTTCATCAAGCGTCGGGTTTTGTTCTGTGGCATAGAAAAGCTGTGCCGAGGCGTTTATATTTTCAGAGTCAGGCACAGGCTTAAAACTCACTGCAACGCCCGAATACTTTGAGGTATCAACATTTATGTTATTAAAAATGAGCTGAACATCGTAAGAAGTAGCCTTAAGCTCGAGTATTCCGTCTTTTATTTCGGATTCACAATTTCCAAGGCTATACTCGGTGCCGTCACCTTCAAAATCCTGCATTACCGTACCCTTTGCCTTGCCCCAGTCAAAGCTTTCCTTTTTTTCGGGCTCGGCAGGTGTTTCGGTTACAACTATATTATCGAGATAATAGCTGAAGCCAAAGCCGTCTTTTGGATTTGTATACAACGAAAACTCTGATTTTTCATGGTTATCAATCTTTGTCACGGTATAGGTTGCGCTGTAATGCACCCAGCCGTCATCGACGGATATCTGCGACACATTTGCAGTTCTTACAACATGGTCAAAGTCATTGAATGCGCCCTTATCGGCATAGCGGAAATTGGTATTGAAGGAGGTCTGTGTCGGACCGTCTGCCTGTTTGGAATTGCTGCCTATCAGCCTTATATCATAATCAATCTTATACGACGTATTCTCCTTAAATCTTGTGGGGAATCTGAAATAAGTATAGTTTTCGCCGTCGTATGTTTCAATCTTCCACACATGATTTGTGCTGTCATCGGGGTCAATTACCCTTGTTATATCGGCATTGTCCGAGTAGAAGGGAACTGCATTTCCCTCGGCATCGCCGTTGATGATTTCAATGGGGCGTTCCTCGACAGGCACATACTTAAAATCGGGATCTTCAATAAATCTGATATAGTCTATTTCAATTTCGCCCTGTCCGTTGAAGGGGTCAAATCTGAGGCCTGTCAGGCGTTCTGCCACCTGCCAGTTACCTTCCTTTGTAAGGTCATATTTGAGCGTTACCCACTCACCCTCGGAGTCAAGATCATCAAAGTATATTCTTATATTCTTATTTTCGGCATAGGTTTCGTCAAGATCCGTAATGTAATAGAACGAAAGATTGCTTCTTGATCCGCCGGGGGTAGAATACTTATATCTGCATCTGACTTCAACAGAGGTAAACTTTTTGGTATAGAAGTCCTCGGGGAAGGCATCCCTCATATAAAACGATATGGGATCATTATTATCTGCGCTGAGGGTTGTCATTTTCATGCTGCCGCCGCTTGTCACAAGTGTCATTGAGGAAGATGAAAAGCCTTCATTATCATAGTCCGAGTTAAACTCCCATGTGCCTGTTTTTCTATCGGCACGAGCCTTCCACAGCTTTTCAAAGGTATCTGTATAAATATAGACATTTCCGTTCTTTGTCTCGGTCTTATACCCAAGATCCTTACCTAAGCTTTCAAAGTCAAGCATCAAGAGTCCGTCAAACATTTCCACGGTATATCCAAGGTCCTTTTCTACACCGTCAAGAACATATCTGTCTGAGCCCTTCTCGAACACCACCTCATGGCCGTGTGCCATAATCTTTAAAGTTCCCGCTTCCTTTCTGTACTCATAATGGCTGCCGAGAACAAAGTTCACGGCTGTTGAGGGATTAAAGGGGAACAGCACTCTGCCGTCCGAAAGCTTTGCGGGAACAAAGAACATTTCCTCTGCATTATTCTGTATATCCACATCATTGATATAAAGCTTATTTTTGGGCTCCTTTTCGACGTCCTCGTCTGTTCTGTTCATATAATACCAGCCGTCACGTCTGAGAAGCCTTGCATACTGGGGATAAAGATGTGTTATTCTTTCCTTCTGCTTGAGCGTGGGAACAACATCCTCATGCTGCTTCGGAAGCTCGGTATAAGCTTCTCTTACAACGTCAACATATCCAAAGCCGTTAAGTCCCGAGGGCATTATATATGTTCCCTCTCCGTATTCATTCCAGGTGGAGAGCCACATGAAGTTATCTGCCCAGTCATACTTTGAAGAATACTTCGGAAGATATTCTTTCTTTACCCATTCCTGCGCCTTTGCAAAATCCTCGACAGACATATTTCCGTGTCTTAATCCGTGCCAGGGAATGGAGTCAAAGCCTACGGATATCGTGGGAATTGTATACATATTGGGGTTCTTTGCGCTGTTTAATACGCTGGTTTTATTATGCTCGAGTTCCTTACCATCAGTACCCCAGTTATATGCATATGCGCCGTCAAAGCCCATCATTGCAAGCTGGTCGCTTGACGATCCTGTTGAGAAGAACAAGAATCCGTCAAAGCCATAGCTTCTTGCCACCTCTTCAAGGTAATCAAACTCAGCTTTTACACCGTCAACAGAGCCGAAATACTCCTTTGTTGCAAGGTGCCATGTTCCGAATATGGGAAGAAGAAGCTGATTATCAATCGTCACATATCTCGGGTCAAGGAAATAGTTTTCAAACCAATAGGGAACAACGTGCTTTCTGAAATAAGCCGAATCAAAATGTGCCGCATTTGCAGCCTCCCAAAGAATACAATATTTCATGTAATCAGAGTATTTGGCGTACATATATCCGTTATGAAGCTGTTCGCTGTTTGAAGGGAACTTCAAGGGTGCACTGTTATTATCGGCATACCAGCAAAACGCCTGAAAGTCTATTCCGTGCTCTACCATGTACTTAATCTCCCAGTCGGCAGATTCCGGGTTACCCTCATCATAGTAGCCGATAACGGGTGTGGGCTCATCGTGCGCCGAAATACAAGCCCAGCCGTAATGAGTACCGTTTCTCCAGAGCGAGCATATATTAAGACCTACAATATAGTCATCAAAGCTTGCCCTTGTCTCGGGAACGGGCACATAGTCGGGGTATTCATGGAGCGTGAAGACATTGACATTATCAATAATGAAGCTTCCCTTAGCCGAGAAGGTGATATCGGATACAGCTTCCTTTGCTCTGAGGTTTACTTTACCTACGCTTCTGCCGTTAAGAAAAATGTCTGCCGTACCCCTGTCAATTGATGCCTCAACCCTGAGTCTGTACCACATATTCTTTGTAAGGCTTTTGTAAAGCACCTTACCGTCGGCGCAAAGCCTTCCGCCGATTGATTCAACATAAAGTACATTTCCTATTCCGATTTCAAAATCGCTTCCTGCGGGGGCAATAAAGTATGCCTCTGCACAGACAGTTCCGTCAACAGGTGCAAAGCTCTTTGAAAGGCTGCTGTCCTTACTCATGGTTATCTGATTATTTGTTCTGAGTACAGAGCCTGTTTTTGTCCAGCCATAAGACGAGTCTGTTCCAAAAACATCAAAGTTTTCGTACATTGCATAGTTTACAACCATGTTGACGCTTGAAACAGTCACCGTACCCATGCCCTCTTCATCCATGCCCACTCTGTAAGACATCACATTATCCGAAAGAAGCTCATGTGTGCCAAGGTTCTTATCATTTATGTATGTTATACTCTTACCATCGTCGAGGTTGATATAGGCTCTGACCTGTACTGTTCCCGTCACGGTATCAAGCACAGTATAGCCGCCCTTTGTCAGAACATTCCACTTTCCGTCACGAAGCTTCAGCTGATAAACAACATTTCCCGCAACGTCAAGATATTCGAGAAAAGCTCCTTCATTGATTGCTGAAATTACCGTTTCAAGTACAATTGTACCCTTTGGAATATAATTGAACTCTCTTATAAAGCAGGTCGCATACTCCTTGGAAACGTCGCCGATTGCCGCAGCTCCCGTATTGTCGGTCTTTGCGGTGCCGCCTCTGTTATCAAGCACCCAGCCGGAGTTTATTCCTTCCTTACTTCCCCCCATACCGACGTTATAGCAAAGAACATATGCGTTTTCGCTTGTGAAATCAGAGAGAGTTTTCTTTAGTCTGTTCTCGGGAATTGCAACTCTGCCTATAATTGCCGCACATTCACTTCTCTTGATTTCCGCCTGAGGATTGAAGCAGCCATATTCGTCATTTCCCATTACAACGCCTGCATTATAAAGGGTAAGAAGCTTATCGGTATACATAGCTCCCACAGGAACGTCGGGTATATAGTCAACATCGTTTACGGCATTATAGTATGACTTTCCCATGGCGTCATGGAAAAGCTCTGCCATTTCATATCTCTTGATATCTCTTGTATAGTCATCAAACTGATTCTCTGTGATTATTCCGTTTTTCTTGGCATAATCCACATAAACGTCATACCAGTTTGCGCCCTTGCTTTCACCGATTGTCTTTCCGTTATACACTGCGTGCACACGGCTTGCCATGGTTATGCCCTGAGAAACGGTTACTGTTGTATCGGGCGAAAAGGAATTTGAGGAAACGCCGTCAACAAAACCAAGCTCATAAGCAGATGCAACTTCCCCTGCATACCATGCATCGGCAGGCACGTCATAAAACTCATTTCCGTAGACCCTTGTCTTTTCAAACGAGCCGGTCTGAGCACACGCACTAAGGCAAAGCATTACTGCAAACATAAGTGCAAAAAGTGCTTTTTGGATGTTGTTTTTCTTCATTCTTTTTTCTCCTTATTATTTATGTTAAATCAATATTTTTAAAACCATATTCCGTAATGCTCAAGTACAATTTTGATTCCGAGAAGCACCAGTACAATTCCGCCTGTCATCTCTGCCCTTTTATTATACCTTGTTCCCACTACGCTTCCCACCTTCACGCCGATTGACGAAAGCACAAGGGTTATACATCCTATAAACAAAACCGCATAGCCTATTCTGAAGCCTTCGAGCAGGGCAAAAGAAACACCTGCCGCAAGGGCATCTATACTTGTTGCAACCGCAAGCACAAGCATTTCTTTTATGCACACTGAGCAGTTTGATTTTTCCTCTTCACCGAGTGCCTCTTTTATCATATTCACACCGATAAGCACAAGCAATGTGCAGGCTATCCAATGGGAAAATCTATTTACATAGCCCTCAAAAAGCTTTGCGGAAAAATATCCGAGTGTCGGCATAAGTGCCTGAAATGCGCCAAACCACAGTCCCACACACAGGCAGTCTCGAATCTTTATTCTACCCAAGGCAAGGCCCTTACATACCGCAACCGCAAAAGCATCCATTGAAAGCATGAGAGCCATTAAAAAAAGTTCCACAAGTCCCAAATAGTATTCACTCCAATCACTGTAAAAAAAGTATATCACACACCCAATAAAATGTCAATCAAAATACCCTTTCGCTATTGACTTTTTATACCGTGCACTATAAAATTATTGTAACAAAATGACTTTTATGCGAAAGGAGTCAAAGACAATGCTTCTTGAATACAAGGCAACAAGCAACGATATCGGAAAAAGCGTAAAGCAGATAATTGAAAGAGAATTTTCTTTGTCCTCAAGAACCCTGTCAAGACTTAAAGCGGGCGGCGGTATAGCCGTTAACGGCAATGTTGTTACGGTACGCTTCGTCTTATCCGAAGGTGACCTTCTGACTCTTTCGCTTATCGACAATGTCTCCGAGAGCATTGAAAAAACAAACCTTCCGCTTGACATAATCTATGAGGACAACGATATGCTTGTAATAAACAAGCCTCTCGGAATGCCAACCCACCCATCGCAGGGACATCGTCTCGACACATTGGCAAACGCCGTTATGTACAGATACAGAAACGAGAGCTTCACCTTCCGCGCAATAACACGTCTTGACGGCGACACAACGGGGGTTGTGATTATTGCAAGAAATGCAATTGCCGCCCAGCGTCTGACAAGCAGTCTTCAAAAGGGTGAAATCAAAAAGGAATACGCCGCCGTCATTCAAGGTGTCCCGCCCCGCAAAAGCGGCACAATTGATGCACCGATTTCAAGAAGTGCCGACAGCATAATAAAGCGGCAGATACATCCCGAAGGGAAAAGTGCAAAAACCCATTACGAGCTTGACTTTACCCGTTCCGACGGCAGCTTCTCCCTTATGCGTGCGTTTCCCATTACGGGAAGAACCCATCAGATAAGGCTTCATTTTGCCCATGAGGGAATGCCTATATACGGGGATTTTCTATACGGCACGCCAATTGAAGGTGTCAGGGCTCACCTTCATTGCAAAACCTTGACTCTCCCCCATCCCATGACAAAAGAGGTTTTGGTGCTTACTGCGTCTTTACCGCAGGACATCAAGGAAATTATGCAGCTTTAAATTCAACAGAAAAAACGCCGCAAAAGCGGCGTTTTTTGACGTATTATGTACTTTATATGAGCGAGGCGTGCTTTAAGAAAAATACCCAGAACGTCACCGAAACCGATGACAGCAAGGTTGACAGCATAATTATATTTGACGAGAGCACATGGTCATTATCCATATTCTTTGACATAATATAGCAGGTTACGGTTGTGGGAGAGCCGAGCATTACAAAAATTGCAACAAGTGCGCTGTCCCTGAAGCCGTAGGCTATGGCAACGGGAAGAAAGATTGCCGGCAGAAGAAACAGCTTTACCATGGAGGCAGCAAGTGCGACACCAAGCTTTTTTTTCGCTGCGGCAAGGTTAAAGGATGCTCCGATTGCAAGAAGTGCCATGGGAGTTGCAGTTGCCGAGATACTGTTAACGGCTCCCGAAGCAAAGGCGGGAAGCGGGATTTCAAACAGCGCAAAGGGTATTCCTATAAGTATACCGAGAATAATGGGATTAGTAACAATATTTTTCACAATTACCGAGACCGAAAGCTTATTCTCCTTGCCTGCGGCAGAAAATGCAAGAATAACTACCGACATTATATTGAAAACAGGCACCACCGACAAAATCATAAGCGGTGCAAGTCCCGTTGTACCGTAAATATTGGTCGCGAGTGCAACGCCGAGGATTGCCGCGCTTCCTCTTGCTGCGCCCTGGGCAAAAGCACCGACCATGGATTTATCCTTCAAAGCAACAAACGATGCAAGCCACACCGCAAGGAACATTATCAGCGATACAACAAAGCAAAACGCCACAAAGTTCCAATCAAAATCGTCTCTGAAATTCATCTGTGAAATGTCCTTGAACAGCAGTACGGGCAGTGCCGCCTTAAAGACATATTTATCAGTAAGCGATGCATATGTTTCCGAAAACAGACCTACTCTTTTCAGAATCATTCCAACCACTATGACAACAAAAACAGGTAATGTTGTATTTAAGCTGAATACAAAGCTATCAAGCATCCTGTCCTCCTGAATTATTATATACTTGCCCTTATCAGCAGAGAATTGAGCCTGTCGCACTCATCAATTATATCCTTCGGCTCCTTTTCAGGCTTTATCTTTACATATTTGGGCTTATCCGAGACAAAATTCTCGAAAGAAACGACAAATTCTTCATAGGTTTCATATATTCCGTAAAGTTCGACGGAAATATCCGAAACGGCAAAGGACATTCCTTCAAGGTCACCCTTTTCAAGGGCTCCCTCTCGTGCAAGCTCTCTTATTTCCTCGCACTGCTTCATTACCTTTTCATCGCTGCCGTCATCACTTTCTTCATGGTACAGCTCATAGTTCTCGCAGAACTCATCGGCAAACCAATCGGCTATATCCGAAAGCTTAACGCCGTAAGCAACGGTAGTAAGTCTGCTCATGGTTCCGTTTGCATCTATAATTGCGTAATACATAGGCATATCCTCTTTCAACTATCTTTAACTAAAATTATACACCCGACTTTAGGTTATGTCAACAAAAAAGATATTTGCGGTTTTATTATGTCACGTCTTTTTGCCTCATTCATGCATCCTTCTCCAAAATCTAAAACATTTTTCAAAAAAAGGCTTGACAAACATAGATTTGTGTGGTATATTATTAAAGCTGTCGCGAGGGCAGCACAAATTAATACTTTGGAGAGATGGCTGAGCTGGTCTAAGGCGCACGACTGGAAATCGTGTAACGGCTAATACCCGTTCCAGGGTTCGAATCCCTGTCTCTCCGCCACTAAGGAATGGCTTTAATCTTAGATTTGAGTCATTCCTTTTTTGTTTTGTCTAACAAATTTGTCTAACAAAAAATTTTGTGCAGATAGTCCACTACAAAATCAAATAGTATTGAACACTTAGATTAGCCTGTTACTGAAATAGCAAGTCAATCTAAGTGTTTAATTTATGTAAGCACTTTCCCTCTCGCTCAATTAACTAACAAACCACATATTTATTTTTACGCCACCAAAACCAGTGTCATATAGAAAGGAGATATAATGTATTACATAGGTAAATTTTATGGTTTCCTTCTCTTTGAAGAAGATAACGGAACAATTCGCATCTCTCAAAATTCATCCCCACCATTCAAGGAGAAGTATGAAAATATTGATAAAGCAAAAGAACAAATTCGAGTATGGAGGAAAATACACAAGAAAAGCACATAAAACAACAATTTCATTACCAATAAAAGAAAGGAACTACAAACTATGAACGAAACGATAATTCGCCCCGGCGTTATCAAACAAATTTGCGATTTAACGAGAAGCAGAAACACCCCATATTCAAAAGAGACAGTCAACGACATTCTGACTGCCTTTTTTGATGTCGTAGAACAAGCAATACTTGACGGAAACGCAGTTGTCTTAAACGGGTATATGACAATCGCCCCCAAGTACAAAAAGGGCAAATATGCACGTGATATTGCACATAACAAACGCATATATATCCCCCCTCTCTACAAGACACATATTAAAGCAGGGTCAAGACTAAATCAGGCTGCAAAGAAATATACAGAAAGGAAATTAAAAAATGAATACGACATTAAATAAAAACGATATTGTTGATATGGTTTCTTCCAAACTCAACAAAAGCAGAATTGTTATCGGCGGAAACAAAACCAACTATAAAAGAAAGTATCACCTAAAGTATTCAAAGGAAATAATCAAAACCGTACTGGACACATATCACGAAGCTATGGTTGAAGCCATAAAAAATGGTGACGCCGTAGGAATTTACGATTACTTCAGACTATCGCCCAAATATCACAGGGAACGCATAATAAAGGACAACATGAGAGGTGGAACACTTCATATGTTGCCGCCTCGATACACGCTGTCTTTCAGGGCGTTCAACAAACTTGCAAAGGCGTGTGAGGATTTGCTAGCCAAAGAGCCAAACGGCTTCGAAGACTAATTACAGGAACCAAAACAACTTAACGGACTTTTTAATTTCCTATTCGGCAGGAAGTAAAACTGAGCCGAACCCATTTGTGTGGGTAAATATAAGGAGGACAAATGAATGATAAGAATGAGACAAGAGTATGTACAAGATGCAAAAGAGACCTGCCAATTAGAGTGTTTAGTAAACACGGATATTATTGCAAAAATTGCATTAGCTCATTTTATACCAAACGAAACGGAAATTTACAAAATGACAGGTTGATAACAATCGACAGACAGTATAAATTTCCCATTCCCGAAAGAATTCTTAATACCGAACGATTAGGCATAAAGTTGGTAAATACTGATGAGTGCTTTGTGGAGCTTATTGATTATAAGTGGGTATGGATTTCATCTTACGGCAGAGTGTTGGAATATAATAATGGAAGATATATATTCAAAAGACAAAAAGTAAATGATTCGGGTGAAAAAATATGCATTTTACAGAAAAATGTATATAATGGCACGAAATGGGTGTACCAAAGAGAAATAATTGAGATTTGGAAGTTGGTTGTGAGTGCTTTTATTGTAAATTATGATATGGTGGGCAACACGCGCTGCTGGCATAAAAATAATAACAAAAAAGATAACTATTACAAGCATATTTTTCCGGTAGGCGAGAAACAATATAATGCAATTATGGAAAGATATTATAATGGTGAAACCGACTCCGAGGATATGATATTTGAAATCACAAATGATATTGTATATAAAGAAGATGACTGGTATGAAAACAAATGGAAAAGGACAAACTATGGTATTGGATATCTTGGATGCAATGATCCAAACTCTCATAAAGAAGATCGTGCAATATACATTAAGTGGGTTAATATGATTCAAAGGTGTTATAGCGAAGAATTACATGCAGCCAAGCCTTATTATGCCAACTGTACACTCTCTCCCGAATGGCACAATTTTTCTAATTTTAGAAAATGGTATCTTGAGAACAAAATGAATGATAGAAAAGTTGATTTAGACAAAGACATTCTTGTTTATAAAAATACCCATTATAGTCCAGAGACTTGTACCCTTATTTCACATTTTGCAAATGTACTACTTGAAAGAAAAAGCAACAAATCAAACGTTTCTCAAAATACAAGTACGGGAAAATATGAAGCTTGCATGAGAATATTAGGCAAAAAAAATATAATCGGTTCTTTTGATACATATGAAGAAGCAAAGGAAGCCTTTATAAATTACAAGAAAGATTATATTATGGATTTTGCAAAAAAGTGTAAAGGAAAAGTTCCAAATAAAACTTATAATGCAATGGTAAATTGGAAAGTCGAGTTTGATAAATATTAAAACTATTGCATTTATTAATAATTTGGAATATAATATTAGTGGATGATAGATTATTTATGATATTTGTAGAATATCAATAATATTGATAGTGTTAATTGGTTTATTTTTACTATTGAAAAAATGAGAAAAAAAGTGTATAATATGTATGCGATATAGTATAGGATATTTGTGTATGTATGAGTGTTATTAATGTTGTGTACAGTATATAAGGTGGTGTTTTTATGGCTACATCATCAATAACAAAAGAATTTGTTGTAAAAGATGCAAATGCTTACT
>JAZQIW010000038.1:0-4862 GCA_045541355.1 Eubacteriales bacterium | reverse complement strand
AAAGCCCCATCAGGGATTCCTCCTGTTTTTTTAATATAGATTTATTTTACCACATATTCTGCGCCAACACAATACCGCTTCGGAAATTTTCTTGAACAAATATCGTGGAACTTATTGAAAAATATGGCTTTTTTTGAGAATGTACTGTGATAAAATGTGTCAAAATTATTGACAAAGCGCCAATTTTTTGGTATAATGTAAAAAATTATTTTTATTTTTTGTAATCACCTCGAAATATGCCGAAAAAACACGGTTTATAAGCTTTTGACGGGGTGTTATAAAACTGGAGAAAAGTGAAACGGTAATATGACAATATTGGTTTTTGACGATAACGGACCTGTTTGCAAGGCACTTGTAAATGTCATAAGAAACATAACAAGAAAACATGATGACAGAATTACGTTTCAGACTGAGGGCGTGTCTCAGCCTGAGGCTCTTGAGTCATGGCTTTCGCTTCATAAGCCCGATATTGCAGTGCTTGATATTGCCGTTGCTCAGGATGATGAATACGGCATAAAATGTGCAAAGCTTATAAGACAGAAGCACAGGGACTGTCATATTATTTTTGTTACGGGACATGAGGATAAGATTACAAAGGTTTTCAACGGCCTCATAAGACCTACTCAGTTTATAGTAAAGGATGAGCTTCCGGGTGAGCTTGAGGCAGTAATCGGCGAAATAGTAGACGATGTCAGCTCCAATAACTGCAGTGTAAAGGTGAGCTACGGAAGAAACGAGTACATACTCAATACTGCGGAGATTATTGTAATACAGAAAAGCGGAAGAAAAACCGAAATCTGCCTTTCCAACAGACAGATTGAAGTGGCTGATACCGTTTCAAGTATAGCAAAGGCACTTCCCTCAAGCTTCAAGTTTGTGGACAAGGGCGTTGTTGTGAACTTAAAGCAGGTCACACAGGCGAACTATCCCGAAAAGACGTTGTATATGTCAGACGGTCAGGAAGTGTATATGTCAAGAAATTCAATTCATGATGTCAAGCTGGCTCTTGCCGAGTTGATGGGAGGAGGCGAAAATGTTGGCGTTGCAGTTGGTTGAGATGCTTCTCTTTGTTTTGCTTTTACCCCTTTCCTGCGTAACATTTTTCTCGGAAAAGCTGCGCGGTGTAAGAACGGCAGTTTATTCGGCGGCAGCTACGGTACTTGCTTTGGTGCTGTGCTTTGTATTCGAGGCAGACGGTGCATTGCTGTTTGCATTTTATACTTTAAGCAGCCTTGTTTTTGGAATTTTTCTGCTTGATATGGGAAAGAAGCATACGCTATATTCTTTGGTGCTTAATGTTCTCTCTGTATGTGCGTTCAGATTTTTTGTGAATGCTGCCGCACAGCACGAGGCTTTCATATTCGGCGTTGTGATAAGCACAGCCTTTACGGCGATATTACTTGCTCTTGTACATAATGAAAAGAATATAAATATCGCTTCAAACGAAAAAATAAAGGTATCTCTTGTGACACTTCTGCTTGTGTGTACGTTTGCGCTTGCGGTATTACCTGTGGGCAAGATGGTTCAAAACATACTTCTCGGCGTAGCTTTTATGGTTGGTTTCTTTGTGCTTTTGTCATCATTTAAGAGCGAAGACGAAGAAGAAAGGCAGAATAAGCAGCTTGCACAGTATCAGGAAAATCTCTCGGAAATTTACGACATGATGAGGCTTTTCAGACACGATTATAAAAACATAGTCGTTGCCATGAAGGGCTGCCTTAAGGATAAGGCTTATGACGAAATGCAGGAGATATTGTCCTCCGTCGGCGTTGAGCTTGACGATCTGAATATAAGACAGCAGATGGCGGTTGTCGCACAGCTTGAGGATGCGGCAGTCAAATGGCTTCTGACCTCAAAGCTTTCTGCAGCACAGAAATACGGGATAAATATTTCGCTTGTCGTGTCAAGACAGATGGATTACGGAAAGCTTAAAAAACACGAGTTTAACAGTATTCTCGGAAATCTTCTCGATAATGCCATAGAGGCGGCAAAGGACAGCGAAAGGAAAATGCTTAAGGTGGCTGTTTTCAATAAAAACGGCGATACGATAGTATCGGTAAAGAATACATATTCCAAAAGACCTGTGCTTGCAAATATATTCAAAAGCGGATATTCCGAAAAAGAGGGGCATACGGGTCTTGGTCTTTACAGTGTCAAAAAAATCGTCGATGCTCATGATGAGGTTCTGATGGATGTCAGAATACAGGATGAGTATTTTACTGTTGATATAAATATTTCAAACGCCCATGGCTTGCCCAAGGTGTAAGACGGGGGCGGTTGATGTGAAAAGGATAGTATCTTTTTTCCTGCTTTTTTCGTTGCTTTCAATTTGTTGCCTTGCAACTGAAGAAGACCCCCCCTTCGTGACGGCATCCGTTTCAGACGGCAAGGCTGTTCTTACGGCTGTATTTGACAACAGCGAGAATGTTTTTCTTGCGTTAGAGGACGAGGATGGCAGGCTTGTATATGTCGATGCGCTCTTTGAGGGCAGAAAACAAGGCAAAAAAAGCATAAGCCTTGATGTAGACAGCCTTGATGGGGGTAGATATGAATTTTATGCCGAATGTGGCGGTAAGCGGTATTCGGCATGGTTTGAGCTTGAGAAGTCGAGTGCGGATAGTGAAAAGCCCGATGCGGAAGATGATGCCATACCATATGATGACATACTTGCTTTGTCAAGCCATGTGCTTGTTGAGGGAAAAGCCGATAAGAATAATACGCTTTACGTTTCCGAAAGCCTTGTTACAAAGGAAGCTTTTGAAAAGCTTGATAAAGCGGACAGTGAATTAACACAGGCACTTGAAAACAACCGACACACATATAGCGGAAAAGAAAAAAAAGAGCTTGTTGTAAAAACGGCTTTTCTTTCCAATAAAACAGCGGCGGTGGTTTTTGAAGGTTCTCTTTGCGATGTTCTGCGTGACGGATATTGGCTCACGGTAAAGGCAGAAGATTTTTGCATTTCCTTTAGAACAGAGGATTTGAAAAAGGAACTGCTTGACTGCAAAGAGGGCGAAAGCCTCAGGGTGTATGCCGAAGACTATTCGGCAAATCAAAACAAGGGCAAAAGCTTTTTCTTTGGTAAAAAGCGTCTTGTGACAAAAATGCGTGCTTGCTTTAGTGCTTCTGCGGTAAGCGGAACGGCATCGCTTGTCAACTACGCTTCAAATGAAAAAAACGTATATAAATATGATGAGCTGCAAGGCTTTGCCGAGGTCATACTCGATAAGGAGGCGTGCCTTGCCTTTGAAAGAGCCGACGTGCCTTTTGCCGACATTCATTCCATTGAAGCTTCGGAGAAAACGGCAATTGACAGGCTGTATGCCATGGGTGTTCTCGGAAACACAAAGGCTAGGGAATTTTATCCCGATTCTTCCCTTACACGTTCAAGGCTGTGCGAATATGCTGCAAGGCTTCTTTGCCTTAAGGAAGAGGGCGAGGGTTTCTCGGATACGGCATCGGAAAGCTATGATGCATACGCAAAACAGCTAAGGCTGATGGGTATAATGATAGGCTATGATGATGGTCTTTTCAAAGGCGATGAGAGCGTTACTGCGGAGCAGCTGGCGGCGGTTTCGGCAAGGGTGCTGAGACTTTGCGCGGGATGTTGCGATGTCGGTGATGATGAGTCTAATGAAAAGGCTGCCGGTTTTGCCGATTGGGCAAAAGAAGATGCGGCGCTTTGTATAAGAGAGGGCATTTTTACGGGAGAGGAGGCAATCCTTAAGTCTCCCGAAAAAGAAATAAGCCGTGGTTTTGCGGCACTTGTGTTAGTGAATTTGTTTGACCGTCTGTAAAAGGTTGCGGCGGGAAACTCAAATATATAAAACAAATCAAGAGGTGTAGATAATTATGATATGCAGACATTGCGGAAATGAAATCGACGGAAGAAATCCTTTTTGCCGTCATTGCGGTAATTCCGTGGAGCAGCAGTCGGGGGGGATTTTGAATCCCGTTCAGGATAATAACGGCGGCTTTGCAAATCAGCAGCAGCCCTTTGGCAATGCACAGAATCCCTTTGCTTCACCACAGCCTTCGGGTGACCCCTTTGCTTATCCCGTGAATAACGGTACATCAAATGCCTATGGCAACGACGCTGTACAGTATAATTCAAATCCCTTCGGACAGCAGCCCGAGAATCCTGAAAACGCGGTTCCCTTCGGACATAGCACAAACAATGAGACATGGGACCCCGAGAAGGATACAAAAAAGGCAAAGAATAAAAAGCAGAAGGCAAAAAAGGAAAAGCAGACAAAGGGCTCAGGCTCAAATACAGGCAAAATTGTTTTTATGGTGATTTTGCAGATACTGTTTATCGGTGCTATTGCATACCTTGCTCTCGGCGGAAAGTTCAACAATGACGTGGGACAGATAAATATAGGTCTTACCGTTGCGGCGTTTGCACTTGTAATTGCACTTGATACACTGCTGTTCTTCCTTCTTTTCCCGGGAAAGAGCAAAAAGAGCGAGCTTGCACCGCCTCCTGTGTTTACATATAACGACAGAAGCAACGAAGAGCCAAAGTATATGTCGGCTCCCTCGGTTCAGGAAAATAATTCTCCCTTTGGCGGCGCAGATGTACAGAATGAGATGGCAAACAATGTTCCTCTCTTTACTCCTCAGCCTCAGCCCGAGGCGGCTTCGGTGCCCGAAATGCCCGAAATGCCCGCAACTCCCATAATGCCTGTAATGCAGGCGGCTCAGCCCGAGGCGACGGGCGATGAAATGTATCCCGCAACAGAGGTTATGGGTGCAGAGGAGCTTGTTCAGACAAAAACGGCTGTGCTCATTTATACGGAAGACGGTGTTGAAAGACAGGCACAGATTAATAAGAGCGAGTTTGTAATCGGCAGACAGAAAGA
>JAZQIW010000037.1:0-12397 GCA_045541355.1 Eubacteriales bacterium | reverse complement strand
TTACCTAAAAGGCAATGACCGGGTGCGCAGGGGCGGGACAGAAGTGCATAATTATCGCCGATTTTTCTCGGGAAAAGCACACCGTTTCTGTTATAGTAAAGGGTGGGATATTCCATCATATGGAAGGTTTCAAAATCGTCGGTATATGCCATGCCGATAGTGTCGCCGAAATTTTCAAAGTTTGTACAGAAAACAATATAGTATCTGCCGTCAATTTCTGTAATTCTCGGGTCATAGCCGTAATTCGGCACTTTACCGCCTTCAAAAGGAATGAAGTCTATCTTTTCGTCCTTTATGTTCCAGTGAAGTCCGTCCTTACTCGTGCCGACGTGAAGCGTGGGCCAGAGCTCCATTGTATCGCATCTGAAAACGCCGATATATCCGTCCTTATAAGGAATTACGGCGCTGTTGAATACAGAGTTTGCGCCCTTGCAGTCTTTTCTCGTAAGTATGGGATTTTCCGTATATCTCCATATTGGATCTGTGCAACCCTCGGGCTTATCCTGCCAGGGCATATGGGGAAGTGAGTATCCGCCTATTACCTTTGCCATGAAAACATCTCCTTTGTGTTATTATATTTCTATAATATCACGAATCATGAAAAATCAACGACATAATTTACCGAGAATCAGACATTTTTTGTTCGGTTCTGTATTCATTAGGTGAAAATCCCGTCAGTTCTTTGAACCGTCTTGAAAAGTTTCTTTCGCTGGAAAAGCCGCACTCGTAGCATACATCAATCACACGTTCACCCGAAACAAGAAGTTTTTTTGCGTATTCAATTCTCTTTTCGGTAACATAGCTGACAAAGGATTTACCCACCCTTTTTTTGAAAGCGCGGCTGAAATATGATGCCGAGAGTCCAAATTGTGTCTCAATCGACGAAAGTGTTATTTCTTTGGTATAATTCATATTTATATAGCCGATTGCCTCGGAAAGACTGTCATTTCGGCAGAGTAAAATTCCGCCTCCGGCAAAAATATCCGGCATAAGCTCAAGAAGTATGAGTTCAACAAGATTCTTAATTTTGACATCCTTATTGTTTGTATTTTCGTCCATGAAAACCTTATGTGCAATATCAAAATAGTTCTTTGTTACCTGATTTACATCTCTGAAGATTTTGTTTTCACTTGACGATATGGCTTTTTTGAACATGGAACTTAAATATGTTGCCGAAAAATGGATTGTTATTGTTCTGAAAAGGCAGTTCTCAAAGCCGTGTCTATCCATTGGAGTTATGAAAACAACATCCCCCTTTGAAAGACGGGTACTCTCTCCGTTGATATTATGAACTGCTTCACCCTCAAGAATGAACTCAAGCTCATAATATTCATGCTGATGAACGCTGTATTTTTCTCTGACAAGGTTACACGAAACCGAAAAATCATTTATATTTTCAAAGGTTTTTGTTTCGTAATATTTTGGTGCAGGCATTCTTTTCATGTTATCACCTATGCTTTCTGTAATGGAGGTATGAATAAACCATAGGTACAATTACCATCACGGCTACGGGAACAAAGGTGGTATAAACCACGGTATTTTTGAAAAATGCACCGACAATTATTACGAGTGAACAAGCAGTCCATACAAAGCCTGCAAGCCTATGGGTTTTATTCCAGTTTTCTTCATCGTTAAGTGTCCACGGAATTTTGATGCCGATTGTGTAATTCTGCTTACATTTGGGAAGATAGTTACCGATTATGAGGAAAAGAACACCCATAAACAGCGGAATTATAAATTCCACTCTTACTTCATATCCTAAAGAGGCGGCATAGGTCGCGGTTGTGCAAAGCAAAGACAGCACGGGACAAATCCACAGCACCAGCCCGAAAACCTTGCTGTTGAAATTCTGTGACTTGGGGTCAAAGCTTGTTGCAACGGTACAGACAAGATGAAAGCCGAGCATAATCAGCGGAAGGGCAATTACGGCAAAGGGTTTACCTGACCAGCCGTCTATTTCACCCGCAAAATTCCAGTGGGTGGGCAATTTTTCGGGAAGCTTATTCCACATCAAA
The DNA here is from genome assembly GCA_045541355.1 of Eubacteriales bacterium. Lineage (GTDB taxonomy): Bacteria > Bacillota > Clostridia > Oscillospirales > CAG-382 > UMGS1387. The sequence goes on along the minus strand of JAZQIW010000037.1, from coordinate 10,382 downwards.
AAGCCTGCAAGCATTGGAAGAATTGTAACAAACGATGTTATTATTATGATTTTTAAATTCTTCTTAATCATTTTTATTCTCCTTTCAAGGATGAAAACCAAAGCATTATTTCCTCGAGGACAGATGTATTCAACTCATAATATATGAATTTGCCCTCTCTTGTATCCCTTACAAGGTCGGCATCTTTCAGCACCGACAAATGACGGGATATTGCCGCATCCGTGATTTTGAACCTTTCGCAAATCTGCCCCGCCGACATGCGCCTTGTTTTCAGCATATCGAGTATTTCCCTTCTTACAGGATCGGACACGGCTTTCATTGTATCCTGAAATGACATTTTCTCACTTCTTTCATTTAACATTTAACTTAATTGTTAAGTATATTATATCATGTTCATTTTAATCTGTCAATATAAAAAGGCGGAGAAAACTCCGCCATTTTCTGCTATATCAACACACGGGTGTGTTCTTTTTGGGAACAACAAACAAAAACGCATCGGGCAGTATCTCAAACTCCGTAACGCCTGCGTTTATTATTTCCCCGTCGACACACAGTCTCATTTCACCGCTGTTTGGGGAAATCCTTATTCTTTTACATTTTACACTACTGATTATCTTTTCAATACCCCTGACAGAATGGTGTGTACCCTTCATATAATGAGGAAGCAAGCTTATAAATTTAAGTCTTGACACGTTATGTACGATATTTATATTCATATAGCCGTCATGTACACAGGCTAACGGGTTACTTTTCACACCGCCGCCGCAAAAGCAGCCGTTGGCAATTGAGGTGAGAAGAAGCTTTCCGCTATGCTTCTTTTGTCCGTCAAGCTCTATTTCCAGCTCTGCCCCCTTCTTTTTGACAAGTGTTGCAAGAATGGCAAGAAAATATGCTATTGAGCCAGACACAAAGGGCTTTTTCTTCATCTGTGCCGTTGCATCTGCAACATTACAGTCAAAGCCGATATTGAACATATTGGCGCAGTAGCCTATATGTTTTATATTCTTTTCATCGGTTGTACTGTATCTTATTGCATCGCATTTTTCACTCTTTGAGACAAGCTGTGCCCCGATATCGTCAAAGTCACCCTCAAAGTTCTTGACAAAGTCATTTCCCGTACCCATCGGAAAAACGCCCACCTCTGCACCTTCGCATCCCACGGCGCCGTCTAACACCTCGTTTAGTGTTCCGTCACCGCCGCAGGCAATAAAACGTGCCTTTCCGTATGAGCTGCAAAATGAACGCACATACTCGGATGCATCTCCGACAGCGCGGGTTATATATATTTCAACATCTGCCGCAAGCTTTTCAGATACAAGCTTTATTCTCTTTACAAGGCTGTCGATATTATTCTTTTTTCCTGCCATGGGATTTATAACAAAAACCGTTTTCATATTACACCACCCACTCTGTTTATACCATTTTACCACAAAACGTTACATATTTCAACCCTATCCTTATGTCTTGAAATAATCCTGCATCCATGGTATAATTAAACCAATAAAACAGCAAAGGCGGAAAACAATGGTCAGAGATATAATTCATGACAGTTCTTTTTTATGTCTTAAAAGCCAAAAGGCAACAAAAGACGACAAGGCAATCGCCAAGGATTTACTCGATACGCTCACGCATCACAGAGAAAATTGTGTGGGCATGGCGGCAAACATGATAGGCGTTCTCAAATGCATAATCTGCTTTGATGACGGAGAAAAATTTGTTACTATGTACAATCCCGAAATTGTCGAAACCTCGGGGGAATACATGACCGAGGAGGGTTGTCTTTCCTACACGGAGGGACCCGTCAGGGTAAAGCGCTACAAGAGCATAAGGGTAGAATATCTCGATGAAACATTCAAAGCACGCTCCAGAATTTATAAAGACTTTACGGCGCAGATTATTCAGCACGAGATTGACCATCTTTTGGGGGTTCTTATATGAAAAGATACAGAATCATGTTCGTCTGCCACGGCAACATTTGCAGAAGTCCTTCGGCTGAGTTCATAATGAAAAAGCTTGTACGGGACAAGGGTGTTTCGGATTGGTTTGAGATTTTCTCCTCTGCCACAAGCAATGAGGAAATTTTCGGCGGTACCGGCAATCCCGTATATCCCCCAATGAAGCTTGAGCTTGAAAAGCACGGCATTGACTGTTCGGGCAAAAGAGCCGAAAAGCTTCGCAAGGACGACTACGAAAAGTACGATTTATTTATTGGCATGGACAGTGCAAACATAAGGAATATGCACAGAATTTTTTCATGCGATCCCGACGGAAAAATCAAAAAGCTGCTTGACTTTACCTCCTCCGGCGGCGATGTCGCCGACCCTTGGTATTCCGAGAGATTTGACACGGCTTACAACGACATTCTCAAAGGCTGCAAGGCTCTTCTTGATGTGCTTTTAAAGAATTGATTTCTCGCAACATTTATATAAAAAAATGTTGACATTTTTCCTTGCCGAGGTATAATAGAAATTGGAAAGCGGCGGCAAAATCGGAACGCACAGATTTGATATACAAAAAAAACAAAGATTAGCATACAGAGGTGGCAACATGAAAATTACAAACGTTGAGGCTATAATTGTAAAGCAGCCCGAAATCAGCATGATAGGCGACGGAAGTCAGGACACGGTTGTTATAAAGGTATCGACAGATGAGGGTATTGTGGGCATTGGCGAGGTTGACTCCTCACCATATGTTGTAAAGGCAATAATCGAATCCCCTGCTTCTCACATGGTATGTATGGGTCTTCGCGACATTGTTGTGGGAGAGGATCCGTTTGATGTTGAAAAAATCTGGTACAAGATGTACAATCTTGCAAACTATTACGGCAGAAGAAGTGTAGCCATTCACGCTATGAGCGGTATTGACATGGCTATATGGGACATCTTAGGCAAAAAGCTGGGTGTTCCGGTTCACAAGCTTCTCGGCGGTGCTTTCCGCGAAAAGATTCCCGCTTATTGCAGCGTTCTCATGCCCGACAACGAGGATGAAATCAAAAGAATTGCCGACACATATCTTCCTCAGGGCTACACGGGCATCAAATTCGGCTGGGGTGCTCTCGGTCAGAGTGCAAAGCGCGACCTTGAGCTTGTAAAAATGTGCCGCAAGGCTATGGGTGACGACCCTCAGCTTATGATTGACATAGGCATGGTATGGAAAGATGTAAAGACAGCCATTAAGCTATGTAAGGAGTTTGAAAACGAAAATGTATACTGGGTTGAAGAGCCCTTTACCCCCGATGACCTTGATGCCTACAAGCGTCTTACCCACTCTGTCGACATGAGAATATCGGCAGGTGAGCAGATAGGCACAATGTTTGAATTCAACGACCTTATTGCAGGCTGCGGCATTGACATTATTCAGCCCGACATCAGCCGTTGCGGAGGTATTACAATTGCAAAAAAGGTTATTGACATGGCATATCTCCACAAGATTCCCGTCATCCCCCACGCCTTCAAAACCGGCATTCTTATGAGTGCATCGCTTCAGGTTATTGCGGCGGCACCCAACGCCCTCTGGCTTGAATACTGCTGTCAGGAAACGGTGCTTTCAAAAAATCTTGTAAAGAAGCACTTTTCAATTGACTCTGAAGGATATGTAAACATTCCCACAAAGCCCGGACTCGGTGTTGAAATCGACGAGGAAGTTCTCAGAAGATACGAGATTAAGTGATGACCACATTTGATTTACAGAAAAAAATACATCTTGCCATGAAAAAGCACCTATCTATCGGAATGACCGAGAACGATGTAAAAAACATTACACGTTCTGTTATTTCGTATGTATCGGGTGACATAATCTCAGGACACAGGACAGCCGACATTGAAGGACAGCCCACCGACAGAGCAATGCAAAGGGGAGATATCCTGCTCCTTGACCTTCAGGTAAAGCACGAGGGTGAATGGTCGGATCTTACCCGTGTATACTTTATGGGACAGCCTTCGGATGAGCAGGTTTCGGTTTACAACAAGGTTATATCGGCGCTCACAGCAGGTGAAAAGCTGTTGAGAGCAGGAACAAAGGCGTGTGATATATATCACTGTATGAAAACGGCAATCGACTCGGAATTTGCCTTTAACCATCACGGTGGACACAGAATCGCAAATGAAAGCGTCGAGGAGCCAAGGTTTGTTTCGGAGTGTGAGAATGTGCTTGAGGAAGGCATGGTTGTAACGCTGGAGCCGGGAATATATCTTCCCGACAACTTCGGAATAAGACTTGAAAACAACTACAAAATAACAAAAGACGGTTTTATCCGTCTTGACAATTTACCGCTTGATATAGAAGAATATATCATCGAAAGGACTATCTGATGTTAAAAGGAGCATACGGCGTTCTTCTCACTCCCTTTACAAGGGACGGCAGGGTTGACTATGCCGCTTACGAAAAAGAGCTGGATTTTATTGCAAAATCTGATATAACAGGCGTTTTTGCCTGTGGTACAACAGGTGAATTTGTAAGTCTTTCCACACGAGAAAACTTAGAGCTTATGACCTTCACCGCAAACTTTTTAAAGGGCAAAAAAAGGCTTCTTGCCGGTGCTTCAAGCCCAAATCCCCACACAAGCATTGAATACATGAAGGCGGCATACAATCTTGGCTACGATGCCGCTATGATTTGTCCGCCATACTATTTTACAATGGGTCAGAAGGACATTGTGAGATACTACAAGCATCTTGCATGTCAGGACATTTTAGACATTGTCCTTTACAAAATCCCAATGTTCACAAGCGGCATTGAGCTTGACTCCTTTCGTGCTCTTTTATCCGAAAAGAGAATTGTAGGCATGAAGGATTCATCACAAAACATGAAGCAGATAGCCCACGAATACGACATTATTGAGCGCAACCGCCCGGATTTTTCGCTTCTATGCGGCACAGATGACTGTCTTGTCCCCGGACTTGTTGCAGGATGTTCAGGTTCTGTAACGGCTTTTTCCGTTATTGTTCCGGAGGTAAATGCTAAGATTTATTCACTGTTTAACGGCGGCAGAATTCACGAGGCAATGGAGCTTAACAGGCGTGCCCTCAAGCTTCTGCGTCTTGCGGATTCATTCATGTTTCCCGGAGGCTACAAGCTGATTTTTGAAGCCAGAGGCTTTTCCATGGGGCAGTGTCAGGTTATTGACGAAGCAGGTATGGCATCGGCATGGTCTGACATAAGGCACGAAACAGAGCTTCTTCTTTCCGCCGCAAACAAATACTGATAAAGGATGGCTACATATATGAAAGCAGCAGTTTGGGACAAAATCGGTCATGTAAGCATAAAGGAAGTTGAAAAGCCGACAGCAGACGAAGGACACGTTATTGTCAAGGTCAAGGCTGTGGGCGTATGTGCGACCGACATTCACATGATTTGCGGTCACGTAAAGCTGGCATCACCCCCTGCAATTCTCGGACACGAAATCGCAGGCATTATAGAAGAGGTAGGAAGCGGTGTCAAGGGTTGGAAAGTCGGCGACAGAGTTGTTATTGACACAATAATCTCCTGCGGTCGCTGTAAGGCATGCAAAAGCGGCAGAAGAGAATTATGTACTGAACGCATGGAAATCGGCTACAACCCCTACGACGGTGGTTATGCCGAATACGTAAGAGTTCCCTCACAATGTCTTGTTTCTCTTCCCGAAAGCATTCCCTTTAAGGATGCAGCCATAATGGAAAGCGTTGCCTGTCCCTTCGGTGCTGTACTCAGAATAGGGGTAAAACCGGGAAGCACGGTGCTTGTACAGGGAGCAGGACCTGCGGGAATTGCCTTTATTCAGGCGGCAAGGCTATCGGGAGCAAAGAAGGTTATTGCTTCGGCAAGAGGAGCACAAAGACTTGAGTTTGCGAGAAAGTTTGGTGCTGACGAGGTAATTGATGCACAACACGAAAATGTACTCCGAAGAGTAATGGAGCTTACAGGCGGCGAAGGCTGTGACTATGTTATGGATGCGGCGGGAACTCCCGAGAGCATTCTTCTCTGCTTTGATGCCGCAAAGACGGGCGGAGACGTTCTATACTACGGAATCCCCGATGCCAATGCGCAGATACCATTTCCCTTTATGAAAATGATGATGAAGCAATTAAGGCTTCACGGAATACTTGAATACTGTGCCGGTTGGGACACGCTCGTTTCCCTTGTCGAAAGCGGAAGAATAAATCTTCACGACATGGTTACTCACGTCTATTCTCTTGAGGATTTACCAAAGGCAATTGAGCTTTACAACTCAAAGGACAGAGGTCTTATTAAGGCAGTTATTGAAAACGAATAAGCAAGAAAGGCCGTGTACCCTTCGGGTGCACGGTTTAGTTTATTTACGAACTATTTTTTTGTTTCTTCAAATTATTAAGTTACTTTTTTGTCGGGCAGGAGTTTCGCTGTCTGCAAGACATAAATGTAACTCAAAAAGATAATATAAAAAAAAGTAACAAAAAAAGAAAAAACGCTGATGCAAAAAAGGCATCAGCGAATCGCATTAATTGAGAGTATTGCGCTTAGGTTAAAACAAAAGAAAAAATATTGCTAAATCGAAAGTTCTTTGCGAGCTTTCTTTCAAGTTATTTATTCTTGTTCTTTTTGAAGTATCTTGCGGCAGCTACAACAAGCACAGTACCGACAAGAGGGAAAATGGCGGTGACGAGCATACCCGTCTTCATGCCTATCTGCTCTACCGTAAGGTTAGAGTTCAATGCAAGTCTTTGAGCAAAGGCACTTGCCGAGACATTATCAACCACAACTCCCATAAGCTGAGGGGCAACTGACGAGCCGAAATCTCCCCCTGCTGCCATAAGGGCAAACGCCGCAACGCCTGCATCGGGGATATTCTCCTCCATCATAATAAGCGAGCCGGGCCACAGCATTGACGTGCAGAGTCCTGTGAGAATACACGCCGCAAATGCCACAATCACATTTGACGAAAGGCCGGCAACAACATAGCAAAGTACCGCACCCGACATTCCCAGAACAAGCACCCTAATAATATTCTTGCCGAAATTTGCATATGCAAGTCTTGCCGCACCCAAAAGCACCGCAAACATTGCCATTCCCAATATATCTCCGACAGTCTTTTCAATATGAAGTGCACTTTCCATATATCCCGATATCCAGTTTGTCATTACATTCTCGGCACACGCACCGAAGAATATGCTACCAATACAAAGTGCAAGTCCTACGCTCCTTTTGCCTGCCGATTTTATCTTTTCGCCCGAGGTTTCACTTTCGGTATTCATTTCGGGCATGGGCGAAAGCATAAACAGAACAGAGGAAATTATCGGAAGAAGTGCAAGAAACAATGCAAGGAACATCCAGTTTTCATTTCCTATCACCTTCAGTACCACTGTACTAAACACAATCAGAATCAAAACTCCAATAGCATACAGAGAGTGAAGAAGGCTCATATCCTTTTGGGGATTGTCCGATGGAATTGCGGCAATTGTGGGGCTCAGCAGCACCTCTGAAAGACCCGCTGACACCGAAAACACAACCGTTCCCACAACAAGTCCGGCATATGCATACTGAGGAAAAATATTAGGAACAAGTGCATAAATCAAAAGTCCGAGCGATGTTATAAGGGGCATTACGCGGATTGTTTTTTTTACATTGAAGTATTTTGAAAAGAACGAGAAAACCAAATCTATCGAAAGCTGGGTGCAAAAGTTAACCAGCACAAGCGTTCCGAGAAGTGTCCATGATATTCCGTACATTTCATGGAATGTGACAAAAAGCAACGGCGGCAGGCAAAATATCGACGACATTGTAAAATACGATGAATAGCACGCAAGCTTCGTTTTTTTGAAATTGTGTGTTGGCATACTCTTTCCTCCTTGAGGGTTATTATTTAAAGCTCTGCTAAGTATAACACAAAGCATCAGTATTTGCAAGGCAAAACAGAAAATTATTTCTTACACCAATCGTATGCAAGCCTTGGTGAGCCGTCGGCAAGATAAATAATTCCTGCATACTCGAAGCCGCACCTTAAAACCGCCCTCTGCATCGGCAGATTATCCTCATGGGTATCAACTCTTACGTGATTATACTTTTTTGAGGCAAAGTCAAAGCACTCTTTGAAAACGCCCCTCTTTGTTCCGTTTCCGGCAATTCTGTGGATTGTTCCGTAAGGCAGGTCACTTTGCCACCTGCCTTCTATATATGCGTATGTTTCATCCTCGCCGCCAATCAAGGCAAAGCAACCGTAAAGCTCCTCATTTTCGTCAAGCATGACAAACAGGTTACCGCTTCTTATATCACAAGAAAGCGTCTGTTCATCGGGGTATGCGCCGTTCCACTGGTTGGGGTTTCCGTTACTATGCATAAACTGCTTTGCGGAAGAATAGATTTCAAGAATGCTTCTCATATCGTTAAGGTCTGCTTTTCTTATCATGGTATTCCTTCTTTTCTTTTTGATTATTTCAACAGCAAAGCACCGCTTACAACTCTTTTAAATCATAAGCGGTACAACAAACAAATATTCATTTGAAGAAGCTTCCGAGAATACCCCGTACCACCTTTTTACTGATTTCTCTGCCGATGGTACTTGCAGTACTGTTGATTGCCTTTTCAAGGGGCGTTTGTCTCTTTCTTGAGGATGATTTGGATTTTGACTTTGCTTTTTCCTTCTCCTCTTTTTCCCTTTGTTCCTGCTCTTCTTTCTCCTTCTCCGCCGTCACCTTTGAAAGCTTTTCAAAAGCAGACTCATTATCAACCTCAGACGAATATTTATTCTTAAATGCACTTGCGTTTACGACAGCTTCAAGCTCTGCGTCGGAAAGTGCCGCCATACTGCTTTTCGGGGGAAGAATGTTTGCCCTCTCGACCATTGTCGGAACGCCCTTTTCATCAAGCACCGAAACAAGAGCCTCGCCCGTTCCAAGCTCCTGCAAAACGTCTACCGTTCTGAAAGAGGGATTTATTCTAAAGGACCTTGCCGCAGCATTCAACGCCTTTTGGTCGGCAGGAGTATAAGCCCTGAGAGCATGCTGGACACGGTTACCTATCTGACCGAGAACGCTATCGGGAATATCGGTTGGATTCTGAGTAATAAACCACACACTTACGCCTTTAGAACGTATGAGTCTTACCACCTGTTCAACCTTATCCAAAAGAGCCTTTGGAGCATCGTCAAAGAGAAGATGTGCCTCATCAAAGAAGAATGCAAGCTTTGGCTTCTCTAAATCTCCTGCTTCGGGAAGCATATCATATATTTCAGAAAGCATCCAGAGAAGGAAGGTTCCGTAAAGAAGCGGTCTTTGGAAAAGCTCCGCGCACTCCAGAATGTTCATTCGTCCCCTGCCGTTTTCATCCCATTCAAACCAATCGGAAAGCTCAAGAGACGGCTCGCCGAAGAACAGCTCTCCGCCCTCGTCCTCCAGAGCAAGAAGAGAACGCTGTATTGCACCGACGGTCTGAGACGAGACATTACCGTATTCGAGTTTAAACTCCTTTGCGTTATCTCCGACATACTGAAGCATGGCTTTCAGGTCCTTCAGGTCTATCAGCAAAAGCTGTTTATCATCAGCAACCCTGAAAACAATTCTGAGCACTCCGCTTTGAGTTTCATTAAGTCCCAAAAGTCTTGCCAAAAGCTCAGGTCCCATTTCAGAAACTGTCGTTCTCACCGGAAGTCCCTTTTTGCCGTAGACATCCCAAAACTGCACAGGATAGCTGCAATAATTAAAATCGGAAAGTCCCATTGTATCTATGCTTCTTCTGATATGCTTATTCTCACAGCCTTCTTTGCACATACCCGAAAGGTCGCCCTTGATATCGGCTATAAAAACAGGTACTCCCATATCCGAAAAGCTCTCTGCAAGCACCTTTAAGGTTACGGTTTTACCCGTTCCCGTAGCTCCCGCTATGAGTCCGTGGCGGTTTGCCATTGACGGCTCAAGATATACCTTTTTTTCGCCCGTTGCAAGCCATATTTTATGAATATCTTTACGGTACATAGTTCTTCCTCTTTTTTCTTTTTTTGTTATATTTTTATTATAACAGACACTTATACTTTTTGCAACATCTTTATTTATCACCGTCTCCATGTCCGCAGCTTTATGTTTTCATCCTTACAAAAGCAAAGCCCCCCTTGCTCTCAAAGAACAAGGGAGGTTGATTATAATTATGCGTCGGGATAAAGGTCATCCACGGGAATATCAATTGCATTATCAAAGTCAAAGATTATCTTTGCAAGTGCATTTTCCATATCCACATCAAGACCTCCGCCTTCCAGCAGGGCTTGTGCCGTGTCATAAATGTTACCCGTAACAGCCTCGCCGTAAACCACGAACTGCTCACCGTCAACGGTAACCTTGGTATAAGTCTTACAAACAAGGTTTGTCTTATACTCCTTGACGGGCACATTCTTTACAACGCAGGTGAAGGTATGTACACCGTCTGTTGTAGAGTCAAAC
>JAZQIW010000036.1:0-5394 GCA_045541355.1 Eubacteriales bacterium | reverse complement strand
CAAAAGGATATTGCCAAACGAGCTCAGGATTTCAGTAACTACTTCAATCCAGACAAAAAGAATAAAATTGGCAATGAAATTGGCAATGAAAAACCGCAGGCGCTGTGATACCAACGGTTTTGGCGTTTTTCTACACGGGTTCGATTCCCGTACGGGTCACCAAAATCCTCGTTCATAAGAACGGGGATTTTTTTACTTGTTTTTGTTTGCTTTTGACTTAACAAAATAAGTTTTTTATCGGTTGACAAAAAAACGCCTTTGTGATAATATGAAACTGTTATAAATTGTTCCAAAATGGAGGTTTTTGCTGTGAAAATAGGTGTGCTTAATGAACTTTTGAATAGTATTTCCTGTGCTCTTGTAAATGATAAATGTCCGAGAAAAATAAAGGCAGATGCTCTTGGGAACCCGCTTAAGGGAGAAGTGTCTTTGGTAAAATGGGACGAAGTCAGAGACGGATTTGTTGAATTTAAAATTTCCCTTGGTGAAAAATGCTTTGTTGATGAAGTAAAAATAGAAATCGGAAATAGAACAAATCTGTCAGCCGTTGTTTTGAAGGACTCTGACGGAATATTGTCAAAGCACGTTGCCGAAACGGGAAAAACAATTACGGATAAATGTATGACCCTTAAAGCAGGAAGTCTTACGGATGCTCTTACAGTGTGCCTTGAGGCAGAATTTTCCGATGTTGAGCTTTCTTCCGTTAAGCTTTACGGTGCTGTTTTGGACGAAAAGGATGTTTTCCCGACACCCGATAAGCTTAGCTTTCAAGGTGAAGTTGTCGAGGCAAAGGTCTTTGACTCCTACTGCGCCGATAGCGATGACGGACTTTGTGCAGGTAAAATTCTCGCCGAAAAGTATGAGGAAATCACAGGAGTTTGTATGTCCCTGTCGGATAAGGCGAGCGTGAGATTTGTCACAGATGAGAATGTTCCCGAGGAAGGGTTTAGCCTTTCCGTCAATAAAACGGGGGCAGAGATAAAGGCGAGAGACCTTCGTGGCTTTGTCATGGGAGCCGAGACCTTTATTAAGCTCTCAGAGCCGTGCGGAGTACATGGAGCAGCAGTAGAGGATAAGCCTGCATACCCCTTCCGAGGGGTGCACCTGTTCTTGCCGTCAAAGAGAATGATGCCCTTTGCTAAACGCCTTGTCAAGTACCTTGTTTCCCCCATGGGGTATAATAAGATTATATTTGAAATTGCAGGCGGTATGAGATTTGATTCTCACCCTGAAATAAATGAGGCGGTAATTCATGCCAATAAAATGAATGAAGAAGGGAAATGGCCCGAGTTCCCCCATAGCGGCGTTGCCGAAAGAGGCTGTGTAGAAAAGGAGGATGTGCGTGAGCTTGTTGCCTATGTGCGCTCCTTTGGTATTGATGTAATTCCCGAAGTGCAGAGCCTCGGTCATGTGCAGTTTATGACCATTGCACACCCCGATATTGCCGAGATTGATGAAAATGCCGAGGATAAGGTTGATACCGTAAACGAGGATGCCCGCCCCAAAACCTTCTATAAGCACTGCTATTGCCCGTCAAATCCTAAGTCATACGAGATTCTCTTTGACCTTTTGGACGAAATTATAGAGGTGTTCAAACCCGGAGAATATGTGCATATGGGACATGATGAGGTGTACCAGATAGGTGTTTGCCCCGTGTGTAAAAATAAGGATGCGGCACAGCTCTATTATGACGATGTGATGAAGATATATAATTACCTGTCAGCAAAGGGACTCAAGATGATGATTTGGTCTGATATGATTCAGCCTGTGTCCGGCTATGCCACACGCCCTGCAATTGATATGCTTCCCAAAGATATCGTTATGCTTGACTTTATCTGGTATTTCCACTTTGATAAGGATATCGAAGAAAATTTGTTGGAAAAGGGATATACTGTGGCGGTAGGAAATTTGTATTCCAGCCATTATCCGAGATTTGAAACAAGAATCAGAAAGAAGGGTATGATAGGCGGACAGATTTCCGCATGGGTGGGAACCACCGAAAGTGCAATGCAAAAAGAGGGTAAGCTGTATGACTATATAATGACCTCTCAGATGCTGTGGTCGGATGATTACAGAAAAGAATATACCCTCTGCTACGATAGAATGATAAAGGCACTTATGCCCAAAATGCGCGAAAACCTCAAGGGAATAAAATACCCGTCGCTGGCAAAGGGGGCAGAAAGAATAGTAATTGCTGAGAATGCCATATCATTCCCGCCGAGTCTTGGTGTGAGTCAGAACACTAAGATTTCTGTTGACGGCGAATATAAGAGCCTTGTTTTCAGCCATACAGAGCTGAAGAAGCTGACACGCCTGCCTTGGCAAGATTATGATGTTACGGGTAAATATGTGCTTTCCTATTCCGACGGCACAACCGAAGAAATAAGCATTACAAATAACGGCATTATCGGTTATTGGAACAGACGACAGAATGAGCCGATTGTTCATCCGATGTACCGCCATACAGGTTATACCTGTACATATTATACCGATAGCGATGAGTATAAGACTAAAGAGGGCGAGGATGTTTGTATTTATAAGTACGAGCATATTCTGCCCGAGGAAAAGACGGTTGTCAGCGTAGAGCTTGAGCAAAGCGAGGAGTTTAATACGGATATTTTCCTTGTCAAGCTTGAGGGTATAAAGTAATATAAAAGAGAAAACAGGACTTTCAAAGTCCTGTTTTTTGTACACCCCTTGGTTTAAAATATAATCACAGAAAGGGGAAATAAACATGGATACAATGTTTGTTACAATAACGGGAGTAAACCACTACTATGGACTTAAGCCCTTTAAGATAGGGGGGATAGTCAAGCTGCTAAAGGATAGGGATAATGAATATGACAGCGACGCCATAGAGGTAAGACTTCCTTACGTTGAAACCGTGGGTTACGTGGCAAATAGCCCGAATACCTGCTTTAAGGGAACTGTCAGCGCCGGCAGATTGTATGATAAAATTGATGAGTACGTGTATGCAAGGATAATGTTTGTTACCCATTCATCCGTGATAGCACTTGTACTCGGAAATCAAGCAAACGCTGTTTGCGATAAAATGTTTGGCAGCGACGATGACGGTGATGATGCGGGTGATAATGATGTAATTTACTTTTAAAAAACCATGAAAAGTAAATGCGGCAGATTATTGCTCCAAAAGGTCAGACGGAACCTGTATTTCTCCGTCTTTTTCTTCAAAATCCCTTATGCATTGCCTCAAAAGATAGAGAATCTGCCCATTGGCACTTCTGCCTTCATATTTTGAAATATAATGAAGCTTGTAGTGGAGCAACGGGTCTATTTCTATTCCTAAATGCTTGTTTTTCTTGTTTCTCATAAATTTCTCCTAAAATCTTATTTTAAGTATATTTTAAGATAGTTTTATGCTATAATGTCATAGGTATACTTACATTAAGTATACTAAATTAATATAAGGAGATTTCTATGAAGGTTGCAGTAATAGGCTCAAGGGGGCTGAGTGTTGAAAATATTGGAGAACTTGTGCCGGAAGAAACAACGGAAATAATAAGCGGAGGAGCAAAAGGAATAGATACCTGTGCCGCAATATACGCAGAAAGGCAAGGCATTAAATTCACAGAAATAAAACCTGATTATTCCCGATATAAAAAGGGGGCACCCATTGTAAGAAACAGGGAAATTGTAAGGCTTGCCGATTGTGTTGTGATTATTTGGGACGGTAAATCAAGAGGAACAAAATGTGTTATTGATGAATGTGAAAAGACAGGTAAAGAGTATAAGCTGTATGTAATATAAAAAAACGCTGCCGTCGGCAGCGTTAAATTTTATTTCTGATAAAGTCTCTTGTGTTCGTATTTCGGCTCAAAGCTGACGTTGATGCCAAGACGTCTTAAAATCTTTTCATCCTCCTCGCTTATAATAACCGAGAAGTGGGCGTCGCTTCCTTTAAGCTTTGAAAGCTGCTCTGTCGCAAGCTTTGCAACGGGGTCGGTCTGTGCCGAGATAATAAGAGCTATCAGCACCTCGTCTGTATGAAGACGTGGATTTCTGTGCTTGAGACATTGTGTTTTAAGGGCACATATGGGCTCAAGAATGTGAGATGATATTAAATCAAGCCTGTCATCAATGCCTCCGAGAACCTTCAGGGAATTTAGAAGAAGGGCGGATGCAGCACCGAGGGTTGAGGAGGTCTTGCCTGTGATAACGTCGCCTGTCGGAAGAACGATTGCACCGGCTGGAGCGCCTGTTGCAGCCTCTTTTCCGAGAGCTGCAGAAACGGCAGGACAGTAGTCTGTATCAATGCCTGCCTGATTCATAAGAAGCTCAAGCTTTGATACCTGTTCCTCGTCGCACTTGCCCCTGAAGGCGTTTGCCTTTGCGGTAAAGTATCTTCTGATTATTTCAAGCTTTGATGCCTCCCTGCATGCCTCGTCATCAATAATGCAGTTGCCCGCCATATTTACACCCATGTCTGTGGGGGACTTGTAGGGACAAGAGCCTTGAATCTTCTGGAATATTGCAGCAAGCACAGGAAAAATTTCAACATCTCTGTTGTAGTTTACTGCTGTTTTTCCGTAGGCATCAAGGTGGAACGGGTCAATCATGTTGACGTCGTTAAGGTCGGCAGTTGCCGCCTCGTAGGCAAGATTTACCGGATGCTTTAGAGGCAGATTCCATATGGGGAATGTCTCAAACTTTGCATAACCCGCCTTAATGCCCTTCTTGTTGTCATGGTAAAGCTGGGAAAGACAGGTAGCCATTTTTCCGCTGCCGGGACCGGGTGCGGTGATTACGACAAGAGAGTGCGTTGTTTCAATATAGTCGTTCTGACCGAGACCCTCATCGCTTACAATGTGCTTGACGTCGGAGGGGTAGCCGGCAATGGTGTAGTGTAAATAGCACTTAATGCCAAGCTGAGTCAGATGTCGGTGGAAGGCATTTGCACCGCTTTGTCCGTTGTATCGTGTGATAACAACACTTCCGACATATAAACCGAGCTCGCGGAAGGTGTCAATAAGACGAAGAACGTCGTCGTTGTAGGTAATTCCAAGGTCGCCTCTTGTTTTGTTTGCCTCAATGTCGGCAGCGTTGATGACAATAACGATTTCCGTGTCATCCTTAAGCTCCTGAAGAAGCTTTATTTTGCTGTCGGGCTGGAAACCGGGAAGAACACGGGAGGCGTGAAAATCGTCGAAAAGCTTTCCGCCGAATTCAAGATATAGCTTTCCGCCGAAATCGGATATACGCTCTCTGATGTGCTCCGATTGCATGGCAAGATATTTGTCGTTGTCAAAACCTACTTTGTTCATGTCTTTACCTCGCAAAAAATGCTAATTTTATCAACCTCAATATTATACCACAACAAAACTGTTTTGAAAAGGGTATTTTAATAATTTTTTGACTTTTTTTGTAAAAAGAAAG
>JAZQIW010000035.1:0-5532 GCA_045541355.1 Eubacteriales bacterium | reverse complement strand
CCACGGCGAAAGAGGGAGGTTTAGCGCAGAGTCGGGGAGATGTAGCCCATAGTTACAAATGTCCCTGATTTTGACGAACAAAAGATAGCATTTTTCAAAATCGCTTGTGTCAAAATCAGCAATTTTAATGATACAAAATTCCCCCGACCGAGCCACTCCCTCTTTTTGAGTGGAGCGCCTTTGGTTACTTTCGGGGCGGGCCGAAAGTAACTCGGCACCGCAGTGCCGAAACACTCCTTCCGGACAAAAATGTAACTTAAAACCCTCAAAAGTACGGATTGCTGTCCGTAGATGGCGAAATACCCGCCTGATAAAAAGTAGTAAATATGTAACTAAATAAAGAAACTCCCCACCGCTACATAAGTAAACGGCGGGGAGTAATTGTGTTAACCTAAAAATACTTCCTTTAAAGCCTCAAGATATCCGTAACCGTTGATGTCGTCGGGCTGAAGATAACTGCTTTCTGTCCATTCGTTCCAACTGTTTATGGTTATCAGCGGAACGGGAAGCTCGGGATGAGAGTCAATGTATTTTTTAGCTTCAATAAATCCCTTTTTGATGTTTTCGGGAGTTGTTTCTGTTGTTATGCTTGGCTTTAGGGGAATAAACCTTGGATTTGTGTCCCAGCCGAGTGAAACGTGCGGATAGTACGTAGCCTTCATGGCTTGCCTGCATTCATCCCAAACCTTCATGGCATCGTTAAGTACCTCAGGATATGGGCGGTGCGCGTTTGTGATTCCGCAGAATTGATAGTGGGTTGAACTGTCAAATCCGAGATAGTCAACAGCATCGGCAAATGAACCCTCAAAATCCTTGTGTACCTTGAGCTCTTTAACCGGAGCGCGAAGAGATACCTGAAAATGAATGCCTGACAGACCTGCTTTTATAGCAGATTCGTTCATGTAATCCATCGCCCATCTTGCACCCTCCATGCCGCCAAGATCATCTATGAATTTGATAAAGTCATAAATCTGGAAAACAGGCTTTCCTTCGATTTTGTAGTAATTGGGGTGGGTGAAGTACATTCTTATAAGACGCTCACAAATTACCTTGAAGGTTTCTCTGTCACCCTTTGCTTCCCAGATGGGAATGTTAAGGTGCGCGGTTCTCACGTCCCAAAGGGTTGTTGCCACATGGTTTGCCCACATTATGTAGAACTTTACTCTTTCGTTGTTGCGTGCCTTTAGATAACCGTTGTCAAGACATTGCTCAAGGAACGGACGGTTGTCGTACCAATACCAGTCGTATATAAATACGTTTACGCCGTGGTCTGCCGCAGCATCAATTTCCATTTCCATAACATATGGATCAGCCTCGTTGACATAACCCCAAAGAGGCTTTCTCGGCCAGATGTGCTCGTCGCACTTGGTTTTTGCGTTTTTGACTGTCTGCCATTCGCCGTAGCCGTCGGGCCAAAAAATTCTGCTTCTCGGCTCGTCTCCTGTATATGAAGGCCAAATGTATGCGGCAATATCGTATTTGTTTCTCATAATGATACTCCTTAAATAATCCTTATTTTACTCCGTAGTAGTCGAGAAGGAACTTGCAAAGCCTGCCGGCACCCGATGCATTGGGCTGCCAGGGAGTAAACCATGGGTTAGAGGAGCAGTAGCGTTCGCTGGTGATGTATTCGGGAGTAACATGGTATCTGAGAATACCCTTTGCCAGCTTTTCTGCCTTATCGTATTCGCCTCTCTTCATCCATGCTTCAATCCAAAGAATTTCCGAAACACTGGTGTAGTAAACATCGCCGTAAAGACCGGGAGCACCGCAGTCATCGTTAGTCATTCTTGAGGATAAACCGTGCTCTAAATCAATCATACCGATTTCCGTGTAGAAGCGTTCCATCTGTTCGAATATTTCGCTCTTGGGATCCATAAATCCAAGCTTAATGAGGTAGGGACAGCCGTCTGTGGAGAAACAGTGGTTGTAGCTGTCTTCAAATTCAACACCGAGGATGTGCGGCATATTGTAGCTTTTTTCGCCCGAGTGTTCTTTTGCAAATTTTGCGAGGACGCCTTCTATCACACCCTTGTATTCCTCATATACCTCTCTTACATACTTTGCGTTGTCAGCATTAAACTTTTCGTAGCATTCTGCCATAACACCAAGAGCATAAACATTGACAGCATCCGTGTATGTCCAGTGCTGACCGATTTCGCCCCAGTCGCTTGCCTGACCCGAGGAGAATAACCCCTTGACTTCACCATCAGCCGTCTTTTCAGGACTTCTTCTGTACTGAATGTATTCAAGAGCCAAATCCATTTTTTCGTGGAATTCGTCAAAGAGAGCCTTGTCATTCATGGCTAAGAGATGGTGAGCGGTTGCCCAGATAGCAGAACCGTTTGAGTTGTCCCATCTTACAAAACGGTTCATCATGTTGCCTTTTTCGACGCCTTCCTTGACCTGCCATACCTTGTACCACATTCTGATGGGGTCTGTGACAAATTCCTTTAGTCCTACATCATCAAGAACCGTTGTGAAATGAGCAGCCTCCCAAACCCACTGGAATCTGCCAACGTCTCCCTGACGTGTGTATATTTCGTCGGGATATTCACCCTCATAGTGAGCGAACATCTGAAGCATCTGCGTAAGATTTTGGCGGAACATATCTTCTATTTCGCGGCTGCCCTTGGGGAGCTTTGTAACCTTGTTCTGAACGCTTGTCCACCAGTTGACGGTGGAGGTGTATGCCTCATCAAACGAAGGAGCTTCACAAACCTCACCTCTTCTCATTACAAAGCGGACAGTAGCTGTCTTACCGGGAGCCAGCTTGTAGTCAAATCTGTAATAGTCGTGAGCCTTGAAACGATTCTTTTGTTCGTTTCTTGAAACCCATTTTACCTCACAGTTGTCGTATTCCTGTATTGTCATAAAGCCGTAGCTGTCCTTTGCCTTTGCCGTAAGAGAACCCTCCTCAATGGGAGAAAATCCGTTGAGCCAGGAAAGATACCACTGACCTACATTAGGGTGGTAGGGCTCGTAGCCTGTGTTCCAAAGACCTGTAAGATAGTGGTCACGCTTGTTGTATCGGGGGAGAAGTCCCATTGTGCCTTCAACCGCATAAGTGCCGGAGTTTGTAACCGAAAGCTCACAATACGAAAAAGGACGCCTGTCGGTTGAACAGAAGGATGTCATTGTAATCAAACAGCCGTTCTCGGAATCCTCATTAAACATTGTATAAACAGGCAGACCGTTTTCAGGGGTTTTCCATACAGTTTTATCCTTGTCAGCCTCATTCGGCTCTGCACCGAAAAGGGTGTGAACACCAAAAGCAGCTTGGTCAAAGTGCATACCGATGTCCTTTAAATCAAGGTCTGTTATCTTCATGTCGGGGTAAACGGTGATAAGTCTTTCGGAGGCATAGGGATGAATGTAGATTCGGGAAGATTTCGGTCTTTCCCACGCGGGTAACTGTTTCATAGAGATTCTCCTTGCTTGATTTTGATTATACATAGAAATTATAACATAACGCTTTGGAAATGACAATAGAATAAACAAAAAATGTTGTCTTTAAAATGTAAAATAAAAAAGTTTAATAGCATTTTGCAAAAATTACATATGTATGTGTAAAAGTGTGGTATAATCATATAAAAGAAAGGGGATGAGAATATGAGGCTCGAATGGAAGACCTGCTTTAAAGTGGGAATAAGCATTTTTTTGCTGTATTTGTGTATACACTATTTTTCCTCGGTGAAAATGTTTTTGACACAAGCTTTGTCTGCGGCTTCACCGCTTGTTGCGGGGGGAATTGTCGCATACCTTGTAAATATTTTGATGAATTTTTATGAGGAAAGATTTTTTCCGAGGTCTGAAAGAAGCTTTGTGAAAAAAATTAGACGCCCCGTTTGTATGGTTGGCTCTTTTGTTACACTTATTCTTATTGTAGTCTTGATTGTCAGCCTTGTTCTGCCTCAGCTTGTTTCATGTATAAGGCTTGTACTTGATTATATTCCCGATGCCATGGATGGACTTGTAAAACGGCTTGAAAAGCTTGATTTTGTACCCGAGGACATAATTAATCAGCTGTCGGGAATAAACTGGCAGGATAGACTGTTGGAATTTGCAAAAATGGCAGGCTCGTATTTCGGTAATGTTGTTGATGCCGTGGTAAAAATGATAACCTCTGTCTTTTCTTGGATTGTTACAGCACTGCTGAGTATTATATTTGCCTTTTACCTTCTTCTTTCAAAGGAAAAGCTTTCTTCTCAGATAAAGGCAGTAATTAAACGCTACACAAAAGAAAACGTGTCGGAAAGAATTAAATATACAGTAGCCATTGTGAATGAGTGCTTTCATAATTATATCGTCGGTCAGTGTATAGAAGCAGTGATTCTCGGTTTTATGTGTACAATCGGAATGCTTGTTTTCAGACTGCCGTATGCCACAATGATAGGTGCCCTTGTTGCCTTTACGGCTCTTATTCCCATTGCGGGGGCGTATATAGGAGCCTTTGTGGGAGCGTTTATGATTCTTATGGTGTCACCTGTCAAGGCACTTGTATTTTTGATTCTCATAGTTGTTCTTCAGCAAATTGAGGGTAACGTGATATATCCCAAGGTGGTAGGCTCGTCAATAGGACTGCCTGCAATATGGGTACTTGCTGCCATTACCATCGGCGGTGGAATATTCGGAATACCCGGAATGATAATCGGCGTTCCTCTTACGGCGGCTGTGTATAGATTTGTCCGCGAGGATGTTTATAAGAATTCAAACAAAAAAACAATTTAACCATAATAATAAAGAAAGAGTGATTTTTATGAAAAAAATGTTGTCCGTATTATCTTCAATCATTTTGTGCCTTTCGCTGTGCTCCTGCGGTTTGCTTTTCGGAGTATATAACCTGTCCGATAGCGGCGGCGAGGTAAGGGCGGAGGTTGAAGAAATTAAACCATCCGATGTGGAAGCATCTTTTCAGGAAGAGCAGGTGATAACCGAAGAACAGGAAAATGAGCAAACTCCCGTATATGTGGTAAATGCCGAGAGCTATCAACGCCCTGTTGAGTATCCCGGAAGTACCTTTGAGAACCATTCCATAATTTATCCAAAGCTCACGGGTGAATCAAAGGAGATTGAAAGCTTCAATGAAAAGCTGAAGTGGCGTTTCGGTGAGTTTATAGAGCTTCTTGAGGGAGGCTGCGTCAGCTATAACCTTGAGAATGAACCCGGACTTGAACAGGACGAATTACTGTTTCTTGTTGACTACTACCATACAGAACAAGATGGTATAATCGGTATACTTATAGAGAATAAATGCTCGACTCTCGGAAGCTTTCTCGATACCTCATATACAGGCTACTATTTTGACACAAATCGGATGAAGGAGCTTACCTTTGACGAGTACCTCCAAGAGCTTGGAATTGACTATTCCGATATGATAAGAGAGCTTAATAAGTATCCCCTTGAGGATGACATGGGAAATCCTATCTATTATAGCGAGAACCCTGCTGACTCAGATATCACCGAGGCTGTTTTCGGCGGAGGAATGGCGTATGTGTCAACACCCGGCTATGGCTGGGGCGCAGAGCTTGT
>JAZQIW010000034.1:0-5183 GCA_045541355.1 Eubacteriales bacterium | reverse complement strand
ATAGAAGCGTCGGCGGTATGAGAGCCTCTATCTATAACGCAATGCCTAAAGAAGGCGTTGTAGCCCTCGTTGACTTTATGAAAAAGTTCGAACAGGAAAACGCGTAAGTTAGTTACAAAGAGCTCGACTTTTCCACCTTTTCTTTAGAAAAAGAAAAGGTTCGCCAAAAGAAACCGTGAAAGGAACATTGATTTTTCGGTTTTGAACAATACGTAATATTCTCGATTAAAACCCAAATTAGCACCCACCCCAAACGGTAGGAGATAAGCCACCACGGCGAAAGAGGGAGAATCAGCGGAGAGTCGGGGAGAAGTAGCCCATAGTTACACCCATCCCTGATTTTGACGAACCGAAGATAAAACCTCAAAAACCGTGAGTGTCAAATCAGCATTTTAAAGATACAAAATTCCCCCGACCGAGCCACTCCCTCTTTTTGAGTGGGCGTTTTTGGTACTTTTGTCGATACAAAAGTACGACTCGCTGTCCGCAGACAGCGAAATTCCTGTCAGACAAAATTGTAACTTAAAAAGTAACTAAAAAAGTAACTAAAAAAGCAAAAATAGGAGAATAAACCATGTATAATGTAAAACTGCTTAATAAAATAGCTAAATGCGGAACAGCCGTGTTTGGAAATGAATATAATGTAGGCGAAGATGTGCAGAATGCCGATGCCATAATGGTAAGAAGCGCATCCATGCATGAAATGGAATTTGAAAAAGAGCTTGTGGCAATAGCAAGAGCAGGCGCAGGCGTAAATAATATACCCCTTGATAAATGCTCCGAGGAAGGTATCGTTGTGTTTAATACCCCCGGTGCTAACGCAAATGCAGTAAAAGAGCTTGCAATCTGTGCTCTTCTTCTCGGCTCAAGAAAGATAGTAGACGGTATCAATTGGGCATCAACTCTTACAGAGGATGTGGCAAAGGCTGTTGAAAAGGGTAAGGGAGCATACGTAGGTCCTGAGCTTTACGGTAAAACTCTCGGCGTTATCGGCCTTGGTGCGATTGGCGCACTTCTTGCAAATACAGCAGTGCATCTCGGCATGAAGGTGTATGGCTATGACCCCTTCATTACTGTTGACTCGGCATGGAGACTTTCAAGAGAAATCAAGCACGCAACAGAGCTTTCCGAAATCTTTGCAAACTGCGATTACATATCCATCCACGTTCCTTCAACCCCCGACACAAAGGGCATGATAAATGAGAGCACCATCGCTACCATGAAGGACGGCGTTAGAATTATCAATCTTGCAAGAGCAGACCTTGTAAATAATGCAGATATCAAGAAGGCAATCGAAAGCGGCAAGGTCGGCTCATATGTTGTTGACTTCCCGACAGAGGAAACGGTTGGCGTTCCCGGTATCGTTGCAATTCCCCACCTTGGTGCATCCACACCCGAGTCTGAGGATAACTGCGCGGTTATGGCGGCAAACGAGCTTGTTGATTATCTTGAATGCGGTAATATTAAGAATAGCGTAAACTTCCCTGCGGCATATCTTCCCTGCAGCGGCGGAATAAGAGTCTGCGTTCTTCATAAGAATGTTCCCTCCATTATTTCCCAGATTACAACTCTCCTCTCGGATGAAAAGATTAATATTGCAAATCTTGTCAATGCATCCAAAAAGGATAACGCTTATACACTCTTAGAGGTTGAAGGCGCAGTTTCCGATGAGCTGAAGGCTAAGATTGAAGCTATTGAAAATGTTTACAGAGTAAGAGTTATCGCATAAGTAAATAAAATATCATTAAGTTTTGCGAGACGGCTTTGCCGTCTCGCTTTTTTTGTTGCTTTTTGATGCAATGACACCGGCTTTTGTGAGAGCAAAAAGAAAAATACAACACAAAACCAACAAAATCAACAAAAATATCAAAAAATCCTATTGACAAACAACATACTGTGTTATATAATTGATATGTATAAATGTATAACCATAGTTGTCTAAAAAATGCTAAAACTTTTCGGCACGGAAAGGAACGGTCACAAATATGACAGAGAATGCAAAATCAATAAAGAAATCGGATAGAATAGAGAAGCTCAAGGCGGCTCTTTTTAAGGAAATGCCGCAGATAGAGGCAGACAGAGCCGTGCTTCTTACCCAGTCATATATGTCAACAGAGGGAGAGCCTGTAATTTTAAGAAGGGCAAAGGCGTTCAAAAATATTCTTGAATATATTCCCGTGACAATAAGGGATGACGAGCTTGTTGTCGGCTCTGCCACAAAGAGACCGAGAAGCTGTCAGGTGTTCCCCGAGTTTTCCTTCTCTTGGCTTGAGGACGAATTTGATACGGTTGAGACAAGAAGTGCTGACCCCTTCTACATTTCGGAGGAGACAAAGAGAACGCTCCATGAGGTTTATAAGTATTGGGGCGGAAAGACCACAAGCGAGCTTGCTTCTTCCTATATGGCAAACGAAACGCTGCTTGCCATGGAGCACAACATCTTCACCCCCGGCAATTACTACTATAACGGCGTAGGTCATGTTACGGTAAAGTATGAGGAAGTGCTTAAGGTTGGCTATAAGGGAATACTTGAGAGAGTAAGAGCCGAAAAGGCAAGGATGAATTTCGGCGATGAGGACTATAATACAAAGTCGGCATTCCTTGAAGCTGTTGAGATAAGCCTTGAGGCAGTTATCTACTACGCCAAGAGATATGCAAAGCTTGCCCTTGAAATGATGGAAAAGGAAACAAATCCCGTAAGAAAGAAGGAGCTTGCATTAATTGCATATAACTGCTCAAGAGTTCCCGAAAACGGCGCGCAGAGCTTTTATGAAGCCTGCCAGAGCTTCTGGTTTGTGCAGATGCTTCTCCAGACCGAGTCCAGCGGACATTCCATTTCTCCCGGCCGCTTTGATATGTATATGTACCCTTATTATAAGAAGGATATCGAAAACGGCACCATAACCAAGGAAGAAGCTCAGGAGCTTATAGACTGTGTTTGGATAAAGCTCAACGACCTTAACAAGTGCCGTGATGCTGCAAGTGCAGAAGGCTTTGCCGGATACAGTATGTTCCAGAACCTCATTGCAGGCGGTCAGGACGAGAACGGCAGGGATGCCACAAACGAGCTTTCATATATGTGCCTTGAGGCAACATTACATACAAACCTTCCCGCGCCCTCGCTTTCGGTAAGAGTGTGGAACGGTTCTCCCCACGATTTTCTCATCAAGGCGGCAGAGGTCACACGTACAGGTGTTGGTCTTCCTGCTTACTATAACGATGAGGTTATAATTCCTGCGCTTATGTCGAGAGGCGTGTCCCTTAAGGATGCAAGAAACTATAATATTATAGGATGCGTTGAGCCACAGTGCCCCGGAAAGACATGGGGCTGGCACGATGCGGCGTTCTTCAATATGTGCCGACCTCTTGAGCTGGTGTTCTCCAACGGCAAGGACGGCGGCGTTCAGATAGGCCCCGCAACGGGTGATATTGATACCTTCAAGTCCTTCGATGATTTCAAGAACGCATATCAGAAGCAGATGGATTATATGATTTCTCTTATGGTAAATGCAAATAATGCCATTGACCTTGCCCATGCCGAAAGATGTCCTCTTCCTTATCTTGCAAGTATGGTTGATGACTGCATTTCAAGAGGAAAGACACCCGAACAGGGCGGTGCGGTCTATAACTTTACAGGCCCTCAGGGTTTTGGTATTGCTAATGTTGCAGACTCGCTCTATTCCATAAGAACCCTTGTGTATGAGCAGAAGAAATATACTCTTCGCCAGATTAAGGATGCCCTTGATAATAACTACGGCATAATCGAAATCAATGACGAGCAGGCTCTTCTTGCGGCAAACGAAACCGCCAAAGCTCTTCGTGCACAGGGAAAGACTGTAACTCAGGATCAGATTACGGATATATATAATAAGATAAAAGCCGACGGCCTTGTGGTTAATGAAGAATACCATAAGATAAGAGAGGATATCCTCGCCCTTGATAAGTTCGGTAATGACGTTGATGACGTTGACGCACTTGCAAGAGAGGCTGCTTACTATTATACAAGACCTCTTGAAACCTTTAAGAATACAAGAGGCGGTATGTTCCAGGCAGGTCTTTATCCCGTTTCGGCAAACGTGCCCCTCGGAGCACAGACGGGTGCAACTCCCGATGGCAGATGCGCAAAGAAGCCTGTTGCCGATGGCGTTTCTCCCTCGGCAGGCTATGATACTCACGGTCCCACAGCTTCCGCTAACTCCGTTGCAAAGCTTGACCATGGTATCGCCTCTAACGGTACTCTGTTTAATATGAAGTTCCACCCCTCCGCCCTTGAAGGCGCGGCAGGCCTCGAAAGCTTCGTTGCCCTCCTTAGAGGCTACTTCGATCAGAAGGGTATGCATATGCAGTTTAACGTCGTAAGCCGTGAAACCCTTAGAGATGCTCAGAAACACCCCGAAAATTATCGCAGCCTCGTTGTTCGCGTCGCAGGTTATAGCGCACTCTTTACTACCCTCTCTAAGTCCCTTCAGGATGATATCATTAACAGAACTGAACAGGTAAGGTTTTAGTTTACAAACAGCAGGGGTTTTTCCACCTTTTCTTTAGAAAAAGAAAAAGCTTGGCAAAAAGAAACCGTGAAAGGAACATTGATTTTTTGGTTTTGAACAATACGTAATATTCTCGATTAAAACGTCGCTTGGTCGGCATAAACGCAACCGACCAACCGATTCAAACCCGAAATTAGCACAACCCCAAACGGAGGGAGATAAGCCACCACGGCGAAAGAGGGAGAATCAGCGGAGCGTCGGGGGAGAAGTAACATAAAGTTACACGCATCCCTGATTTTGACGCACCGAAGATAAAACCTCGAAAACCGTGAGTGTCAAAATCAGCAATTTAGTGATACAAAAATCCCCCGACCGAGCCACTCCCTCTTTTTGAGTGGAGCGCCTTTACTTAATTTCCCAAATCTTTGATTTGGGTGAAATTTAGTACGCCCGATGGTGTGAGTACTTTCGGGGCGGGTCGAAAGTAACTCGGCACCGCAGTGCCGAAACACTCCTGTCGGGCAAAATTGTAACTTAAAAAATGTAACTTAAAAAGAGTAAGAAAGGAGAGAACTTATGGATTCAAGCGAACAAATAATGAATACAAAGGGTAGAATCTTCGATATCCAGAAGTTCTCTACCCATGATGGTCCCGGAATCCGAACAATAGTGTTCCTTAAAGGCTGTATTCTCAGA
>JAZQIW010000033.1:0-17991 GCA_045541355.1 Eubacteriales bacterium | reverse complement strand
CTCGGCAAGGCTTACGTCAGAATTTTCCCTAATCCGACATTTGACTTTAAGTAATAGTTACAAACAGCAGTTTTTTCGCTTTCTTGAAAGAAAGCTCGCAAAGAACTTTCATAACGGGAACATTTTTTTGAACTATTAAATCAAAACGTAATATTCTCGATTAAAACGATACCCGACCGCCATAAATCCAAGCGGTCGGGCATTCAATTATCCAAATCAGCACCCACCCAAACGGAGGGTGTTAAGCCTCCACGGGTCGAGACGGCCCGACACCCAACATCGCGGTCACGTTCTGCAAACCCAAATAACATCGCTTGCGATAGAAAACGCGGCTCGCAAGCCGCGGAACTCCCTGCCGGATAAAAATGTAATTTAAAACAGCAAAGGTACGGCTCGCTGTCCGCAGACAGCGAAATTTCCGTCAAACAAAATAAAACTTAAAAAAATTCGCCGACGTCGGAGCTTGACGTCGGCGAATGGCTGTAATCGAGATAATAGTATTTGAGTTTAATAAATACCCAAAAAGTTGCGGTCACGGTTTCTTTTTGCTAAGCTTTTTCTTTTTCTAAAGAAAAAGCGTGAAAAAACTATAATATCATGCTTTGAAGCTCATCAAGACTGATGACCTTAACGCCGAGACTTTCGGCTTTGGTAAGCTTGCTGCCTGCATCCGAGCCGCAGAGAAGAAAGCTTGTGTTTTTTGAAACAGAGGATGAAACCTTTCCCGAATGTTCTTCTATAAGAGAAGCGGCTTCCTCACGCTTCATGCCGGGGAGCGTTCCGGTAATAACAAAGGTGAGACCTTCAAGACGTGAGCTTTTCTTTTCGGAGGTGTTGTCGGTAGTCAAAATGCCTGCATCCGTAAGCTTTGAGCAAAGCTTTTTTGAGCCTTCAAGCGAAAAGAAATTGTAAATGCTTGCAGCAACAACCTCACCCACATCGTCAATTTCCGAAAGAGCCTCAGGCTGTGCCTGCATAAGTGCATCGAGGGAGCCGAAATGCTTGGCAAGGGAGCTTGCTGTTTGTTTTCCTACATGACGGATGCCAAGGGCGTGAATGAGACGTGAAAGTCCTGCCTTCTTTGAAGCCTCAATGGCGTTTGTCAGGTTTTGTGCCGACTTTTTGCCCATGCGGTCGAGAGCCTCTATTTGTTCTGCCTTGAGGGAGTAAAGGTCAGCTGCATCCTTTATAAGCCCCGAGGCAATGAGTGCGCCAATTTGAGCCTCACCGCAACCGTCAATGTTCATGGCATCTCGGCTAACGAAATGCTCAAGCTTTCTTGAAAGCTGTGCAGGACACTCGGGATTTGTACAGCGGTATGCCGCCTCGCCGTTTTCTCGTAAAACCTTTTCGCCGCAGGAGGGACAGACACAGGGCATTCTGAAGGGGAGCTGTGAGCCTCTGTGCTTCATGTCAACCTTGAGAATTTCGGGGATGATGTCGCCTGCCTTGCGGACAATTACCGTGTCGCCCTCGCGAATGTCTTTTTCGGCTATATAATCGGCGTTGTGAAGTGTTGCACGGCTGACGGTGCTTCCTGCAAGCTTTACAGGCTCAAGAACTGCAAATGGAGTTATAACACCTGTGCGCCCCACGTTTACTTCAATGGATATAAGCTTTGACGGCTTTTCCTCGGGGGGATACTTGTAGGCGATGGCCCATTTGGGAACGTGCGGAAGCTCTCCGAGAACTTCTCTGTCGCTGAAGGAATCCGCCTTGATAACCGCACCGTCAATGTCAAAGGGAAGAGACTGACGGTTTTCGCCGAAAAGATTTATTCTTTCTATGATGTCCTTGTATTCGGTGAAGGTGTCGTAGACGGGAGAGACAACAAACCCGAGCTTTTTCAGGTAGTCGAGGCTTTCCTTGTGTGAGGAAAATTCGTAGCCGTCGGAAATTGACTGAATGTTGAAAATGAAAATGCTGAGCTTTCGGCTTGCCGTGATTTTGCTGTCAAGCTGACGAAGGGAACCGGCAGCGGCATTTCTGGGATTGGCAAATGGAGGCTCACCGTTCTCGTCTCTCGTTTCATTGAGAAGAGCAAAGGCTTTCTTTGGCATATATACCTCACCTCTTACACAGAGATAAGGTATCTTTTCTGTGAGCTCCAAGGGAATAGCCGAGACGGTTTTTAGGTTTTCGGTTATGTTTTCGCCTGTCGTTCCGTCACCGCGTGTCGCACCTCTTGTAAATATTCCGTTTTCGTATTCCAGACTTACGGAAAGTCCGTCGATTTTGTATTCAACGGCAAAGGGAGGCTTGTGACCGAGAGCCTTTTCACATTTTTCGAGATAGTCTTCAACCTCCTCGGGGCTGAAAACATCGTTGAGACTTTTTAGAGGTACTGCGTGAGTTACCTTTTCAAACTTTTCCGCAACATATCCGCCGACTCTTGCAGTAGGGGAGGTCGGCTTTTTGAGATGAGGAAACTCTTCTTCAAGGGCTTTGAGCTCGTGTAAAAGCCTGTCAAATTCGTCATCGGTGATTTCGGGACTGTCGTCGAGATAGTATTTTCTTCGGTGATAGTCGATAGCCGATGAAAGCTCTTGGATTTTCTGCTTTGCGGTATTCTCAGTCATTTTCATGCTCCTTCGCCTTCGTTTGTAATAATATTATAACACTTTTTAATCTTCCAGTCAATCAACATTCTTCCTATATGTAATTTTTTTATGCAAATTCGTAAAAATTTGAAAAAGTGGTTGTATTTTTTGTAAAAGGGTGTTATAATATGCTAAACAGCGATTTATCGCAAAAAGACATTTGAATATTTGGAGGAAATTATGGCAAATTTAACCGGTACACAGAAAAACAAACGCAACAGCTTTGTTGCATTACTTATTGCGATTATTCTTGTAGCAGCAGCGATTTTTTACGTAGTATTCAGCGGAGTAATGTCAAAGTCCGCTTATCTTGAAAACGAAGATCTTGCAACAGCTCTCGGACAGGCTCTTGATAAGAGAGTAAGAAACGTAACACCCGAAGACCTTGCAGAGGTTAAGTATCTTGAAATCTCAAGCGACGGTACAAACTGGGGACTTTTCCTCGGCTATGATGATTTCATGGCACAGTACGATAAGTACATGGCACAGGTTGAAGCGGCAGAGGCGGCTGAAGAAGCAGGCGAGGAAACAATTCCCGAAGTTACGGAAGAACACCCCGTTTCACTTTCAAAGAGTGCTATGTTTGAAATGAAGGGCGAAGATATATCGCTCAACGATGTAAAGTACTTTACAAATGCAGAGGTTGTTTCGGTTTCCGGTGCAACAATTGACTCTGAGGTTCTCGGAGTGTTCAAGAATCTTGAAAGAGGCTACTTTGCTTCCTGCGGAATTACAGATGTTTCTGCACTTGCAGGTCTTGACCTTACAAAGATTGTTGAACTCAACCTTTCAGGCAATGAAATCACAGACTGGTCACCCCTTGAAAGCATAGCTGATAAGGTAATCGTATCCTCCGGTTATACAATCGGTGATGACGGTAACGGCGGATATACACTCATTCCTGTGGAGACAACTCTCAAGGAACAGCTTGAAGCGGATGCTAAGGCGGCAGAGGAAGCTGCTGAGGGTGCAGAAAACGCAGAAGCGGAAACTCCCGAAGAAGGTACAGAGGGAACAGAAGAAGTAACCGAAGAAGTAACTGAAGAAGTGACTGAAGAAAACGCAGAGGAAACAACTGCTGAATAATTAAGATTTGCCGACACGTTCCTTGGCAAAAGGTGCGTGTCGGCTCTTTTTGTAAACTTCTGAACACCCGTTAAAACCTCGGGGAGGTAGAGATATGTCAGTAAAACAGAAGGAATTCAAACCACCGTTGCAGGGCTTTTGGGGTATTGAGAAAGGCTCCTTAAAAATCGTATTCGGACTTACAATACCGATATTGCTGGAGCTTATACTGTCGTCGCTTTTCGGAATGGTAGACCATATGATGGCGGGACAGTACAGTACTGACGCACTTAATGCGATAGGTCTTTACATAAGCCCTTCAAATATGTTTGTTGTGCTCTTTACAGCCGTAAACTCGGGCACATCAACGCGTGTTGCCTGGAACATAGGCGCAGGACGTATTGACTCTGCAAGAAGGGTTATGAGGACAAGTATAATCCTTAATGTTCTTTTGGGAGCGGTGCTAACAGTCTTGTCTGTTCTTTCGGCACCCTCGGCAATAGAGTTTCTCACCGCAGGTGAATACGGAAGCGTGTATGAGAAGGGCACGGTGGCAAGCGATGCTGTCGATGTTTTCAGAATATGCTCAATGGGGCTTGTTTTTTCGGGGGTTACGATGTCGATAACCGCATCCCTGAGAGGAGCGGGAGAAAACCGAATACCACTGATTTATAATTTGCTTGCCAACTTCCTTAATGTAGTAGGAAACTACATATTCATATATGGAGTTGAACCCGTGGGCATTCCCGAAATGGGAGCACAGGGTGCGGCACTTTCTACGGCAATATCAAAATTCCTTGCCATGATGTTTGCTGTTATTTTCCTTGTAACATCGAAAAAATCAAGGTTTTCGCTGAAAAATAAACATCTTGCCGTAAATTTTGATTCTGATAACAGTACGGTGAAAAAGAAAAAGCTGCCCTTTTTTGTTCCTGATGCTTCAATATCGAAAAAAATACTTTCCATCGGCATTCCCGCCGCAGGTGAGAGCCTGATACTTCAGTTGGGTATGCTGCTGTTTTCAAAGATAGTTGTTTCAACGGGTCCCGATAACTTTGCAGCACATCAGGTAACAAATAGTATAAACTCTCTTTTTATTACCATAAGTACAGCCTTTTCCTCGGCGACAGGTACAATAATCGGTCAGCACCTTGGTGCAAAGGATAAAAACGGAGCGAAATATTATGTGTCAACCATATGTAAGTTGTCTTTCCTTATATCGGTCATAACGGCGTTTGCGGTATGGATTTTTGCGGGAAATCTTGTTGCACTTTATACAAAAGATGCTAATGTTATAGAAATATCCAAAAAACTTGTTTACATATGCGGATTTGTGATAGTCGTAACGAGTGTGCAGTCTTGCTTTTCGGGCGCACTCAAGGGTGCAGGGGATACAAAATTCCCTCTGTACTCGGCAATTGTCTGCGTGCTTATAATAAGAGTTTCGCTTACGGCGCTTGTTGTGTATGTGTTAAAGCTCGGAATATTTGCAATATGGTGTATAACATTGCTTGACCTTTTGTTAAGGGCTGTAATTATGTACTTAAGATATAAAAGCGGCAGATGGGAAAAGTATTCTAAAAAAGCGAATGATGATTAAAGCTTGCGGCTCGATACTTATGTACCGAGCCGCATATTTTGTATGTGTGATTTATTGCTCAGCGCGCTTTGAAAGCACCGTGATTTTTTTCTGTGCCTCGTCAAGCATATCGCTGCAGTCCTTTAAAAGCCTTGCACTTTCCTCGTAAAGCCCGAGTGCCTCGGAAAGATTGGGGTTTTCGTTTTCAAGTATGTTTGCTATTTGCTCAATTCGTAATAAAGCCTCTTCAAAGCTGAGTTCTTTTTCTTTTTTTGCAGCCATTTTATTCTTCTCCTTTCGGGATGGTTTCCGTGATTTTTGCCTTTGCCGAGCCGTCATAAAGCTTTAGGGTGATTTCCTCTCCGGCCTTTAGTGTAGAGACGGAATTTATTACCTTGTTGTCACTGTCAAATAACGCCGAGTATCCTCTTGACAGAACAGCCATGGGATTAAGAGCAGTAAGACGCGATGAAACCACCGACAAACGGTTCTGCTTTGCCGTAAAAAGCAGACCGAAAGCATCTGTAATTCTCTTGTCTGCACTCAGTAAAAGCTCCTGCTTTGAATCTACATAGTACATGGGACTCTTTAAGGAACGTCTTTCGGACAGTGCGGTCAGATGCTGCCTCTTCGATGAAACAATCTCGCTCGTTTTCATGTTGACGGCAGATGATAACGCAGAAAGACGTCGTTTTAAATCATTTATGTCGGGAACGGCAAGCTCTGCTGCCGCAGATGGAGTGGGTGCTCTCATATCGGCAACAAAATCGCATATTGTAAAGTCGGTTTCGTGCCCTACTGCCGAAATTACGGGGGTTGAGCAGGCATATATTGTTTTTGCAAGCGTTTCGTCGTTGAATGCCCATAAATCCTCGATTGAGCCACCGCCTCTGCCAATTATTATAACATCACAGTCGGGGTCGTTGTCAAAGTGTACAATGCCGTCGCATAATTCCTTGGGAGCTGACGGACCTTGCACGAGGGCAGGATAAATGTGTATCTCACAAAGCGGAAAACGACGCGTAAGAATGTTTTTCATGTCGGCAACAGCCGCCGCCTCGGGACTCGTTATGATTCCTATGCGCTTTGGGAATTTTGGAAGAGCCTTTTTGTGCTCCTCGTCAAAGAGCCCCATTGCAGAGAGCTTCTTTTTCATTTCCTCAAAGGCAAGGTAAAGGTCGCCTATGCCAAATTGCTCCATATCCTGAACGTATAGCTGGTATATGCCGTCTCGCGGAAAAACCGATACTCTGCCGTATGCCAGCACCTTCATGTTTTCCTTTGGAACAAACTTCAAATTTGCGGTATATGTCCTGAACATTACCGCCTTCACAAGACCTGTTTCGTCTTTGAGTGTAAAGTATAAATGCCCTGTCTTGTAGTGATTCGTGAAATTTGATATTTCACCGATAACACATACGTTTGAAAGCAGACCCGAGGAGTCAATAAGCGTTTTAACACATTCGTTCAGCTGGGAAACGGTAAGGGCAAGAGGGGTGCTGTTCATGCTTCTAACTCCTTTCGAGATGATGTCTGTACGCAAGAAGTGCCGTTCCGCAGGCGTTGTCGCTTGAAAGCTCACTTGAGGCAAAATACGTGCCGCAAAGCTTTGACAGCTCAGAACGTATTATGCTGTTTGACATTACGCCACCGGCATAAATAATGGGTAATTCTCCGTACTTTTCCCTTAAATAAAGGCTTGATTTTTTTATTGCCTCTGCGATGCTTTTAAATAAAAACAGGGCAATATCCTCTTTTTTGTAGTTGTCGGATAAAAACTTCGATACCTTGTTTTCAAGTCCCGACATGGAAAAATATCCATTCTTGAAGCTGACACATAACGGAAGCCTTGTTTTACCGTCGGAAAGTAATGCCGCCTTTTCAAGCTCCCTTCCGCAAGGGAAATCCATTCCCATCATAACCCCCGCCCTGTCAATAATCTGACCGCAGGAGGCGTCATTTGTTCCTCCCGCAATGAGGCACTCATAACCGTCATGGCTTTTTTTCGTCAATAGAGCCTCGGTTGTACCGCCTGATATGTGAAAGGAAATGAAGGTGTCATTAAAAATGTCGGAATCATTGCCGCAGGAATAGATGCCGGCACTTATGTGTCCGCATTGGTGAGAAAATTCGTATAAAGGAATGTTGAGGGCGTGTGCAATTCCCGAAGCATAGGAAATGCCCGCAAGAAAGCAGGGCATATAAGAGCCTTCGGCATTCCTCGGCTTTGAAGAAACGCCGACGGCTTTTATCGACTCGGGGGAAATGCCCGCATTTTCAAAAAGCAGCCTTGAAAGCTCGGGAAGTGCCTTTGTATGAAGAAAGACCGCGTCACTCTGGCGCAGCCCCTTCTTTCCATGCTCGACGGGCAAGAGCCGCCTTATGTTTGAAACCACCTGTCCCTCGCATACAAGACTGAGACTTGTGGTATAGTTGCTTGTATCAACTCCGAGAAAAAAGCTTTTCATTTATTCCTTGCCTTTCGGGCTGTCATTGTCGTCGCTTCTGACGGCAGCGCCGAGTATGCCGTTAATAAAGGTATAGCTTTCGTCGCTGTCAAATTTCTTGGCAAGCTCTACTGCCTCGTTTATTGAAACCTGCGTAGGGATATCATCCATGTATTTGATTTCATAAAGTGCAAGGCGAAGAATAGATCTTGAAACACGCGAAATTCTCGCGCTTGACCATCTCTTTGAATGGGAAGAAATAATATCGTCAAGCTCACCGAGGTTGGAAATAACACCGAAATAAACCTTTGTAAAATAAGCATCGTTTCTCAGCTCATCGGATATGTTCTTCTTGTCCTTGTCCTGAAAATTGTCTAAGTATAATTCGAGCTGCTCGTCTCCTTCGCCCTCGTTGTGAAAGCTGTAATCAAAAACCATGCATAAAGCTGCTTCTCTTATTTCACGTCTGTTCATAGATGAGTGTATCCTTTCCCTAAAAAAACGGTATAAACTGATTTGATAATGTGTTTTGCGAGCATATAAACCCATACATACATATTATATACTTACTTTTCGGCACTGTCAAGAAACATCGTATAAATATTTAATAGTTTGTTTATTGACAACTTATAAAAAGTGGGTATAATTATAATGATACATTGCGTATCCGATTTTTAGGAGTGAATTTAATTATGAAAATTACGCCAAGAGATGTAAGACACGCAACAAGCCTTCGTGCAATTGCAAAGTATAATGCAATTCATAGACCCGATAAGGCTGCGTTCAAGTATATCGGAAAAGATAAAGAAATTGTAGAAGTAAACTTTTTTGAGTATAGTGAAAATATTGAAAATATGATTTGCGCACTTAGGGAAAGCGGCTATGCAGGCAAAAGGGTTGCCATCATAGGCGAGACTTGTCCCGAGTGGTTTGAAACGTATTTTGCAGTAATCAGCTCAGGCGGTGTGGCAATTCCTCTTGATAAGGAGCTGCTGTATGACCAGATTCGCGGCTTCCTTGAAATTGCAGAGGCTGATGTTATAGTTATGAGCCCCTCTTATTCCCAGAAGTATGAGGCATTGAAGGAAGCGGGAGTATTTGATAGGCTCGGAATGATTGTCAGAATTGATGACGGCGAAGAATGGACTGTTGACGATGAAAAGCTTGTTAAATTCTCGGACCTTGTAAAGAAGGGCGAGGGAAAGGCAAGGGATACGGAAGCTGACATAATGAGAAGGCCTGCAAGAGGAGATATGAGCGTAATGCTCTTTACCTCGGGCACAACAGGCTCAAGTAAGTGCGTAATGCTTTCCGAGAGAAATCAGGTTGAATGTGTAAAGGCGGCGGTGAGAGCCACTGACTTTTATACAGAGGATGTGCTTCTTTCGGTTCTTCCCATCCATCACACCTATGAGCTTACAATCAATGTTGCAATTCAGGCACTTGGTGCTACGGTTTGTATAAATGACAGCCTTAAGCACGTGCTTAAGAATCTCCAGCGCTTTAAGCCTACGGGTATAGTAGTTGTTCCGCTTTTTGCCTCCACCTTCCAGAAGAAGATTATGGATGAGGTTAGAAAGAAGGGTAAGGAGAATCAGCTGAAAATAGGCATGGCGGCATCCGGAGCCATGCGTAAGATTGGTATAGACGTAAGAGAAAAGCTTTTCTCAGAGGTTCTTACAGCCTTCGGCGGAAACCTCAAAAAGATTATCTGCGGCGGTGCGGCGATGAAGCCTGAGCTTACAAAGTTCTTTGATTCCTTTGGAATCACACTTTGCGAAGGCTATGGCATTACGGAATGCTCACCTCTCATTGCGGTAAACCCCTATTATAAGAGAAAAATCGGCTCGGTTGGTCCTGCCTGTGAATGCTGTGAGGCAAGAATTGACGCCGAGCAGACCGACGAGAACGGAAACCTTGTGGGCGAGATTCAGGTAAGAGGCTCAAATGTTATGCTTGGTTATTACAATAATGACGAAGCCAACGCCGAGGTGTTCACCGAGGATGGCTGGTTCAAGACTGGCGATATCGGAAGAATGGATAAGGACGGATATCTCTATATTACGGGAAGATGCAAGAGCGTAATTGTACTTGAAAACGGTAAGAATGTGTTCCCCGAAGAGGTTGAAGAATATCTAAATGAAATACCGAATATATGTGAGTGTGTTGTTGTGGGCAGAAAGAAGCCCGAGTCGGAGGAGGTTGTTCTCACGGCAGTTGTCTATCCTGACTTTAACACATATGAAAAGGACACAGATATCGGGGAAATTGCAGATGATATAAAGAAGAAGATTATGGAGCTTAATAAAAAGCTTCCTTCCTTCAAGCAGATAAGAAACATCGAAATCAGAAAGAACGAATTTGAAAAGACCACCACAAGAAAGATTAAACGCTTCCTTGTAAAATAAAATAACATTCAGAGGAGAAAGAGAAATGTTTGAAGAAATTAAGGCAATGCTCGTAGAGGAAATGTCAATTGATGAAGCAGAAATCAAGGAGAGCGCAGAATTTATAAATGACCTTGGCTTTAATTCACTTGAACTTGCAGACCTTGTTGCTATTTGTGAAGAAAAGTATGATATTGACCTTGACGAGGAAAAAATCAAGGAAATTTTGACGGTAGGCGACTTCACAAAATACCTTGAAACACTTGTTGGTTGATTTCTCGGTACATGAACGAAAAGATGGTCGCATTTCAGCGCATTGTGTCGGATAATGCCTTGGGCAGAGTGATTCTGTGCCTTTGTGCAGTTTTGTTTTCACTCCCCTTTGCATATGAAAACACATATGTTTTCGGCTGGATAGGCCTTGTTATACTGTTTTGTAACATATCCTGTTACCGTAAGACATTAAAGAGAGTATTTTGCTCTCTTTTTTGCTTTTTTATAACCTTCTATGTCTGCCTGTATAGCTGGTTTGTCAGCCTTTACCCGCTTGATTTTGCAGGCCTCGGAAACGCTGAAAGTGTAGGAGTTATAATCATAGCAATGACTGCAATACCGCTGATTCATACGGCAATTATGAGCCTCAGTCTTCTTGCCTCGCATATTGCGGCAGGGTGGACTGATAACGGAATTGTGAGAGTGGTTTTGTATTCTGCGGGATATGTCCTTGGTGAATATTTTCAGTCTGTCGGCACTCTCAGATTCCCTTGGGGAAGACTGTTTGTATCTCAGACGGCAAGACTTGAAATACTTCAGTCGGCAAGCCTTTTCGGCTCTTACTTTGTAACCTTTGTAATGGTGCTTGTAAACGGACTTTTAGCTCTGTTTGTAATGTCGCTTGTTAAAAGACAAAGAAAAGCACTTGTATATTTGTTGGCAGCACTGTTGATTTTCGGTGCAAATTTGACCTACGGTATGCTTCGCATGAATGAGGCGGATGAGACATCAGAGAAAATAGGAGCACTGGTGCTTCAGGGGAATGTTCCTTCGAGTGAAAAGTGGTCGGATAGCGTGTCCCATGAGGAAATATATATAGAGCTTTCAAAAGAGGCGGCAAAGGCTTTGGAGCAAAACGGCATTGATGCAGATATTGCCGTAATGTGCGAAACGGCTTTTCCAACAACTCTTGTAAAGGATTATGTCACTCCGTATTACGCAAAAGATACCCTCAGAGCTGTTGAAATAATGACAAGAAACCTTGATAGTGAACTGCTTGTCGGGGCTTTCTATGAGGAGAGCGGAAAGAGCTATAACAGCGTTTATCATGTAAAACGCGACGGTTCCATTTCGCTTCCCGTTTACAGTAAACAAAACCTTGTACCCTTCGGGGAATTTTTGCCGTATAGGAACGCTTTGTCTTGGCTTTTTCCCTTTATGTCAGAAATCAATATTCTCGGCGAAGATATTGAAAGCGGCAGGGGAGAACTGCTTTCCGAAACGGAATCCGGAAAGATTGCCTGCCTTGTGTGCTTTGATTCTATTTTTCCCGAAACTGCAAGAAAGCAGGTAAAGCAAGGCGCAAGACTTATAGCCGTTTCTACAAATGACTCCTGGTATAAAACCTCAAACGCACTCTATGTACACGCAAAGCACTCACAAATGAGGGCGATAGAGAATAACGTGTCGGTATTGAGAAGCGCAAATACGGGCATTTCTCAGATAATAGACCCAAAGGGCAGGGTAGTGTGCAGCACAAAGGTTAATGAAAGGGCAGTAATTTCTGCCAATGTTGATATAACCCAAAAGGTCACGCTGTATACAAAAATCGGTGATGTGCCTGTTGTAATGTCGTTTTTGCTGATTGCAGGGTGCCTTGTGCTTTTGATTGTAAAACAAAAAATCGCCTCCCGTAAGAGAGACGATTGATATTTGTTTTTTTAAAGTAAAAAATCCTTCATGGATGAGCCCTTGGACTCTGTCGAGGGGGCATCTGTGACAGTTCCCGATGCAGAAAGATTTCCGCCAAAGAGAATGCTGCATATTCTGCCGCTGTTTTCAAGAGAGTATAAAAGCTCCCTTGCAAAGCCGTCTGCATCAAAAAGTATGCGGTCAAGCTTTTCCTTTTTGTCCGTAGAGCAAAGCGATATTACCGAGAGGGAGCCGGGGACATCTGTTTTGTAATACTTTGCCGCCTTTAAAACCCCTCTTGCAATTGCATCGTTTGCCGTGCATACTGCGGTAAGCTTTGCACCGTGCTTTCGGAATAATTCCGAATATCCTTCAAAGCCGCCCTTTTCATCGGGAGACGATAGAACAGTAAAATCCTCGTCAAAGCCTGAATGTACTGCGGCAAAGGAGTCGTAGCAAGCATTTTCATAGGGCATGGAGGAGCTTGTTCCTATAAAGCCGATGCCGATATGACCGTGTTCCTCAAGATATGTAAGGGCGGTGTATGCCGCCTTGTCAAGGTCAAAATAAATGCTTCTGTATTCGTCGGACTGACTCAGCGCAAGGCAGACGTTGAAGGCTGTAATGCCGGCACCTTGCTCCACAGTCAGCACTGTTCCGTCGCTGTCAGTAGGAAGCTCGGAAATGCTTGAGGTTGTAAATACATTGGCATACTTCCCGAGAGCCGATATTATGTCAAGTGCCGAGGAGGGAAGGGTGTCGGGAGTTTTTCCGCTTTCAAGTAAAAAGCAAATGTTCTTTGTTTTGCGAGAGGGAAGGTGCTCAAAGTTTGCGTCGCTTGTATTTTCCTCAACCTCCGATAAAGGCTCAAGCGAATAGACAATTGAACCGAGTCCCGCTGCTTTTTTGATGTGTCCCTTTGAGCTTAAAATGTCAAGCCCGCGTCGGACGGTTGTTCTCTGTACCTTGTATATTCCCATGAGCTCTCTTTCAGGGGGAAGAAGCGTGCCCACAGGATATGTGCCGTCATGGATTTTTGATAGAATGTCCCCTGCAATTGTTGCATAAACCGAAAGCTTTTTTTCAGCCATGTTCTTCACCGTCCTTAGAAATTGGAGCCGTTCCAGCCCCAAACAAGTGCTTCTCGGTAAGAGATGTATATGCGGTCGGGATTTACGCCCGTAATGTCGGAAACGATGCTTGTCAGCTCTCTTGTTAAAGCATCATATGCATCCCGTGTGGCACTTCCGAGTATTGCAACCGAGATAAAGGCAGAGTCGCCGTCGGCATTTCCTTTAAAGAAAAGCTGCTTGTTGTCTTCAATGTTGACCATCAGCCAGCCCTCATTCTTGCCGGGAATACATTCGATTGCTTTTCCAAAGCTACTTTTAAGCTTTATAACCTTGTCTTGGGATACGGGGCATGAAAACTTAGCTTCAATATACGGCATAATAAATTCTCCTTGATGTTTTGGTTAATGTATGTTATACTGTATATATATTCTACAACAAATAAAAGAAATTATCAATAGATTTTGCAAAAAAAGTATACCTGTTTACCGAAAAAGGAGAATAAATGGAACTCTGGGACATTTATGATATACATAGAAACAGAATAGAAGGAAGAAGGAGCGTCAGGGGAAGCGAGGATATGTCTGACGATGAATTTCACCTTGTGGTATTTGCGGCGGCGGTAAATAATAACGGTGAGCTGCTAATAGGGAAGCGGGACAGAAATAAAATGTTCGGCGGCGTATGGGAGTTTTGCGGAGGCTCGGCTGTCAGCGGCGAAGACTCAAAGCAGGCGGCAATGCGTGAGCTTTATGAAGAAACGGGCCTTGATGTCAGCTATTGTACAGCCAAATGTGTAAAAGAAACGGTAATAAAATACTGGAAGGGCAGTAATTGGTTTTATGACGTATGGCTTTTTCGGTGTGATTTTGATATAGAAAAGCTGACGCCTCAGAAGGGTGAGGTGGAGGAGCTTAAAAAATGCAGTATAGACGAGGTAAGAGGCTTGTTGGAAAGTAATAACTTCACCGGTATAACTGCGGAATTTTTGGATGATATACAGGAAAATCTGTAATCCAAAATATTTTTTTAAAAACGGGGAACAAAAGATGTATATACCCGTCTAAGGCTTTGTGTAACCTAAAAAGGTTAAATAAAACATATTTCGAAAGGAAATTTCAAAATGAAGAAAATTTTAACACTTGCACTTGCACTTTTGGTTTGTGCATCCATGGTGGCTTGCTCCGACAGCAAGGAAAATGACGAGGTTGTAGACAATGTTGTTGAAAATTTACAGGACGAAACAGACGTAGAGCCTGAAATCGAGGATGAAGCCGATGTTTCCGATGAAAACGCTGA
The DNA here is from genome assembly GCA_045541355.1 of Eubacteriales bacterium. Taxonomy (GTDB): domain Bacteria; phylum Bacillota; class Clostridia; order Oscillospirales; family CAG-382; genus UMGS1387. Next base: position 3,639 of record JAZQIW010000033.1, on the reverse strand, counting down.
GCCCGACGAAACAGAAGAAGGCGAAGAGGAAACAGATGTCGAAGACTCCTCCGATGTTGTTGTGGAAACAACACCCGTTGACCCCGATGTTGATGTTCCCGCAGTAATGCCCGATGAAGATAATATGCCGGCTGTAATGCCTGAGCTTGATGCTGAGGTTGACGTTGAAGCACCCGAGGCTGAAGCACCTGAGGTTGAAGATGCACCCGCAGAAGATGCAGGCTCCATTGATGCACTTTACGAGCTTGCCGACAAGCTTTATGCAGGCATAAATCCCGAAGAAATGCCCATGGTAGGAACAATGGAACTCAATGAAGAAAACTTTGAATACAGCGCATTTGTTCCCTATAAGTCCTCCTACCTTGCAGTAGAAAGCCTTCCCATGATGGGCTCACAGCCTCACTCGGTTGTTATTGTCAAGACAGGCAGCGAAGAGGAAGCCGCAGCCCTTGCAGCTGAGATGGAAGCAAATGCAAACCCCAGAAAGTGGATTTGTGTTCAGGCAAAGGCAGTTAAGAGCGCATCCAAGGGCAACCTTGCAATACTTGTTATGACAAGCGTTGACGTAATGCCGAGCGATGATGTAAGCGAAGAGGAAGCAGAAAGCAAGTCCTTTGAGCTTTCCGAAGAAAGAGCGAATACAATCATTGCAAACTTTCTTGCTGCATAAAGGCAAATAAACAAATAATAAACTAAACGGAGACGTATAACAATGCTTTTTTCAAGCGTAACTTTCCTGTACGCCTTTTTACCGATAACTTTGGCACTGTATTTTGCAGTGCCAAAAAAATTTAAAAATGCCACTCTTTTGCTTGCGAGCCTCTTTTTCTACTATTTCGGAGAGAGAACTTATGCAGTAATAATGCTGATTTCTTCGGTTTCAGATTATACTTGGAGCTTGCTGATAGAAAAGTACAGGGGAAGAAAAATCACAAAACTGTTTCTTGTGATGTCAATAGCAGTTAATCTCGGACTTCTCGGATTTTTCAAGTATGCGGATTTCTTTATCGGAAATGTAAATGTGCTGCTTGGAACAGAGATTCCTTTGACAAATGTTCATCTTCCCATAGGCATAAGCTTTTATACCTTCCAGACCATGTCCTACACCATAGATGTGTACAGAGGAAAAGCAAAGGTGCAGAAAAATCTTGTAAGCTTTGCCACCTTTGTATGCCTTTTCCCTCAGCTTATTGCAGGACCCATCGTAAGATACACGGACCTTTCAAAAGAGCTTGATGACAGAAAGCACACTTTGGAGGATGTTTCGCTCGGTATAAGACGCTTTGCGGTAGGTCTTGGTAAAAAGGTACTGCTTGCAAACGCCATGGGTGAGATGTGTGATAATCTTACAAGTGCAGGCGAAAGAAGTGTTCTCATGTTCTGGCTGTATGCCGTGGCATTCTCCCTGCAGATATACCTTGATTTCTCGGCATATTCTGATATGGCAATAGGTATTGGACGTATTTTTGCTTTCAAATTCCCCGAAAACTTCAACTATCCCTTTATATCAAAGTCCATAACCGAGTTCTGGCGCAGATGGCATATGACTCTCGGAACGTGGTTCAGAGACTATGTGTATTTTCCCCTCGGCGGAAGCAGAACAACCACACTTAAATGGCTTCGTAACCTTCTTATTGTGTGGATGATTACAGGCTTCTGGCATGGCGCAGAATGGAATTTTGTTCTTTGGGGTTTGTATTTCGGTGTGCTTTTAGTTGTGGAAAAGCTGTTCCTTGGAAAGCTTCTCGAAAAATGCCACGCTGTAATTCGTCATGCATATGTGCTTTTTACCGTGCTTATAAGCTTTGTAATTTTCAGCGTCTCATCGGTAGGAGAAATATCCACATATATTTCGGGAATGTTCGGTATCGGAAATATAAGTCTTTACGATGCATCTACGCTTTATATAGCAAAGAGCTTCTTTGTCGTTCTCATTGTTTGTATAATTGCGTCTTTGCCGCTGCCCAAAAAGCTGTATGACAGATTTTCCGACAGTAAGGCGGGTTCAATTGTGCTCACTGTTGCAGAGCCTTTAATTATTGTGCTTATGCTTCTTTTCAGTACCGCACTTCTTGTAGACGGTTCCTTTAATCCGTTCTTGTATTTCAGATTTTAAAAGGAGGCAGACTTGTGAAAAAACTGAGACTTGTTTTGAATATTTGCGTGTTCTGCCTTGTTATCGGTGCACTTTCCGCGGCGTTTGTTTTGATGCCCGACGGAAAGATTTCGGTTGCTGAACGTCGTCCTCTCAAGCAGTTTGATGAGGTCAAAAATGCAGAGAATCCCTTTGAGGAGATAGAAGGCTATTACCTTGACCAGTTTCCGTTTCGTGATTCCTTCCGCGCTTTGAAGGCGTTTCTTTATAACGATGTTTTCTTTAAAATGGATAACAATAAGATATATCAGTATGGCTTATCGGTTATAAAGATTGAGGATAAGCTTGATGAAGCTCAGGTAGAATATGCGGCGGACAATATCAACAAAGTGATTGACAGGCTGCTTGACGATACAAACAATGTATACCTTTCCATTATTCCCGACAAGCACTATTTCGCGGCACAGCCCTCAGGCAGGCCTTCGCTTGATTATGAAAAGCTCATAGGTCTTGTCACAGATAAGGTGCAGGGGGCAGAATATATTGATATTACACAGCTTCTTGAGCTTTCCGACTATTATAAAACCGACTCCCATTGGAGTCAGGACAAGATTGTAGATGTTGCTGAGGCTCTTGTTTCTGAAATGAATGCCGGTGCAACCGTCACACCCGAGGAGGGCTTTGAGGTAAAAACACTTTCTCCCTTCTACGGCGTATACTTCGGACAGGCGGCAATAAGCCTTGAACCCGATGAGATTAAGTACCTTACAAGCAGCGGAATGTCAGAATCTGTTATGACGGTGATAAATGACATGGGAAAACCCGAAACCTATCCCGTTTATACAACGGATATGTTTACAAACGTTGACCCGTATGACGTTTTCTGTGCAGGCGCAAAGCCCTTTATAACCATCCAAAACCCGAATGCAAGCTCTGACAGAGAGCTCATTGTGTTCCGCGACTCCTTCGGCTCAAGCATTGCCCCCTTGCTTTCCAATGCATACAGCAAGGTGACTCTTATTGACCTTAGGTACATGGTTCCTAATTTTGCCGCAAGCATGGCGGATTTTGAAGGAGCCGATGTTCTCTTTCTCTACTCAACGGGACTTCTCAACAGCGGAAGAATTCTAAAAGACTTTATGTGATTTTTCCACCTTTTCTACCTTTTCTACCTTTTCCTCTTTTTCCACCTTTTCTACTTTTTCCACCTTTTCTTTAGAAAAAGAGAAGGTTCGCCAAAAGAAACCGCAAGCGCAACATTTCTTTTTTCGGGTTTAACCAAAACGCAAAATGCTCGATTACAGCCATTCGCCGACATCAAACAACGATGTCGGCGAATTTTTTAAGTTACATTTTGTCGGGCAGGAGTGTTTCGGCACTGCGGTGCCGAGTTTCTTTTGGCACGCCCCAAAAGAAACGAAAAACGCTCCACTCAAAAAGAGGGAGTGGCTCGGTCGGGGGATTTTTGTATCATTAAAATTGCTGATTTTGACACAGGCGGTTTTGAAAAAGGCTTTCTTTTATTCGTCAAAATCAGGGACAAG
>JAZQIW010000032.1:0-66883 GCA_045541355.1 Eubacteriales bacterium | reverse complement strand
TGAAGCTGTTCTTAAGATGTGCCTCGGTAACTCTATTGGCTTTAAGTATGACGGTGAATTCTGCAACAATGCAATCTTTGATTATTGCTATGGTGCTTTCGTTCTTGAACTTACAGAAGACGTAAACGTCGGCATGCTTCTCGGTTACACAACCGAAGAAAAGTGCATCGCACGTGGCGAAGAAAAGGTTTGTCTCTGCGAGCTTCTCACGGCTTATGAAGATAAGCTTGAAAAGGTATATCCTTTCAATGTTGAGCAGAAGTTTGCAAACAAGGTTGATGCTGTTTCGTGCGGTGTATCAAAGGTTGTTTCTCCCAAAGTGGGTGTTGCAAAACCAAAGGTACTTATTCCCGTATTCCCCGGTACAAACTGCGAATTTGATACCGCAAAGGCATTCGCTGACGGTGGAGCAGAGCCCGAAATCTTTGTTATAAAGAATCTTAATGCATCTGCTATTCAGGAATCTGTTGATGTGTTCTCAAAGAAGCTTAAAGAAAGTCAGATTGTGTTTATCCCCGGCGGTTTCTCCGGCGGCGATGAACCCGAAGGCTCGGCGAAGTTTATCACTGCTTTCTTCAGAAATGCTGCAATCAAGGATGCCACTCATGACCTTCTCAAGAACAGAGACGGTCTTATGGGCGGTATCTGTAACGGCTTCCAGGCACTTATCAAGCTCGGTCTTGTTCCATACGGTGAAATCATTGATACAGACGAAAGCTGTCCCACACTTACATTCAACACAATAGGACGTCACCAGTCTATGATTGTAAGAACAAGAGTTTGCTCCAATCTTTCGCCTTGGCTTCAGAATGTAAATGTCGGCGATATTATCAATGTGCCGATTTCCCACGGTGAAGGTAGATTTGTAGCTCCCGAAGAGCTTATCAAGAAGCTTATTGAAAACGGCCAGGTTGCTACGCAGTATGTAGACCTTGACGGTAATCCTACTGCTAATATACACTTCAATCCTAATAATTCCTACTATGCAATTGAAGGTATTACATCGCCTGACGGACGAGTACTTGGTAAGATGGGACACTCCGAAAGAATCGGAAACGGTCTTTATCAGAATGTTCCCGGTAACTATGACCTCGGACTCTTTAAGTCTGCCGTTAATTACTTCAAAATCTAATTTAATAAGACAAAAGACCTGCCGAAAGGCAGGTCTTTAAAACGCTATTTAATAATAAAAATACGTTCAATGCTGCGAGCTTTGAATGTGCCGTCGTCGACATCTAAAACAACTGCATTGAATTGACATTCTCCTTCTGCCTGCTCGAAACGAGTGGGCATTTTAGTTAGAAACTTCTTGATTATTCTGTCGCTGTCAACACCAAGAATCGACTCGTATGCACCCGTCATTCCAAGGTCGGTTATAAATGCTGTGCCATTTGGAAGTATACGTTCGTCTGCTGTCTGTACATGAGTGTGTGTTCCGACTACCGCAGTGAGTCGACCGTCAAAATATCGTGCAAGAGCCGCCTTTTCGCTGGTAGCCTCTGCATGAAAGTCACAAATAGAAATATCATATGAGCCATTCTCGCGTTCAAGAATACGTTCTACTGTACGGAACGGGCAGGAGAGACTATCCAAATAAACGGTGCCCATTACGTTTATTACGAGCACCCTGACGCCCATAGCTTTAAAGATAACATAACCGTTACCGGGACATTCGCCCGGATAGTTTGCAGGACGCAAAATGTTTTCATAATCATCAATAAAGCTTTGTGTTTCAAATTTATGCCAAATGTGATTTCCGCTTGTTATTACATCGACACCCGAAGAAAACAGACTCTCGGCACTTGCAAGATCAAGGCCGTTGTTTTTGGCAGAGTTTTCACCATTGGCAATAATCATGTCAGGACAGAAGCGTTTTGAAATTTCAGAAAGATTTCTTCTTAAAAACTCCGTTCCGCACTGACCGACGACATCGCCGATTATCAGAAATTTCATGATTTAATGTTCCTTTTATTTATCGAAAGTTATTTTGATACATGAGGAAGAATTGGTAATATAGCAATTATCCTTTGTGTCGGTAACTATATGGTTATACTTTGTATCAACTGCTCTGACTCCCGTTTGGCAGTACTTGCCGTCATCGTCCTTTGAAAATTCAAAGACCGAGTGCTTTCCGAGAGCAAACATTTTATCGTTACCGATTGCAAGATCGTAAAGTTCATCATTAACATCAAGGCTGAACAGCTCACTGCCGTCTGTCTTAAACCCAATAACCTTCATTGAGTTTCCTGACAGATTGTTCTTTTCGGTAAGAACTATAATGTCGTTCTTAATCCTATAAAAGTCTGTCTTACTTTGATTGAACTTATAGGATTTTATGTTTTTTAACTTAGATGTGAAAAAGTGAATATTACTATCGGTTATAGCAAATATATTTTCCTCATCAGATGAATAACCAATCTTAACAGGCATCTCGCCGGGAAGCTCAAAGGTGTGTGTAGGATTTTGAGAACGAACATCAAAGAGCTTGATGCTGCTGTCAAAACTACCGTCATCGGAGGACACGCAGGAAATAGCAAGCTCCCTTGCCTTTTGTGAAAGCGCAAGAGAAGTTATGTAATTGTCGGCTGAATAATACTCAAAAATTCGTTTATTAAAATCTGAGTTGTAAACATAAACAGATGAACGATAGGTTTTGGCATTGGAAACAACAGCAAAGCCGTTTTCATTAATATCGGCACAGCGCACACTGTACGGGAATTTTTCGGTATATACTCTCGAAAATGAATTATAAATGGCAATTTCATCACCGTTTATATCATAAACAAGTGTGTGATGCTTGTCCGAAACAGCGGCAGGGGTAGAGTATGCATATCGGAAATTGAAAAGCTTTTGCCCCGACAGTTCATAGAGACTTATACCGCTCTTATCAACAACAGCAAGATTGTCTCGTACCATAAAAACTTCGCTGCTCTCATTTGCAGAGATGGGAAATTCATCAGTATATGCCGCAGAAGATCCCGCACCAAAGGTGATATGTTTTGTAATAAGCTGTATATTCTCTATTGTGATGTCATTTCTGAAAATGAGAATACACGAGAGTAAAAACAGAATAAAAGCCAAGGTACAAAAATACCTGATAATTTTAGTAATGAACGCAAATCTTGAGTAATAATTACCCATCTTAGAGTTATTAATCATCAAATCACCTTTAAGAAAGCATTTCGTTAATTTCTCTGACAGACACCTTAAGTCCTTCACTTGAATCCTTCATGGCTCTGCAAACAACAAGCTTTGAAGAGGAGGGAAGCGAGGAGGATATAAGATACGTCATTTCTTTAATTTCAAACCTGTTGCTTTTAGCAGCAGAAAACAGAGAAGAAAGTCTGTCTGTTCTATAAACAATAAAAGCATTGCCACCTGTCGGTAGAAGATAAAAGGCAGCACGAAACACATCGTCAATATTGCAAAGTATTTCATGACGCGCAATGGTTTTATAATCATCCTCACACATATATCCGCATTCCGACGTCATATATGGAGGATTGCAGGTAACAAAATCAAAGGACTCAGCATCAAAGTGTGAGCGAATATCCTTAATGTCACAGCGAATCTGAGTGTATCTGTCGGACAAGCCGCTGACATTGGCGCTCATGGATGATATTTCGCAGGCTTCCTTATTAATCTCAGCACCAAACGCTGACAGCTTTTCATTGGAATCGCAAAGCATCAGAGGGATAATACCTGTACCCGAACAAAGGTCGCACATCTTTTTTGCGCCTTTATTCTTATAAAAATCAAGAACATATTTCACAAGCAAAACAGCATCAGTTCCATAATAAAAGACACCTTTTGACTGATACACCGAAAGGGTAGGGGATACTTTTTCAAGCTTTAATTCCTGCATCGTTTTCTCCATCTGCAATTATTTATTCTATTTTATCATAAATCGAGCCTAATTGCAATAGAGTTGTTGAAAAAGTGCAGGAAATGCACGTTGGGCAATATGACCAAATTTTAGTATGGTAAAATAATTTAATTGCCTGCTCAACAAAACCGCGTCAATATGTAGATTTATATTGTCAGACAAGCACACCATGTTGATTTACATAACTCGGTTACTAAGTTAACATAACACGGTTTACATAATGCATGGTCAAGATTTACAAAAATGAAGAAAAGCGCTTTTTGCTCTTGAAAAAAGATCTAAAAAGTATTATTATATAAAGGCACCACATTTAAGGATGATGTTTATGAAAATATCTTTTATCGGCGCCGGCAACATGGCAGGTGCCATTATTAAATCTGTAATAAATTCGGGTAGGATTTCTCCCGATTGTATTTATGTCTACGATAAGTTTGAGGATAAAGCCGAGAGCTTTGTAAAGCTCGGAGTTAATAAGTGTGAATCACTTTGCGATGCTGTGTCAAGCTCTGAAAACATTTTGCTCGCCGTCAAGCCTCAGGATTATGATGCACTTTTAAAGGATATAAAGTCTTTTGGAGTTGACCTGAGTACCAAGACATTTATTTCCATAGCTGCGGGTATTTCCTGTGAGTATGTTTGTGACAGGCTTGACTGCAGTTGTCCCGTTGTAAGAGTTATGCCGAATACACCTGTAATGCTTGGATTAGGTGCAATTGCCATTTCGAGAAACGCTTTTGTTACTGATAAGATGTATTCTAAGATTTGCACCTTATTCGCTTCGTGCGGATGTGTATGTTCTCTCGATGAGTCTCTCATGAACAAGGTTATTCCCGTAAACGGCTCAAGTCCTGTTTTTGTATATATGCTTGCAAAATCCATGATTGATAAGGCTGTTGAGTACGGTATTTCCGAAAAGAACGCAAAAGAGCTTGTTCTGCAAACCCTTAAGGGCTCTGTTGAGATGCTTATAAGCAGCGGTATGTCGCCCGACGAGCTTATAAAAATGGTAGCTTCTCCTGCCGGTACTACAATCGAGGCAATAAAGTCCCTTGAAGAGGACTCATATTATGAAATGATGAACAGGTCAATGGATAAGTGCGCAAACAGAGCTGATGAGCTTGCGCGTTGATACTGTATGGAGTAGAAAATGTCTGACATTAAACTAATAAATGATTTTTTGATATATCTGAGGGATTCTCGAAAAACCTCGGCTAATACTTTGGCTGCATATGAGCGAGACCTTTTAAATTTTAATGATTTTTTGGCTACCAAGAAGCTTTCTCTTGAAAATGCCTGCTCCGATGATATCGGTGAATTTAAGTCCGTTCTTACTGCCTCGGGCAGAAGTGTTGCAACCGTGTCAAGGTGTATGTCGTCGCTGAGAGGTTTTTATAAATTTCTTGTTGGTTCCAATGTATTAACCTTGAATCCCGCTGTTGATGTTAAAAACGATAAAACCGAGAAAAAATTCTTTGAAATTCTCACCGAGGATGAAATCGACAGATTGCTCTCTATCCCCGATGTCAAGGACTTTAAGGGTAAGCGTGACAAAGCAATGCTCGAGGTGCTTTATGCAACAGGCATGAAGGTCACGGAGCTGATGAATCTTGATATTTCCGACGTTAATCTTAAAATGAATTATGTTCGTTGCAGAAACGGTTCGGGTGTAAAGAACAGCAGAGTTGTTCTTTTGTATCCCAAGGCGGTAAAAGCTCTTGAGGATTATATAACAAAGGCTCGTAATTATTTTCTCGTCAGTGACTCAGAGAGTGCGCTGTTTGTAAATGTTAACGGCGAAAGAATGACGCGGCAGGGCTTTTGGAAACTTCTTAAATCTTACGCATCACTTGCAAATATTAACAAGAGCATTACCCCTCACACTCTTCGACATTCCTTTGCCACCCACCTTCTCGAAAACGGTGCAGATATCAATGACATAAAAAACATACTCGGTCATGCAGATATTTCTTCAACCCTCGTTTATTCAAACTATATAAAGTCCAAGCTCGATAATTCTTATTTGAAATTCAATCACCGTTCGAGATAATGATTCAATAGGTTACATTTATTTGTAACAATTTTCATTACAAGTTAATATTATTATTTTAAAATAGATGTGTTTATGGCATATCTATTTTTTCTTATAAAAAGGAGAACGCGTTGCGGACAAATTTATGAAAAAATTCAATTTATTTAAGATGTTTTCGTCTAAACCCATTACCAAGGATGATGAGTATTCTGAAATACCTACAAATTTCAAGGGCTTTTTCGTAATGCTCGGCAGAAAATTCTGGAACATTTCAAATCTAAATCTTGTTTATGTTCTTTGCAATTTTCCTGTTTTCTTTTTACTTTTTGTATTAACAGGTCAGCTTGATGAAACACGTATTGTTACCTCAAGTCCCATGTTTTCTTCATATTTCGGTTTTAGTTCAGTTTCAGACTCAAGCATTCTTCATGCCATTTTTCCTTTTATCGGTTCTTTTAGAACAGCCTTTGTTCCAACGACATGGTCTTATGTTTTTTACGGAATTTCAGCTCTTTTGATTTTAACCTTCGGTCTTTCAAATACGGGTGCTGCGTACTGCATAAGAGGATATAACAGGGGAGACCCGATATTCATTTTTTCAGACTTTTTCGGATGTATCAAGAGAAATTTTAAGCAGGCTGTCATTGTCGGTCTTGCTGACGTTGCCATTTCTTTTCTTCTCATATATGATTTTTTGTTCTGGATTGGACAAAGCGGCACATTCATAAACAGCATACTTGTTTATTTTTCCATTTTCCTTTGCGTTCTCTATTTCATTATGAGATTTTATATTTACACAATCATGATTACTTTTGATTTGTCAGTATACAAGATTTTTAAGGATGCTTTTCTTTTGACCTTCCTTGGACTTAAGCGCAATTTTGTTGCTGTATTCGGAATACTCGTGCTTGTGTTTATCAATCTCTATTTATTCGTTCTTTTAAATTCTCTCGGCATTATGCTTCCTTTTATTATCACTATTGCACTCGGTATGTTTATTTCCGGCTATGCCTCTTATCCCGTTATTCAAAAATATATGATAGACCCGTTTTACAATGATGATATCAACAATAGCTCATACAATGATGGCGATGGCGAAGACGGTGAGGCTGTTTTTGTTGACAGAGGATAAAAAAACAAGTGCCTTTTGGCACTTGTTATGCTATTCTTCTTTATTTTCGTCTTTGAAATCTGCTGTTTTTTTGACAGATATTGTTCTTTTGACATCCGAAAGGGGATTGTTGTCAACCGCCTCACGAATCATATCGTTATTTACGTGAGTATATATCTGGGTTGTTGAAAGCTGTTCATGTCCAAGAATGTCCTTAAGTACTCTGACATCCGTCTTGCCGTGCTGGTACATCAGGGTCGCCGCTGTGTGTCTGAGCTTGTGTACTGACATATGCCTGTTTTCAAGACCTGCAGCCTTAAGATGCTTATATATGGTCCATTGTACCGTCTGAACACTCATTCGGTTCTTGTTTCTTGAAATAAACAGTGCATTTTTATCGCTTCCCTTGGCATCGGAAGGTCTAACCTTAAGATAGTTTTCAATTGCCGTTCTGCAGGCAGAGTTAAGATATAATATTCTTTCCTTGCTTCCTTTACCTGTGACATTTACAGACGAAAGGTCAGGCTTTAAGTCTGAAAGATCAATTCCCACAAGCTCGGAAACTCTCATTCCGCAATTAAGAAAAAGCGTAACGATGCAGAAGTCTCTTACGGCGTTTTTTCCTTCTATTCCCGATAGAAGCTGCTTGGATTCCTCAAGAGTCAGATATTTGGGCAGCTTTTTTGGTTTTGTCGGGGTGTCAACCGTCTCTGTCGGGTTTTCTTTTATGAGTCTCAGTGTTTTGTTCAGATATTTATAAAAGGTTCTTATGCAGGATAGTTTTCGCTGTCTTGAAGAAACGTTATTGTTTAAATCAGTGACGGCAAATGCCAAAAAATTGAAGATATCTTCGGAATTCACTTTCAGCAGAAGCTCATCATCGGCGTCGCTGAAGGGTATTTCTGCAAGTGCCACTCCTTTATATTTGTTTTTGTAGCGGTCAATCAGCAAAAACCTCGAAAATGTTCTCAGGTCATGGTAATACTGAAACACAGTCTTTTCTGAACGATTCTGAACTGTTCTTTTATACTTAAGAAATCGCTGAACAACCTCAGGTGCATCACCAAAATCAAACACAAATTTCACCCCTTTGTTATTCTTTAATTAATTATAACATAATCTATTCTAATTGCCAATACTTTTTTTAGGAGGATATTTTAATGCTTGAAATTTTGAGAACAAAACGACATATGATTTCAAAGCTGTTCATTTATCAGTTTGCTATGTCTCTGTTAGGTCTTTTTGTTGTAAGTCCGTTTAAGGGAACTGTTCAAATTGCTGCATCGGTTTTTGCTGTTCTGTTCTATTATTCGCTTGTTTGCTATGCCGTAATAGAAGACGGTCAAAAGGACTTTGTTTCCCATACTGCGGGAAGAATTGTGGGCAAGTGGTATACAGGTCTTGTCTACTCTTTGGTTTCATATCTTCCTACGATTGTTATTGTGCTGTTTCAGTCGATAATCAGCCTTTTAACTTCACCTGCAACCCTCGGCAGCTTAAAAGCTATTATTAATGTTATAATCAGATTTTTCCTGATGGGAATGTATCTCGGCATTGACACGGGTCTTATAAACAGAACAGAGGACACGACCACCCACCTTCTTGTTTCCGATGCGCCGGAATGGCTCGTCTTTTTAAGCGAAAACAGTCTTATTTTTGCAATTTTGCTGATTGTAATGCCCGTTGTCTGTGCTATATCATACAATCTTGCATTCAAAGGCAAGATTCACGTAGACACGTCTGAAAAAAAGAAGAAATAAATCTGAGCATTGGGAATATACATAATAAAAAGGTCTGTAAAACAGAAGTTCAATTAAATACTACTATAAGGTGATATTTTGAAAAAACAGACATTTTTACAGTATTCCAAATTTATGTGTATTTCTCTCTTAATTGTTGCAGTTACCGCTCTGTTCAGCATAATTCAATTTTTTGTCACGAGCGGCACTGAGTCTCAAAATGTTGTCAGCACTCAAAATTGCAGTGTCACATTGGTAATTGATGCAGGTCACGGTGGGGAAGACGGCGGAGCCACGGGCGCGTCGGGCGTGCTTGAAAAGGATATCAATTTGATGATTTCAAAGCAGCTTTACAGTTTTCTCAGCCTTACGGATATTGACTGCATTACAACACGTGACGACGATGTAATGCTCTATAAAGACGGGCAATCAGGGAAGAAAAAGTATTATGATGTCAGAAACAGGGTTGAAATAGCAAAATCCTATGATAATCCCGTTTTTATCAGTATTCATCAGAATAAATTCCCGATAGAAAAATATAACGGCCTTCAGGTGTATTATTCAAAGCACCATAAAGACAGCAGGCTGTTGGCGTTAACTGTTCAGGACAAAACAAAAGAGTTTTTGCAGCCTGACAATAACAGAAAGATAAAGCAATCAGGCAAAAGCATATATGTGTTAAACAATTTGTCGTGTCCTGCAATTCTTGTGGAATGCGGGTTCCTATCAAATTCTCAAGAGGAAAAGATGCTTTGTGATGAGGAATACAGGAAAAAGCTGTCCTTTGTCCTGTTTTCGGCAATGCTTGAATATTTAACAGAAAGCGGCAATTTAGTGTCCGTATAAAAGGATGATGTAAATGAAAACAAAGACCGAATTTGTCTGCAGCGAATGTGGAAATGTTACTGCCAAATGGTTTGGAAAATGTCCTGCTTGCGGTGCTTGGAACAGTATTGAGGAACAGGCTGTTACTGCATCGGAGCCTGCCTTTACACGCAAAAAAAGCGGTGTGAGAGCGCCTCACTCAAAGCAGCTGTCAAATCCTATTAACAGTATAAGCTATGATGACAGCGAACGTGTCAAGACAGGTATGAACGAGTTTGACAGAGTGCTTGGCGGCGGCATTGTAGAAGGCTCTGTTACGCTGCTCTCGGGTGAACCGGGTGTCGGCAAGTCAACACTTCTTTTGCAGGTTTGCGGACTTTTGGGTGACAGCAAAAAGCTTTTGTATGTGACAGGGGAGGAGTCTCCTGCACAAATCAAGCTAAGAGCCAAAAGGCTTGGAGTTGAAAGCGAAAATATTCTAATATATTCCGAAACGGACATTGATGAAGTAATAGCAGAAGCGGATACAGTAAATCCTGATGTTATAGTTATAGATTCCATACAAACCTTGTCAGATGAAAATTCATCGTCAGCACCCGGCAGCCTTACTCAGGTAAGAACCACAACCTCAAGGCTTATTAAGCTTGCAAAATGTGAAAATATATCAGTAATAATTGTCGGTCACGTAAACAAAGACGGCGGCATAGCAGGACCGAAAATTCTTGAACATATGGTTGATACGGTACTGTATTTTGAGGGTGAAAAACAGTACTCATACAGAACACTTAGGGCTGTAAAGAACAGATTCGGTTCTACAAACGAAATAGGTATGTTTGAAATGGATTCGGAAGGTCTATGCGAGGTCGAAAACCCTTCAGAGTATCTGCTTTCCCAGCGACCTCTAAATGTTTCGGGAAATTGTACTCTTTGCATAATGGAGGGCACAAGACCGATTCTCGCCGAAATACAGGCTCTTGTGACTAAGACAGCATATCCCGTTCCAAAAAGAGCTTCAACAGGCTTTGATTATAACAGACTTTCGCTTCTGACTGCTGTTCTTGAAAAGAGACTCGGACTCAATCTTTCAACAAGCGATGTTTTTATAAACATTGTCGGAGGTCTTAGAATTGATGAGCCTTCAAGCGACCTTGCAGCATGTCTTGCGATAATTTCCGGATTTAGAGATATTATTATTGATGATAAGCTGATAGCAATTGGCGAAATAGGACTTGCAGGCGAATGCAGAGCTGTCGGAAATATAGAACAAAGAGTTAGAGAGGCTGTAAGGCTCGGATTTACAACTGTTGTAATTCCAATGAGAAACTACGAAAGAGCAAAACAAAAGCTTGAACAGCTCAAAGGAAAGGCGAAAATCGTGCCTGTTCGCAGTCTAATAGACTGTATTAAGCTGTTTTCGGGTAAAAATAATGAGTAACCGCTTAATTGTTGATTCAAGAATATCAAAAATAAGTGCTGAAGCACTTGAAAAAATGGGTTACAGCCTGATATATATGCCTGAAATAGATGTTCTTCCTGCACCGGTATCGGCTCATCCCGATATGTCTTGCGTAAAAATAGGCGACAAATGGTTTGCAGCAAGCGATGCCGCACATTTGTTCGATAGCTGCGATGTAGTTGTCTGCAATAGGGAAGAAGGAACAATATTAAGCTATCCAAAAGATATTTCATTTAACTGTGCGGTTATCGGAAACAAAATTATATGTAACAAGAAATATACGCACAAAAAAATAATCGAATACGCAAACGCGATGAATTTCAGCATTATTGATGTATCCCAAGGCTATGCAAAGTGCTCAACCTGTATTATCAGCGATAATGCTGTCATAACAGAAGATGCAGGAATATATAAATCATGCACTTCTTATGGAATTGATTCTCTGTTGATAGATAAAGGGCACGTACGCCTTGATGGATACCAATACGGTTTTATTGGAGGCTGTACAGGATATGTTGACGGAAAGCTTTTGGTTAACGGAAATCTTTCTCTTCATCCTGACTACAAGAAAATACATGAATTTATAATAAAGCATAATACAGATATATGCTGCCTCAACAACGATAAGCTCTATGATGTCGGAAGCATCGTGGGGAGTGTATAGTTTTTGCTATGCATTAAATTATCGTGCCAATTATATAAAATAAAAATTTTATATAATTCGGGGTATTAATAAGAATATAGCATTAGACAAATATTATATGGAAGTGAAAAAATGAGCATTGAATTTACAGCCAAAGTTGAAAGCTATGATGTGCAGCCTAACGGCAACATAAAAATATCTTCGTTGCTGAAGATTTTGCAAAAAGCTGCCGGTGATGATGTTAACCGTACATCTCTTGATTACTTTACTCTTGCCGGTCATAACATCGCATTCGTACTTACAAAAATGTCATTGAAAATTTTATCCGATATTAAAATCTATGACGAACTTGCGGTTATATCTCATCCGAGAAAAGTTCGCGGTGTTTCTTTTCCAAGAGATTTTATTATCAAAATCGGTGAAAAAACCGCCGCAGTAGCATCGTCTATGTGGGTTCTTATTGACCTTGAAAAACGTTCTATTCTTCGCCCTTCGGCTATTGACTCTATTGGCCATCTCCCGCCCAGCGATGATGATTTGTTCGAGCTTGAGGACGTCAGACGTATTGTAGACGTTAATTCCCTATTGAGAACAGATGTTCGGGAAGTGAAATACTCGTTCTTAGATATGAACAATCACCTTAATAATACCTTCTATTCAGATTTTTTGTTTGATACGATAGATCCCAAATTACATGAATCGGATGTTGGTATGTATTTACAGATAAATTATAAAAACGAAGCTCGGATTCATGATAAGCTTGTAATTTCATCGTTGTATAACGCTGAAAGCTGCGAGTATGATTTTTCTGCTCACAATGAAGAAAACGGAAAAGTCTGTTTTAATGCATATTTAAAATTTGAAAAATAGCCCATAGTTGTCAACATGCTATCTCGCCGCGTGTTGACAATTTTTACAATTTATGTTAGTATAATTACATAGAATACGGCATCAGGAGGTCTTATAATGAAATCCATAATTACTATAAGCAGACAGTACGGCAGCGGCGGACGTTTTATTGCAAAAAAGCTTGCCGAAAAACTCGGTATTCCCTACTATGACAACGAGCTTATTACTCTTGCTGCCAAGAACAGCGGCTATTCTGAGGCAATTTTTGAGAAGGCTGAGCAGTTATCTACGCACAGCTTTTTGTACTCACTCTCAATGTTTGGTTCGGTTGACGGAATTTACGGACTTCCTTTATCCGACAAGGTGTTTCTCGCGCAGTCAGAGGTTATAAAAAAGGTTGCCGAAGAAGGTCCCTGCGTTATTGTCGGCAGATGCTCTGACTATGTTTTAAAGGAATACGACAATGTTATAAACTTCTTTGTTTACTCCGACGAGGCGCACAAAATTGAGCGTGCTGTAAAATATTACGGCATCGAAGCCGACAAAGCAGTGAGTGTTCTTAAAAACAAGGATAAAAAGCGTGCAGCATATTACAATTATTACTCCTCACAAAGATGGGGTGATGCAGAAAATTATCATCTTTCGCTTAATTCTGATGCAGTAGGAATTGATGCTGCTGTTGACATTCTTGCAAGCTTTGTTACTGCACACGAGAATCTTTAGTTTTCAGCGGGTTGTGCTTTATCGCAACCTGCATATTATTTATTTGGAGTTTATTATCATGTATGAATTAAACAAGATCGGAAACAACACTTATTATATCAACTGTCCTGCAAAAATCGGTGTATATATTCACAACGAAAATGAGGCTTTTCTTATAGATTCGGGAAACGACAAGGATGCAGGAAAAAAAGTTCTGAAAATTCTTGACAATAACGGTTGGTCACTGAAAGCTATTATCAACACCCATTCTCACGCCGACCATATTGGCGGCAATCGTTTTCTTCAAGAAAAGACAGGTTGTAAGATATTTGCCAAGGGTATAGAAAAAGCCTTCACACTCTCCCCTATTCTTGAGCCTTCCTTTTTATATGGAGCAAATCCCTACGACAACCTAAGACACAAGTTTCTTTTGGCAAGTGAAAGTTTTTGTGAAGATATCACGTCTGATGCTTTTCCGGATTTTCTTTCTGTCATAGATCTTCCGGGACACTCTTTTGAAATGATTGGCATAAAAACGCCTGACAACGTATTTTTCGCCTCTGATTGCGTTTCAAGCAAGGCAACGATTGAAAAATACGCCGTTTCCTTTATATATGACGTCAAGGCATATCTTGAAACACTGGACTTGGTTTGTGATATAAAAGCTGATTTATACGTTCCTTCTCACTGTGATATATGCGATAATTTAAATGAGCTTTGCAGTTTAAACAAAGAAAAGGTTATTGAAATCTATCAGGTTATTCTGTCTTTTCTTGAAAATCCTAAGAGCTTCGAGGAACTTTTGGCACTTTTGTTTTCGCATTACGATCTTGCAATGACTCATGAGCAGAATGTTCTTGTCGGAAGTACCTTGAAATCATATCTTACATATCTTAAAGCTCAAGATAAAATTGATACCTGTATTGAGAACAATAAATTGCTGTGGTTCAGAAAATAAAAAAACGGTATAGCAGAACGCTATACCGTAATTTAATATAAGAATTACTTTGTGCCGAAAATTCTGTCGCCGGCATCGCCGAGACCGGGAACAATATAACCGTTTTCATTGAGTTTTTCATCAAGGCATCCACAATAAAGCTTAATATCGGGATGTGCCTCGGTAAGACGCTTAATACCTTCGGGAGCAGCGATTATAGACATAAACTTAATATTCTTACAACCGCGCTTCTTAATGAAATCAACAGCAGCAGCACCTGAACCGCCTGTTGCAAGCATGGGGTCAAGCACAATAACAAGTCTGTTTGCGATGTCCTCGGGAAGCTTGCAGTAGTATTCCTGAGGTTCGAGTGTAGTTTCGTCTCTGTAAAGGCCAATATGTCCGATTTTTGCAGAAGGAATGAGTGCGAGAATACCCTCAACCATTCCAAGTCCTGCTCTGAGAATGGGAACAATTGCAAGCTTTTTACCTGAAAGCATTTTAGCTTTTGTAGTTGTAATGGGAGTTTTAATCTCCACATATTCTGTGGGAAGGTCTCTGAGAGCTTCATATGCCATGAGCATTGCTATTTCTTCAACAAGCTCTCTGAACTGTTTACTGCCGGTGTTTACATCCCTTAGAATAGAAATTTTGTGGGTTATAAGCGGATGGTCGAAAATTGTTACCTGATTTTCCATGATATTCATCCTTTCTTTATTCTTCCCCATTATTGTACTAAATTTATTTATAATTTGCAATAGTTTTTCTCAATAAATTTAAAATTGTTTTTTCGTTGACAAACATATACTTTGATTTTATAATATCTATATAAACATTTGGAGGGCTAAAGCTTCATGAGACTTGACATATTTTTATTTGAAAACGGCTTTTGTTCAAGCAGAAGCAAGGCACAGTCGGTTATTTCCGAAAAAAGAGTAAAAGTTAACGGCGAGGTAATAACAAAGCCTTCTCATGACATACATGACACAGATAAGGTTTATGTTGAAAAGTCAACTCAAACCGAGTTTGTAGGTCGAGGAGGTCATAAGCTTGAATACGCATTAAAAACGTTTTCAGTTACCGTAAACGGAAAAGTTTGTGTCGATATCGGCGCATCTACCGGCGGCTTTACCGAGTGTCTGTTAAATTGCGGTGCTGCGTGCGTTTATGCAATTGACTCAGGAACGGGTCAGCTCGCAGACAAGCTGAAGAACAACGATAAAGTAATTAACATAGAAGGTTTTAATGCAAGAAACATGACAACCGAAGTGCTTGACGGAAAACACGCTGACATTGTTGTTATGGATGTATCCTTTATTTCACAGAAGCTGCTCTACCCTGCTATTATGAGAATTTGCAGAAAAAATTCCGAGGTTATTACTCTTATAAAGCCGCAGTTTGAAGCGGGCCGAGGCGCAATTGGCAAAAAAGGTATTGTAAAGGATGATAAAATCAGAAAAAAGGTTGTTTCCGACATTGTTGCCTTTGCAGAAGAGTTTGGGTTTGAAGTTTTGGGTGTCTGTGACTCACCGATAACCGGCGGTGACGGAAACAAAGAATTTTTAATGTATATGAGAGTAAAATAATTAAATTCTATTGAATATTTATACAGCTTATGTTAGAATATATACAATAAACGGATTTGGAGAGGTAATATGCTGAAAATAATGATTAATGTTAATCCAAATAAGGATAAGGAGCTTGCCAACACGCGAAAGCTTCTTGATTTTCTTGCAAAATATGATGTGAAGGTTATCATGTCCGACATTTTCAAGAGACCTTATTTTGACAACCCTCCCCTATCAGACACCATACTTGCGCCCTTTAACATTGAATATATACCAGAATATGCGGCGTTTAAAAAGGCGGATATCTGCATTGTTTTCGGAGGAGACGGAACAATCATAAAAATAGCTAAACGTGCATCACAGGGCGGTGCTTACATAATCGGCATGAACATGGGACGGGTTGGTTATCTTGCAGAGCTCGAAGTGAGTGAAATAGAGCTTCTTGACAAGCTTCTGAAGGTGGAAAACGCCTCTCAGATCGAAAACGTCGAAGGTGTAACCATTGATACAAGAATGATGCTGAAATGTGAAATAGTTCGTTCAAATCAAATTATTTACACTGCTCAAGCCCTCAACGAAATCGTAATTTCCAAGGGTGCCGTATCCAGAATGGCAGGTTTAAATCTCAATTGTAACGGCAAAAGAATAATATCTTACAGAGCAGACGGTATCGTTATTTCAACACCGACAGGCTCTACTGCCTACTGTATGTCCGCAGGCGGTCCCATAATCGACCCTGAGCTTGACTGTATATGCGCTGTACCCGTATGTCCTTATATGTGCCTTAACAGCGGTGCGGTTGTGTTCTCGGGAAGTTCGGTAATTGAGGTTGAATTTAAGGCAGACAAGCTTAATGAGGCGTTCTGCACAATTGACGGTAAAGCCAATAAATCAATTTACGACGGTGACATTATCAGAATTACAAAAGCACCCTGTGTCACAAAGCTTATTAGACTTAAAGACACGGATTTTTATTCAAGACTCAATGAAAAAATGAGTCTTGCCAACAATGTTTAATGAGGTAAAGCATGAAAAACCAAAGACAAAAGAAAATACTTGAACTGATAGACAGCTATGATATTGAGACGCAGGAGGAGCTTACCCGGCTTCTTGAGAAGAACGGCTTCAGCGCAACACAGGCTACCGTTTCAAGAGATATCAAAGAGCTGCATCTTATAAAAGTAAATACAGGCTCGGATACAGGTGCCAAATATAAGTATGCAGCAAACAACCTTGCAGGTGAAATTGATACAAGGCTCGGCAACAGATTTAAAAACATACTCTCGGAAACCGTAATCAGCGTAAGATGTGCCTCTAACATTGTTGTTCTCAAAACCTATGCGGGTATGGCTCAGGGCGCAGGCGCTGTCATTGATGCCCTTGATATACCTACACTTATAGGCTCTGTTGCAGGCGATGATACTGTTATTATTGTCATGGCAAGCGAGGATGACGGTAAGGATTTTGCAAAAAAGCTTTCAAAGAGCATCAAATCGTAAGTAATCGGAAGTGAAGATATGCTGCAATCTATTCATATTGAAAATATAGCACTAATTAAAAAACTGGATATTGATTTAGGCAATAACTTTTCTGCTTTTACGGGTGAGACCGGTGCAGGTAAAAGTATTATTGTCGATTCAATAGGTATGCTGTGCGGCGGTAAAGTTTCCAAAGAATTAATAAGAAACGGCGAAGAATATGCTTGCGTTGAAGGTGTGTTTTCCGATATCGGTAAAAGAGCTGAGGATAAATGCTGCGTTCTCGGTGTAAATGTAGACGAGGAAGGTATGCTTTATATTTCAAGAACAGTTCGTCTTGATGGAAAAGGTACGGTCAGAATTAACGGTAAGGCAATATCCTTGAGTGTTTTAAAAGAAATAAGTCCCCTTCTTATAAACATCCACGGACAGCACGATAATCAGGAGCTTATGATTAAAGAAAAGCACAGAAAGCTGCTTGATTTATATGCTGAAAACGGTGATGCTTATTCGCATTATACAGAAACCTTTACCGAGTATTGCAACATAAAAAAGGAACTTGATTCAATAAGCCTCGATGAATCCGAAAAGCTGAGACGCATTGAAATGCTAAGGTTCCAGATAAAAGATATTTCTTCCTTAAAGCTTACAGCCGGAGAAGAAGAAAAATTAATCGAAGATAAAAAGAGACTTCTCAACCTTGAAAAGCTTTCAAAAAATTCAGGAATTGTTTCAGAAAGCTTATACGGCTCCTCGGGATACTCGGCGTGTGACAGTATTGACAGGGCTGTTGAAGCTCTGAGAGCGCTCTCAAAGATTTCGGATGAGTATACTTCTTTTGTCGATACTCTTACAGACATCAAGAGCACGCTTATTGATATTTCCGAGACTGTAACTGATAGTGCCGGGGGCGAATATGAAAACCCTTCAGCGATGCTTGACAGAATTGAAAACAGGCTTGATGACATTTCAAAAGCTAAAAGAAAATACGGATATGATGTTGAACAGGTGATTCTTTTTCTTGATAAGGCAAAAAGAGAACTTGATGAGCTTGAAAATTTTGACAGGCACTCTGAAAAGCTGCGCGAAAAACTAAAGGAGTGCGGTACAAGACTGAAAAATGCGGGCATGAAGCTAACCGAAAGCAGAACATCTGCCGCCGATTCGCTTAAGCTGAATGTCGAAAAACAGCTTAAATATCTTGATATGCAGAATGTTAAATTCAAGGTTTCTATAAGTGAAAAAGCATATTCCAAAGATGGCTCTGACGACATCGAATTCTTTATAATGACAAACTCCGGAGAAGGCTACTCTCCCCTTTCAAAGACAGCATCAGGCGGCGAGCTTTCGCGAATAATGCTGGCAATCAAGAGTGTGCTTGCCGAAAAGGATGATGTTAATACGCTGATTTTTGATGAAGTTGACACGGGAATTTCCGGTAAGACATCAAGAAAAATCGGTCTCATGCTTAAAGAAATCGCAAGTGTTTCTCAGGTTTTATGTGTAACCCATTCTGCACAGATTTGTTCCGTTGCACACGACCATTATCTTGTGTCAAAGCACGCTGAAGATGACAGAACAGTGACTTCCGTAGCATTGCTCGACAAAGACGAGAGGGTTGAAGAAACCGCAAGAATTATTGCCGGGATTAATATAACAGAAGCAGCGATGAAAAATGCAAGGGAATTAATTGAGAGTAAAACATTGTAATTTTTTGTTGAAAATGGTTGCGTTTTATATTGACACAAAATAATATAAATGCTATAATTTTAATATCAATTAAATATACTGAAATTAGCATCTCAGGAGGACAATTATGCAGGATTTATCAAAGGAAGTTGCCCTTAATCAACTTGCCCTTATCGGTACGAGAGGCACCGAAAAAATGCTCAAAAGAATTGAAAAGTATATCGGTGATTGGCGAAGAGAGGAAAACCCTGACTACATTATTAAAACAAGCTATTCGAGATTTGGAACAGGTGAAGCCAAATGTATGCTCGGTGAGTCTGTAAGAGGTAAGGATGTTTTTATCGTTGCTGATTGTTTTAATTACAGTGAAACCTACAAAATGTACGGTATGGAAGTTCCCATGAGTCCGGATGACCATTTTTGCGATATCAAGAGAATAATTTCCGCTGTCAGCGGTAAGGCAGCCAGAATCTCTGTTATCATGCCCATGCTTTATGAGAGCCGTCAGCACAGAAGAACTGCAAGAGAATCTCTTGACTGTGCTTTCATGTTGCACGAGCTTGTTCAGCTTGGCGTACAGAACATCATGACATTTGATGCACACGACGACAGAGTAAGAAACGCCATTCCCCTTGAAGGTTTTGATAACCTTATGCCTACATACCAGATGTTCAAAGCGTTTATGGCAAATGAGACTGACATAGATATCAAGAACACAGTTATTGTTTCTCCTGACGAGGGTGCTCTCGGCAGAGGTATGTACTATTCCTCTGTTCTGGGTCTTCCTCTTGCCATGTTCTACAAGCGCCGTGACTACACAGTTGTTAAAGACGGAAGAAATCCCATTGTTGCTCATGAGTATCTCGGTGACGATGTTACAGGTAAGGATATTATTGTTGTTGACGATATTCTTTCCTCAGGCGACTCATTCCTTCATATACTCGATAAGCTTAAGGGCATGGGTGCAAAGAGAATATTCGGTTTCTTCTCATTTGGTCTTTTCTGCAACGGTTTTGATCTTGTCGATGACTATTACAACAGAAACATGTTTGACAGAATTTATGCAACAAATGCAGTTTATAATTCCGACAACGCACTTTCTCGCGAATGGTTCAAGGAAGTTAATGTTTTAAAGTATGCTGCTTACTACATTGAAGCGGTTAATATCAACAAGTCTGTAAGTGCTCTTATGGACCCCATTAAGAAAATGCACGCTCTCTGCGACAAATACGGCATTGAGCTTCCTGAAAAAATCTAAATTTTAAAAGCCTCTTTTAAGAGGCTTTTTCCAGTATTAAGGTGAACATTATGAATAACATAATTAAACAGTTAAAAAATCCTCCTTCAAAATACAGACCCGTTCCCTTTTGGTCTTGGAACTCGGAGCTTAAAACAGATGAAACAAGATGGCAGATAAATGAAATGAACAAGGTCGGCATGGGCGGTTTCTTCATGCACGCTCGAGGCGGTCTTACTACCGAATATCTCGGAAAAGATTGGATGGACAATGTAAGAGCTGCAATTGATGAGGGTGACAAACACGATATGCACGCCTGGGGATATGATGAAAACGGTTGGCCAAGCGGTTTCGGTTCCGATAAAGTTTCCAATCTCGGCGTTGAATATCAGCAGAAATATCTTCGTATGGAAATTACCGAGGATGCAATATCTGATGAAGCAACTATCTGCAACAACAAGCTCGACGACGGAAGAATTGCTCATTTCTACTATGATATCAACCCTTTCTATGTAGATGTACTTGACGCAAAGGTTGCAGATGAATTTATCAAATCCACACATGAAAAGTATAAAAGTGCTCTTGGCGAGGATTTTGCAAAAATGGACGGCTTCTTTACTGATGAGCCGCAAATGTCCAGAGATGGCATTCCTTGGTCTTTCATCTTAAACGATGAGTACATCAAGGAATACGGAGAACCTCTCCTTCCCCTTCTCTATGACCTTTTTTGTGAAACAGATACCTGCAAAAAAACTCGTTTCAGATTCTGGAAGCTTGTGACACGTCTTTTCAGTGAAAATTTCTTGGGCAGGATTTACACCTGGTGCGAAAACAACGGAGTAAAACTCACAGGTCATATGGTATGTGAAGAAACGCTGAACTCTCAGCTTGAATGCAACGGTGCGGTTATGCCCAACTATGAGTATTTTCATATTCCCGGTGTTGATAAGCTCGGTCTTGAAAAAGACAGGTGGCTGTTAAACAGTCAGGTAGGCTCAGTATGTGCACAGCTTGGTAAAAAGCAGATACTTACCGAGAGCTTTGCCTGCTGCGGATGGGATGTCAGCTTTGAGGAAATGAAGCACCTGTACGAGTGGCAGATGGTAAAGGGTGTAAACCTGCTCTGCCAGCACCTTGCAGGCTATTCTCTTGAAGGTATAAGAAAACGCGACTATCCTGCCGGTCATTTCTATCAGAACCCCTGGTGGGATGATTATAACGATTTTAATGATTTTGCATCGCGCATGGGATTGCTTCTTTCTGAAGGTGATATAAGCTGCGAGTGCCTTGTTCTCCATCCGATTTCAAGCGCATGGATTCATAATGCAAAAGATTCTGTCGAAAGAATTCACGCCTTACAGGATAGCTTATCCGAGGTTCTGAAAACACTTGATGCACACAGAATAATCCACCATCTCGGCGATGACAGAATCATGCTTAAATATGCGGGTGTTGACAACGGTAGATTAAATATAGGCAAAATGTCATACTCGGTTGTGATTGTTCCTCCTTGTGACGTGCTTGACAGCAACACCTACAAGCTGCTTTGCGAATTTGAAAAAAGCGGCGGTAAGCTCATTTTTGTGGGAGAAACACCTGCATACATCGACGGAGAACCAACCGATGTCATAAAGGATTTATGCAAAATATCGGTAAAGACTCCCGAAGAAATACTCACTCATCTGCCTCAAAAAGCTATGCTGTGCCGTGTTACTGACAAGGCTTTCAATAATGTTGATATTCAGCTTGCACACAGAGTTTTTGACGACTTTGAAATGTACTATCTCGTAAACACCTTCTCGGATAAAACCGATGCAATTATTCAGCTTCACGGAAAATCTGTTGCAAAATTTGATTATCTGACAGGTGAAGTTACAAACATACCTTATATTGAAAAAGACGGTGTGCTGACAATAAATCACATTTTTGAAAAAGGCGGCTCTGTTGTGTACTTCGTAAGAAAAGACAGCTTGTATTCCTCCGCCGCAGAAGATGTCAAAAAACAAATATCCATCAACGATAAGCTTTACGGTGAATGGGAAATAGTAAAAGGCGATGACAATGTTTTCACCTTAGACAGATGCGATTTGTACTTTGACGGCGAGCTTTGCCGGAAGAATGTGTTTGTCAGTGAGATACAGCAGCTTGCTTGCGACTTAAAGCGAAAAGTAAAAATTGCCATGGATTTTGACATCAATTTTGACATACGTCCTGTTGACAAATTGAGCCTTGTCATTGAAAGACCTGAAAATTACAGAATTTACATCAACGGAAAGCCGGTAAAAAATGAAGTAACAGGCTATTACAGAGAAAAAGCATTTAAGGTTATTGACGTTACGGGACTCTTTGACATAGGCTACAACATCATTACTCTTGAGTGCGATTTTGTACAGTCAGAAGAGGTATACGAGACTTTGGACAAGTGCGGACAGTTTGAATCTGTCAAAAACAAGCTGTATTATGATATGGAAATAGAATCTATATACCTTATCGGTGAGTTTTGCGTCAACTGTTCCGAAGACTACAAAAAATGTGACACAAACGGCATTAAAACAAGCGGAAGCTTTTCTTTAACAAAAAAACGATTTAATATAAGCGATGGAGATATTGCACCGCAGGGATATCCGTTTTTCTGTGGCAGCATGACTCTAAAAAAGAGCTTTACGCTTACGCAGGATGAGATTTATAACAGATGTTTGGAGTTTTTAAAGCTTTGTGCAGTCGTAACAAAGATTCGTGTTAACGGCAATAAAACAAAACCAATGTACTGGGCACCCTATACTGTTGATCTTTCATCGCTTCTTGTTGAAGGAGAAAACACTATCGAGGTCGAATTTACAACCTCGTTCAGAAATATGTTGGGTCCTCACCATCTTGGAGAAAACAAGAAATTTGTAGCACCACATTCGTTCTTCAAAAGCTCGCGTATATGGTCAAATTACGATATTCAAAAGTCTTGGGATGACAACACCTATTCCTTCTCTGAAATTGGTTTGTTCTTAAAATAAAAAAAAAGAGTGGCAGTAAATCTGCCACTCTTTTATTATAACATTGTTTTCCTGAGTTCTTCGGGAGATTTCTGAGACAAATATGCAGGCGCAACATCAAAAACAGTCTTACAGCCGCACATTCCCTCTTTATTCATTCTGTAAGCAGCTCTCGCATAACAAATAAGAACGGATGATGTAAACTCAGGGTTGGAATCAAGCTTTAAGCTGTATTCTATTACATGCTTATTGCAGCCGTTAGCTCCGGTTCTGCCGCTTCTGATGACAAAACCGCCATGAGGAAGATTTTTATGATCTCTGTCAAGCTCTTCCTTTGTGATAAAATGAACGGTAGTATCATAGTCTGCAAAGTAATTGGGCATATTAACAATTTCTTTTTCAATTCTGTCTTTATCTGCTCCGTCCTCTGCTACTACAAAGCATTCTCTCGTGTGCTTCTGTCTCGTTGAAAGCTTTGGTGCATTTCCGCTTCTTACGGCATCCAATGCCTCCTCAACAGGTATTGTATACTGTCTTGCATCCACTACCCCATCAATTCGTCTTATGGCATCAGAATGTCCCTGACTTACGCCCTTCCCCCAAAAGGTATAATCCTCACCATCGGGAAGAATACATGAACCGTAAAGTCTATTCAGAGAAAACATACCGGGGTCCCATCCGCATGAAATAACCGCCACCTTACCCGATTCTTTTGCGGCTTTATCAACCTCGGCAAAATGCTCGGGAATTTTTGCATGAGTGTCAAAGGAGTCAATGCAGTTAAACATTGATGCAATTTCAGGTGTCTGCTCGGGAAGATCCGTTGCACTTCCTCCGCAAAGAATCATTACATCAATTAAATCCTTCATATTCTTTGCATCATCTATATGGCAAACCTGTGCAGTAGATGTATTAATCTTAACTTCTGCAGGATTTCTTCTCGTAAAGACCGCTACAAGCTCCATGTCGGGGTTTTGCTTAACAGCCGACTCAACACCCCTGCCTAAGTTACCGTAGCCGTATATGCCTATTTTTATGCTCATATAGATGCCTCCTTAAATTTGCTGTATGAATTATATCACTTTTTTTTGTGAATCGCAATAGAAATAAGCTGTAATTTTATGAATTTTCATTTATTTTTTTGAAAAAAATAACCCTCGGCATGGCGAGGGTTTAAAATTAAAACTTATCAACAGGATAAAGAATCTTAAGCTGATTGATTTTACTTTGGAAAGCGGACTGCTTCTTTTCCTGATTTACCATATCAGTAAGCTGGGCTTTAATTTCTTCAAATTCATAAGCAGAAGCTTCCTGCTTTGAAATGAGCTTAATAAGGTGATATCCGAACTGGGTCTTTACGGGTGCGGATACAGTACCGACTTCCATTGAAAATACTGCTTCATCAAATTCGGGAACCATCTGACCCTTGGTAAACTCACCGAGATTTCCTCCGTTATCCTTAGAGGGACAAGTGCTGTTTTCACGAGCGGCATCCTCAAAGGATACTTCACCTGCATTTATCTTTGCGAGAATTTCATTCGCTTTTTCTTCGCTGTCAACAAGAATATGAGAAGCATTTACAGATTCGCCCTTTTGGAACTTATCCTTATTATCATCAAAATACTTTTTAACTTCTTCTTCGGTAGCATCCTTAACCTCATCAAGCACCTTTGAAGCGGCAAAGTTAATAAGCATATCCTCCTTCACCTTTTCAAGCTGAGCTTTAAATGCAGCGTTATGCTCATAAAGGTTCTTCTGCGCTTCAATGAGAAGAAGCTTATTTGCGATAAGCTGCTCTAAAATTGCTGCTCTTCCCTGAGGATGATCATAATTCTGTCCCCTGCTTCGGAGTGAAGCAACCATTTCATTGACTTCACTTTCCATGATTGAAAGATTTCCAACTTTTGCTAATACTCTGTTATTCATTATGTAATTCCTTTCAAAAGTAATTATTATTCACCGATTAAATATCGGGTAATTTTAGTATTTCCAATAGAAAGCGGATATGCTGCAAAACTAAGTACAAAACCGTAAAATACATCTATAATAGAATGCTGCTTGAGAAAGACGGTTGAAAAAGAAATAAGTATTGCACAAACAACATTTAACGTCAACAGCCATTTTTTTTGCAGCGCCCTGCACTTAAATACGGTAAAACAAACAGCCATGGAGCCGAGAACATGGATGGAGGGACAAACATTTGTGTTTGTATCAAAGCTGTAAAGTCCACTTACAAGCGAGGTAAAGATTCCTGTATCATTTATGACCGGTCTCAGTTGCTGACTTGTAGGATAAACAAAGTACACAATTGACGTAACCGAATATGTAATAATTATAAACCACATGCATCTTTTAAATGCCTGAACATCTGTAAAGAATGAATAAACCAAGAATCCGATAAGATACACAAACCAAAGAAAATATGGGATTATAAAAGCAGCAACAAACGGAATATAGGCATCAAGGCTACTTTCAATTACGTGATAATCACATACTCGTATACGCTCAAAATATAAAAACAGAATACCGAATATCGGCCAGAAAAGCAATAGCTTTACATGACTGAACATACGCTCATTAAGCTTTGATATTGAAAATTCCCTATAATCCGGTACGGCTGTCTTCATATTTTTTCTCAAAACCTTTCAAAATACACTCGCATATTTCTGCGGCACCCGTTTTATTTATATACTTTTCCTGATTCATAACAACCAAGGTTCCGACAGTTTTATCAAAAAGAATAGTTTCAAAAGCAAGAGCCGCCTTTTCGATGTCTTTACCCGGAAGAGCTGCACCAAGACGTGTAAGTAAATCATAATTCTCTGTTTCACAACCCGGTATTGGACTTGTAAGAACGAGAGGAACATTACTTACCATAGCCTCTGTTGAGGAAAGACCACCGGGTTTTGTAATAACAAGGTCACACGCCTTCATGTACAGGTGCACATCGGTTGTATATCCGATTGCGGCTATATTGCTGTAACGGCAGTATTTTTCATTAATACCGTTCATAAGCTTTGTGTTATTTCCGCATATGACAAGAATATCATAGCCTGAAATAGGGCGTTCCAAAATGTTATCAATTAGCTTATAGATATTACCAAAGCCCATACTGCCCGACATAATAACACACAGAAATCTGTCATTGACAAGGCCGAGTAATGCTCTTGCCTCGTCTTTTGCCATTCTGTCAGTAAACCTTTGCGACACGGGAATGCCTGTCGGCACTATCTTTTCTTCAGGTATTCCTCTGTCAACATACTCGTGTTTTACTTCCTTCATCGAAATAAAGAACTTATCGACATCAAGCTCATCATAAAACGGGCTGAAGGAATAGTCGGTTGCAACGACATAAATCGGTATATCAAGACCATGCTTATGCTTTGCATGAGTTACTGCCTGTGCAGGAAATACATGACAGCAGACTACCGCATCATACCCTTCTTCCAGAATATCACTGCAAATACGCTTTGAATAAGCCATATTCATGGCATATACCGGAGATTTAAGCTCACCCTCATTATAGGTCATTGATTTACTGAATCTATAACCTACGCCAAAGGCTTTAGGGGTATGCATTACTATTTTGTTGTAAGATTCACTAACACCGTCAGAGACAATTTTTGAAGCATACTTCAGAGCATCTTTAACAACACATTCGTGTCCGAGAGAGATAAATTTTTCCTGAACAGCTTTAGCGGCCGAATTGTGTCCCTGGCCTGTATTACACGAAAGCACCAATATTTTCATTTACATTCGCCTCCAAAGAATCACAAACATTGTTCTCTCTTACAAGTAAAGAAGAATACAAAGATTTAAATTTAGGACGGTTATAACGTTGAATAATAATGTACGGCACATTACCGAGAGCATAGAGAATCATATAAACCTTTCCTGCAACTCCCTTAATGTAACAGGTAATAAGAGGACATAACAGAATGAGGAGTAGATGGACAGCTTCAGCCACGCAGGACTCTCTTATCAATCTGTCAATTTGTTTCGAAGTTGGATGTGTATTCAGAACCTTTGGATACAGCAATTTAAGGTGTTTACTAAGATCCGGAACCTTCTTTTTCCATTTAGTGACATAAATCTTCTCGTATATACGCCCGTTGTTCTCCCACCTGAAGCTGTTAAATGGGAAAGAATCAGTCTTTATATAACGACGGGGATACAAGACACCGAAAATATTTGAAGTAAGACCCGAAACACACACATAAAAAACAAAGAGAATAAATGTTTCTATCATAACTTGTCACCCATTCGTGCATTCTTAGATAATATTTTAACACACGAATTATAAAAATTCTAACTAATAATATAAATATATTATTAAAATAATTCACATCAAAACTTAACTATATTTCCGACAGACAGTTTTTGAAAATTCTCGGTTTCAACACAAATCACAGCACTGTTATTCCACAGCACAACACTTCTGTTTGTGTCATCAGCATAAATAATTATATATTCACACGACTTACCGCGAAAACGCATTTTTTCCTCTAAAAGATTTATTACAAAACTTAGTATTAAGGTTACAAACAATGCTATCAAAGAATAAATGCTGTCATCAAACAGAATTTGAGTAACAGCTGATATAAAAAAAGAAAAAACAACCATTACAGCGGTATTCCGCTTAAAAAAGCCATATAAACTCATGATTGGCACAAAAAAAATCGGAAAAATCAACATATAGAAATAGTAATCAGCCACAAAATCACCCCATTATATTCTTTTCAAAGTTTGAATTGTTATTCAACACTTTACATTTTCAGGAAAAAGTAGTAAAATAGAATTAACACATATGGAGAATAATTTTATGATAGAATCAATACTTGAAAAAAATGATTTATGGCAGACGCTAAAGACAGCCGACAAGCCTATATTGCTTTACGGTATGGGAGACGGCGCTGACAAAATTCTTGATGTTTGCGAGCAAAAGAGCATCAAAGTTTACGGAGTTTTTGCCAGCGACGGTTTTGCAAAAAAGAAGGTTTTCCGAAATTTTGAGGTTTGCACATATTCCGAAGCAAAAGAGAAGTTCAAAGATTTTATTGTTCTGCTTTCTTTTGCCACAAGTCTCGAGGAAGTTCTTGGAAATATAATCAGAATTTCAAAGGAGCAACAGCTCTACTGTCCTGATGTACCTGTTTTTGGAAGCGGTTTATTTGATAAAAGCTTTGTAAATGAAAACTACTCTAATTTTGAAAAAGTCTATTCCTTGTTGTCAGACAAAACTTCAAGGGAAAATTATATAAAGCTTATTCTCGGCAAAATGTCGGGTGAAATTAATTATCTCTTTGATGCTGAAACAACCGTATCCGAGGCATATGACAATATTATTAAGCCACTCCCCCATTCCCATTATGTTGATATCGGGGCTTACAACGGCGACACTATAAGAGAATATCTTTCATACGCAGGCCCATGCTCACGAATTACAGCGTTTGAGCCTGACATCAAAAATTTCCGAAAGCTTTGTACGTACGCCGAGGAAAACGGTATTTCTGCCGAGCATTTTCACAATATTGCAGCATGGGACAAAAAAGAGGCACTTACATTTTATTCTCGTTCCGGCAGAAACAGCGCAAAATCGACAAGTCACAAGAACGTAAAAGCAATTGAACTTTCAGCAGATGCAGCCGACCGTTACATTGATGTTCCTGCGGATTTTATAAATATTGATGCAGAAGGCTCTGATAAAAATGTACTTACCGGATTAGCGAATACCATTAGAAGGTACAAGCCGACAATTTCATGTGCCGTTTATCACAGAAACGAGGATTTGTTTGATATTCCGTTGTATCTTAAAGAGCTTTACGGTGAGTGTGAGATGTTCATCAGACATTTCAGATATCTTCCTGCATGGGATACAAATATATATGTACGCCAAATCAAAAATTAACAAATATCTACTATAAATATTTATTGCATTGGGTTATGATTATATAAATATATAGTTTTGGAGCGTTTTAGAATACATGAAAAACGAATATCTTGAATGCGGAAAAATAATCAATAAAAGAGGCATTTGCGGTGAACTCAAGGTTGACTGCTACTGCGACAGCCCTGAGTCAATAAAAAGAGCTGAGTATCTGTACTCCGACAAAAAAGGGGAAAAAGCTCACAGAGTTATATCAATCAAGAATTACAAGGGTTTTCTTTATATAAAGCTTGATGATGTTAAAAGTGCAGAAGAGGCTGATGCTGTGCGAGGTTCCATTCTCTATGTTAAACGTGAGGATGTTGATGTGGATGAGGGTAAAAACTTTATAGCTGACCTTATCGGACTTGAGGTAATAGACTTTGACAGCGGCACTGTATACGGAAAAATAAAGGATGTTATTAACTACGGTGCATCTGACATTTATGTAATTACAGACGGCAAAAACGAATATATGCTCCCGGCGGTTGAAGGCATAGTTAAGGAAATCAACCTTGAAGGATATATTAAGGTTGTTCCCATCCCGGGTATTTTCACAGATGCGGAGGAAATCCGATAATGCGTTTTGACGTAATGACTCTTTTTCCTGACATGATTACAGCATATACCGACTCAAGTATTCTCGGCAGAGCGCAAAAAGCAAAGCTCTTTGATGTTCATGTTCACAACATACGCGACTACACCCTTGACAAGCACAGAAAGGTCGACGACACCCCCTACGGCGGAGGCTTTGGTATGCTTATGACGGTTCAACCCATAATGGACTGTTACAAAAGCTTTGAAGGCGCGCTTCCCGAAAACAGCAGAGTCATTTATCTCTCACCAAAGGGCAATGTTTTTAATCACGAAAAGGCTCTTGAGCTTTCAAAATATGACAGCCTCGTATTTCTTTGCGGACATTACGAAGGTATTGATGCAAGAGTAAATGAGCTGCTCATTGATGAAGAAATTTCAATCGGTGATTTTGTACTGACGGGCGGTGAGCTTCCTGCGGTGATGATAATTGATGCCGTAGCGAGACTTTTACCGGGAGTTCTTCCTGACAAGGTCTGTTATGAGGATGAGAGCATAGCATCCGGACTTCTTGAATATCCTCAATACACCAAGCCTTACGATTATAACGGATTAAAGGTACCCGAGGTTCTTGCAGGCGGTAATCACGTAGACATAAAGCTATGGCAAAGACAGCAGGCGCTTCGCGAAACCTTAATTCACAGGCCTGAACTGCTTGACAAGGCTGAACTGTCAAAAAACGATATTCTTTATCTTGAGAGTATTAAAGACAAATAATACAGAAACGAGGTGATAATGTGAAAAGAAATGATTATGATTATGCAAACAGTCAATCGACAACGGCAGGTTCACAAGTTGAGCTTTCAGAGAATCTTGATGCTTCGATTAAAGATGCAGAAAAGCACCGTATCCTAAAACACATATCTGCATTCAGAACTTATTTTGCATCTAACTGCGAATCATCACATTTGTCATTCGTTTTGGATAACTTATATATCAGAATTTTAAATTTACCTCTCAGGGTTCTTGCCTTATTTCTTTTTACATTCAGCGTTTCTTCCCTTGCACTTGGTTTTGCAGTAAAAATTAATTATTCAAGTTTCGTTTCAAGCAGCAGCACCTACGTTCTTCTCATCACGCTGCTTATATCTCTGATATTTTTTACATCAAAAAAACGATTATACGAGCTTTTTAACACGAGCAGCCTTCTATCAGGACTCTATATCACATATGATGAAAGCATTCTGAGACTCGATAATTATCAAAATGGTGTATCAGAGGGTTATTCAACCGCCTTCTTTCTGGGCATCCTTTCAGGCATCATCACACTTTTATATCCCGCTTTTTCAATAACAGCTTTTCTGTTGTCGCTTTTATATATTCTTTTTATCATAAACAGACCTGAATGCGGTATTTTGTTTACCACTTTCATGACCCCTTTTCTTAACGAAAAATTTGCAATGCTCCTATGTGCTGCAACCTTCATTTCTCTGATTTATAAATACCTCAGAAAAAAGCGGCATATCAGCATCAATCGCGAAAGTCTTTTACTCTTTGTGTTATGTATAATGCTTTTGCTTAGCGGCATCTTTAATTCTTCCGGTATTCCGGAATATAAAGCATCGCTAAAATTTATCATACCCATCCTTATGTTCTTTAGCATTATTAACTTAATACGGTCTACTGCAATGCTGAGAAGATGCTTAAAGCTCATAGTCAGCTTCAGCAGGTTTTATGTGACTGCTGTTATCATAAGCTATGTCTACTCAATATTCTTCAACATTGACAGTGCACTTTCAGCATTATCCGGAACACCGATGTCGTATATTCTTTCCGCAGTTTCAGATCACAGATTTTATATTCCTTTTATAACCCTGTCAATACCCATAAATCTTTCTCTTGCGCTAAAGGAAAAGAAAACGTCATCAAAGGTTACATCGCTTGTTACTGTTTTCCTTTTGTTTTTCTGCACAATCGGCGCATGCAGCTACACAGTTATCTTTACTCTCTTGATTTCCTGCGCAATTGTTGTTTCTATGTTTAAGAAAAAAGCATCATTTATATTGCTTCTCTGCCCCTTTGCCGCAGGACTTCTTTCAAGGCTTTATCGCTTAGTTCCCGACACATTTAAGCTGTTTTCGGTAAGCGATGGCATCATAACAAAATCGACGTTATATAACACATATCTTGAGGTTTTCAAGGATCATTCGATTTTCGGAATCGGAATCGGTAAAGAGAATTTCAATTCGGTATTTCGAAGCTATTTTCCAACCGAGCTTAGAGACTTACTGCCTGAAAGCCTGTATACACAGATGCTTCTTTGTCTCGGAATTGCAGGAAGCCTTCTTGTATTTATAATTGTTGGTATAATTATTTATAAATGTTTTAAGTTTACTATTTCAAATGACTTAAAATCAGAGAGTGCAAAAGCAATATCAATCGGTCTGTTTGCTTCCGTAATTTCGTTTGCTGTTATGGGGCTTTACTTCAATGTTTTTGCCGACTCAAGGCTTGTTATCATGTTTTGCAGTGTTCTTGCTTTGTGCTATGTTGCTCCGAGATGCTATGAGGCAGACTATATTGATCGAGAATCACAGTGCGAATATGATATCTATTAAATATGCTGAGGTGAATTATTTTGAATACAACAAAAAGAAAAATCAATTTTGTTGATGTGCTCATTTTTTCATCAACGCTGTTAATTGCAGTATTGCTGTTGTACTTTTTCTTTTCTGACAGCGCTCTGGTCGATTTTTCACCCAAGGACAAGGTCGAAATAACAGTTTTTGTTGATAAAATATCATCTGAACATTCAGGACTTATAAAGCAGGGAGACACGGCATGGTTTTCCGAATCCTCTTCTGAGCTTGGAAAGGTATCAAGCGTGGGATACTCCTCATCCTCCGATGTTCACTTCAACAGCATCAGCGGTATTTATGAACGGTACTATTATCCCGATTTACAGGAAGCTACGGTAACCATCGAATGTGAAGCGGAAATTGATGACGATGTGATTTTCATTAACAACGAGAAAATTGAAATCGGCAAGCAAATCGAATTTCATGTACCAGAATACAATGCTGTCGGCACAATTGTTACTGTATCAGTCAGAAGCTTATCAAACGAGGTGGCAAAATGAAAAAGAATGTCTTAAAAAAATTCAACATCCTTGATATTGCCATAATTATAATTGTTATCGCTTTACTGCTCGGCTCTGTCCTAAGAACAAATATAAGAAAAATCACATCGGTTTCCAATAAAACCCAAGATGCAGTAATCACTCTTACTGTAAAACCCGATATGCACAACAGGATAAACTATGTTTTTAAAAACGGCAGTAAAGTATATTTTTCCGACAATAGTAAGACCTGCGGTGTTTTACTTTCTAACGTAAGACGTCTCAGCAAAAATTATGTGGTAAACAGCGAAAACAAGGTATATGACATTACTTACGGTGACAACAACCAAAAGGAATATGTTTTAAGAATTGAAACCACATTGGTTAGCGGAAATGAAGGAAGCTTTATTAACGGAGAAAGATTTGTTTCATGCGGAAGCGTTCTGCAGCTTGAAACTGACAATGCAAGCTTTGAAGGAACGGTTACTAAAATCACAGTCAAATAACGCTGTCACATTCTACATTTTATTTGTACGTGAATTATTCTATTTTGTACAAAACAGAATTTTTTGGATTTTTTGTAAAATTCATAGTTTGTTATTGATTTTATTGAAGTTTTCTGTTAAAATAATGTTTATAGTAAGTCCTATATCTATTTGGAGGGTAATTTAAGATGTTCTCAAAGGAAATTGAAGTAAGAAATCCAGAAGGATTGCACGCAAGACCTGCTACCTTCTTTATACACAAAGCAAATACTTTTAAGAGTTCTATTTGGGTAGAAAACGGCGACAGACGTGCAAATGCAAAGAGCCTTCTCGGTGTTCTTTCTCTCGGTATTGCAAAAGAAACCAAAATCACAATTATCGCTGACGGCAGTGATGAAGAGAACGCTGTTGAAGAGCTCGCGGCTCTTATTGCAACAGGTTTTGCAGAATAATAAAGTTTACTTATGCTTTTGGAGTACTGCTTAGTAAGTGCTCCTTTTTTGTTTTTAAGGTGGTGATTTAACTGGAACGAAGCACGCAATTCAAAGATAAGCTTGATACCCTTCCCCTAATGCCTGGTGTTTATCTTATGAAGAATGATAAGGGTAAGATTATCTATGTCGGTAAATCCAAATGCCTGAAAAACAGAGTTTCAAGTTATTTCAACTCTTACGGTCTTAGTATAAAAACACAGAAGCTTGTTTCAAATATATATGATTTTGATATAATTGTCACACGAAACGAGGCTGAGGCGCTTGTTCTTGAAAATGAACTGATTAAACGGCACAATCCGAAATACAATATTAAGCTCAAGGATGCAAAAACCTATCCTTACATCAAGCTTTCAGATGAAAACGGTTTTCCGAAGCTTAGCCTGTCACGAAGAAGAAACGATTCTAAAGCAAAATACTTTGGGCCCTACACATCATCGTTTGCTGTTAACGACATCATAAAAACTATTCAAAAGATTTTCCGAATTCCCGACTGTGATAAAAAATTCTGCTACGGCAAAAGAATCTGCAGACCCTGCTTATCATATCATCTTGACAACTGTCTTGCACCTTGTAACGGAACAATAAAACCACAGGACTACAATGACGTTATTAAACAGATTGAATACTTTTTAAAGGGAGATTTTAAGTCAGCCGAGGAAATGCTCAGTCAAAAGATGCTTGCGGCATCAGAGGCAATGAGATTTGAAGAAGCGGCAAAACACAGAGACAGCATTATAAATTTAAAAAAGCTTAATGAGAAGCAGGCAGTTGTTTCCACTCCCAAGAACGAAGAAGATGTTTTTGGCTATTTTGAAACAGATACTCTTTCATGTATAACGGTCTTAAAGGTGCGTTCGGGTATAATATCCGACAAGGAATGTATATTTCTGTCGCCTGACGAAATAAGTGACAATGAGGCACTCTGTGACCTTATGCTCAGATACTATGACAACTATGATATGATTCCGAGGTATATTCAAATTTCCTTTGACCTTGATCAGGAAGCAATCAAAGAGCTTTCGGATACCTTTTCCTCCCTCGCCCTTCACCCCGTATCAGTTCATCATCCGGAACGAGGTGACAAACGCGCATTATGCAATATAGCAATTAACAATTCAAAGGAAGCTATTAACACAAGACTTGCTATTCTTTCTAACAACGAAGAACTGCTTATAAATGTCTCAAAGCTTCTTATGCTTGAGGTTATACCCGAAAGAATTGAATGCTACGACATTTCAAATTCAGGCGAGACATCGATGTACTGTGGAATGATTGTGCTTTTAGGCGGCAAATTAAAAAAATCCGATTACCGTTCCTTTTCCATAAAATCAGTTGAAGGTCAGGATGACTATTCAGCAATGAAGGAAGCACTTGAAAGAAGGCTGAATCATATTGGCAAGGATGACGATACTTCAATGAATGAGCTTCCGGATCTTATTCTTCTTGACGGCGGCGTCGGTCATGTCAGTACAATAAAGAGGCTACTGAATGAAATGAATCTTTTTATTCCGGTTTTCGGACTTATAAAGGATGAGCACCACAAAACAAGAACTTTGACTGATGGTGAAAATGAAATCAGCATAGCAAAAAATCAGGAAATGTTTAATTTCTTCTATAAGATTCAGGAAGAAGTTCACAGGTACACCTTCAGTAAAATGGATGCCTCAAGGCGAAAGGCCGTCAAACACTCATCACTTGTCGAAATTGAAGGCATTGGCGAAGCTAAGGCAAATGCACTTCTCAGGCACTTTGGCAGCCTTACAGCCATAAAAAACGCCTCTCTCGGCGATTTAACAAAGGTAAGCGGTATAAGCGAGTCTATTGCCGCAGAAATTATCAAACATTTTAATATACAGGAGTAAACTATGAGAATAATTGCAGGAAAAGCCAACAGAAAAGCACTTGTAACTCTTCCGGGCGAAGATATAACACGCCCCACGATTGAGCGTGTTAAGGAAGGTATGTTCAGCGCAATACAGTTTGATATACAGGGACGCAGAGTGCTTGATTTATTCTCAGGCTGCGGTCAAATAGGTCTTGAAGCAATTAGCCGTGGTGCTGACAGCGCCGTTCTTATAGATTCAAGCGTTGAAGCTGTTGAAATAATCAAGCAGAACGCAAAAAGCACCGGTCTTATGAAGCAGTGCAGAATCTCAAGAATGGATTACAGCGAGTATTTAAAATCAGCTTCTAACAAAGAAAAATTTGATTTGGTTTTTCTTGATCCCCCCTATGCCAAGGATATGAAAGCAGAAATACTTAAAAAGCTTACACGTGCCAATATTCTTAACGATGGTGCGATTGTAATATGTGAAACCAATGTTGATTTCTGTAACCGGGATGAAGAGATATATAACCTTACATTTAAGAAAAAATACAGATACGGCAAGGTGTTTATAACTATGTTTACTTATAATGAAAAGTCCGAAGAAGGTGAAGCAAATGAGTAGAGCGTTAATTCCCGGAAGCTTTGACCCGATAACGGTCGGTCATCTTGATATAATAATGCGTGCATCTCGTCTGTTTGATGAGGTAGTGGTGCTTGTGTCCAAAAATTCCTCAAAAAACTATATGCTCTGTTCCGAAAAACGTGCCATGCTCGTTGATGATGCAGTAAAAAAGCTTCACAATGTGCGTGTTGCCATTTATGACGGTTTACTTGTAGATTTTGCAAATACTAACGACATTGACGTTACTGTTAAAGGCATAAGAAATGACAAGGATTATCAATATGAGGAAAGCATGGCGGCAACAAACATGCTTCTTTCCCGTAAAATGTACGGAAAGGACTTTGAGACCATGTATCTTCCCTGCTCAAAAGAATACACCGATGTAAGTTCAACCGTTGTAAGAATGCTTCTTTCAAATGATGCTGATGTTACAGACCTTGTACCAAACAGCGAACTGTTATATAAAACAGTAAGAGAATAATAATAAGCCTGCGGCATATGCCGCAGGCTTAAATAATGATTTAATCAAGAACCGGTTCAATAACACCATATTCATCATTTGATTTTTTATAAACAAGATTTATATTTCCACTATCCTCATTAATGAAGAGGAAAAACGCATGACCGAGTAAGTTCATCTGAAGAACAGCTTCTTCTACACTCATTGGAGATATAGAAAATTTCTTGATTTTAGTAATATTGATTTCGTCCTCTTCTTCATCTATCGGAAGTGCTTCAAACACACCTGTTTTGAATTTTTTCTCAAGTCTTGTCTTATTTTTTCTTATCTGTCTTTCGATTATGTCAAGCGACTTATCGAGAGCATTTTCAATTTCTTTATCAGCAACCTCGGAACGGAACATGGTTCCTTTATAGAAAATTGTAATCTCAAGAATTTCATCATTTCTCTGCGAACGCATCGTTACATTTGCAGTAGCCTCGTCGCTGAAGAATTTGTCAAATTTTGATAGCTTCTTTTCAACCTTTTCTCTAAGGTCGTCAGTTACATGAAACTTTCTCCCTACGATTGTAATCTTCATACATTAGTCCTCCTGTGCTTATATTGGAAGAATCTCTCCTTCCTTATGTACATAATAGCACAATATCTTGATTTTGTAAAGAGTTTTTTGTACATTATTACAATATATTCATAAAAAAGGGCGGGCATAATCCCGCCACAATTGATTATTTTTTAGGACAGAGATACATTCTTCCGACATTTACATGCTTCATTGTCTTGACATTATCAATTGAAAAGACCAAAGACAGCTTTACAATCTTACCTTCGGGAAGCTTTGAAAAATCAAAGGAATAGCGATTAAATTTAGGTGCAACTTCTGCCATAAATGCACCGCAAAGCTTAACACCTTTACCGTCATCATACTCAACTATCGCATCAAAGCTTATATCTCCCCTATGGAAAACATCAACCAAAAGTGAAGAGTAATTTTTAAAATCAAATGCATGTCCTGCTTCTGTTGTCGTATACATTCCGAAGGGATTATTACGCGAACCAACGCCAACAGAGTATTTATATCCTTCAGTAATCATTGTAAAAGCATTGTCAAGACAGACATCACAGCCATTAAGAGGCTGCCATACAGGTCTGTAATACCAATCAGGGTCAGGGGTTTCGTCAAAGAAGCACTCAAGCTTTGAAGGAGCCTCAAGATTAAGAAACGGCTTTAATTCAACAACAATCGGCTCTTTGGAGTCGGCATCAGTTGCAAACGGAAGAACGGGATATTCACCTGAGAAAAGGTTAAGGTTTACTTCCACGGAGCTCCAACCGTACAAGCAGTGGCAAGGCTCATCAAGACAGGGATGATATACTGCCATTTCACAATCGGAAAGTATTTCACAATCAGCAGGCATATACAGCCTATCCTTACCTGCAATATACATACCTCTCACGTGAAGACCGTCACTTGTGTACAGTCCCTTTTCGTATTTATCAAAAGTAAGTATTATTCTGTTGTTTTCAATACGGTAGGAACGCATAAAGGAAGGCATCTTCTGACCACTTAAGCCATAAACATTTCTTAACGTCAACTCCGCCATTCTTCTGCCGAGTGCATTTTTATGCGTCGGATGAATGGGATGATTATTCAGTGCATTCCAACGCGGCGGAAGATCATATACTGAAAAGCATACATAGGTTTCAGGATGCTCAACCGATGCCTTTACAAGAGCATCATTTAAAACGCCCACCCGGGTATCGCCTATGTTTGTATACTGCCATGGGTAAATAAGTGAAGAAATAACCTTAAAATTATCTTTATCAAGTGCAAATAACTCCTTGTAAATACCTGTAAGCATATAGAAAAGGTGCTTATAAATGCGTTCGGTATGCTCAATGTCGGAATCAGATTCACCCTGATACCAAATCATGCCCCTGACCTTAACTCCTCTGACGGGAGCAATACGCCTGTTAAACATTACGCTGAGATACTGATAATTAATATCCTTTTCATCAACTTTCAAGAGCGAATGACGCTCAAGATATTTCACAACAACTTCATCAGACATAAGGTTTTCCATGGGTATCCACGCACGTATCGGTGTTCCGCCCCAGGAGAGGTTTAAAAATCCAACAGGTATTCCCGCTCCCTCGCTCTCAAAATGCCTGCTAAGGGCCTCAGAAAATGCCGTAGCACACGCAGAAACATATTTGAGGTCCGCATGATTAAGACTTGACACCCATCTGCCGCCGGTTTCGTTCTCGGGAGTCAACGAAAAGACATTGTCTCCATAATCCTCGCAATATGCTCTGATATCAATATCCTTAAGCTTTTCAAGATACCAATCACATTCAAAAAGCTGCGAATTATCAAGTTCCATGTTTGACTGACCTGCTGCAAGCCACAGCTCACCGAATATTACATTGGCGACTTTTACGTTTTCAACGCCGTCGGTGGCTGAAATTTCATACTTATCATATGAAGCAGCCGGAGTTTTGAGTGTACACTCGAACAAACCGTCTTTGTCGGATATGCAAGCGCCATCAGAAAAAACACCACTGTTACCCGTAAGACTTACCGTGACCTTTGAGCTCTTTTCAGCTACGCCTCTAATTGTAAGGAGGCTATCTGCCTGAAAAAGTGCATTATCTGAAAAAACCTTGAACAATCTCATTTTTTGTCATCTCCTATATTATACAACTTTTGTGTCGTGTCACGTGACAGCCAATATTTACTGCGCACGGAAGTCCTGCAATATGAGTCGGAAAAGCTTCAATATTAACAGCAAGCGCGGTGGTTTTACCTCCAAAACCTTGCGGTCCTATATCAAGCATATTAATTCTTTCAAGCATTTTGATTTCAAGCTCAGCATAATTAATATTACTGTTTCTCTCATCAACATCTCTTGCAAGAGCTTTCTTTGCAAGATACGTGCAATATTCAAAATTACCGCCAATGCCTACGCCAAC
Organism: Eubacteriales bacterium; assembly: GCA_045541355.1. Taxonomy (GTDB): domain Bacteria; phylum Bacillota; class Clostridia; order Oscillospirales; family CAG-382; genus UMGS1387. Next base: position 27,310 of record JAZQIW010000032.1, on the reverse strand, counting down.
AACGATCGGGGGGCATGGATTACCACCGGCATTTTTGACCGTTTCAACAACAAACGAAATGATATCTTCATGCGAAGCCGAAGGGGTAAACATTTTAACGGCGCTCATGTTTTCGCTTCCAAAGCCTTTAGGTGCTGCCGTAAGCCTGATCTTATCCCCCGGGACAATTCTTGTATGTATAATTGCAGGAGTATTATCACCAGTATTTTTTCGGTTGAATAAAGGGTCTTCTACGACAGATTTTCTAAGATAGCCGTTAATATAAGCGTTAGCTACACCTTTATTCACCGCCTCTTCAAACGGCAAGCCTTCTACATAAACTTCATTACCAATCTCTGCAAACAAAACCGCCATTCCGGTGTCCTGACAAATTGGTACGCCTATATTCCTTGCTGCATCAAGATTTTCGGACAGCTTCTTCAGAATACCGCAAGCAAGCTCATTTTGTTCATCGGCTTCACATTCCTTTATTCTGTTCTCAAGTGAAACCGGCAAAGAATAATTTGCTTCAATGAACAGCCTTTCAACTGCTGCTTCAATTTCACCGCTTTTTACTACACGCATTATAATGCCTCACTTATTCGGGAATATCGTTATAAAAATACTGCTTATCGGGGTCTTTATATCCAAGCTCTTCCTCTGCAATCTTGGCAATATATTCATCATCCATCGGCATTTCAAGCTCATTAGCAAGCTTTTCGTTTTCATGTTCAATTTTATTATACTCTTCTTCAAGTGCCTGCTTTTCCTTGTTGTATTCATTTATATCAATCTGAGCAACAAGGGCAACAATCATAAGAAGTATAATTACAAAAGTAAAAATAATCTGTTTAATATAATTCAAAATCAATCACATCCTATGTGTTTAAATTCTCCAAAAAAACTATAAATTCTATGTCGGCAAACACACCTTTGAAAAGCATGTTTCACAGGCAAAGACAAGAGTCTTACACCGCCGAAAGCTGCACTGATTAAAACAATAATCGGCGAAAGTAAAAAAAGGGCTGTTCTAATCACTAAGCTGACTATCTTTACAACAGCAAGCTTTAAGATTATTATCAGGCGAGTAAAAACAAGCATAACAAGCTTTGAAAGAGTAAGCTTATATACAAAAAATCCTAAAATATAGCCAAAGAATTCATACCATCTTACAATTCCGTTATTTGCAGCAAACACCGAAACAAGAAACAGAATTGCAGAAAAGAAGACAAAAACGACATCATCAACAAACAAAAATATGTACTGCTCACCCACAAGCTTTCGCTTTACGGCAAGTACATCATAGAAAACACCGCAAATGAAGCCTGTTACTACAAGAAAAAGTATTGCAAATTCCTGGTGCGGCGGAAAAAATATCGTCATGTTCTTTTAAACAATCCGCCAAAAAAGCCGCTGCCTTGAACAGCTTTTCCATGGTAAAAAAAGCCTGATATATTTCCGTTTGCTTCAACAACGCCTTTATCAAGATTTACATCCCTGACATTAAGCGAGCTGCCTTCAACGGTAACACAATCACCATCACGTGTTGTAGCCGTTATTGCAGCATCATTAAAGCTGTCGACACTCGAGATGCCGCTGAGAATTATCTTCTCCCTATTATACAATAGAATGTTTTGTTCTCTTTTATCGCTGACTTCTGTCATAATATCACCGCCATAAATTTATTATTAAATAATATGCGGCAATGCCAATAATAATGCTAATTTATAGCCTCATACAGTTCACACGCCTCATTCTTTCCAACGTGCTCCTTTACGTTTACAACGCGTACCTTTAGTGTTTTCTCTCCGAAGGTGATTTCAATGATATCACCTTCCTTGACATCGTATGACGCCTTTGCAATTTTGCCGTTAACAGAAATATGCTGAGAATCACAGGCATCATTTGCAACGGTTCTTCTCTTAATAAGCCGCGAAACTTTTAAATACTTATCTAATCTCATAATACCTCAATATTGTAAAACAAAGTTCAAAGGACTGTCAATGATACCAAAGATTACGGCAACCGTGGGGCACCGAAGTCCTTAGAGTACCTGACAGTCCTCTGAATAAACTAAAATGTAGTTGACAAATTAGCCCTTGTACTTAGCTACGATTTCCTTAAGGCTCTTGCCTGCGGAGAATGCGGGACGATATGTTTCGGGAACCTTGATCTTTTCGCCTGTTCTGGGGTTCTTGGATTCCTTAGCTGCACGATACTTAACGGAGAAAGTACCAAAGCCAACGAGCTGAATCTTATCGCCTGCTGCGAGTGCATCAGTCATGGATGCGAGAACAGCGTTTACTGCGTTAGCAGCCTGTTCCTTTGTAAGACCTGCCTTTTCGGCAACCTTTGCTGTTAATTCTGTCTTGTTCATTTTACAATATCTCCTTTTTTTAATAAAAGTATTAACATATATAGTATAACAGTTTATTGAAAAAATGCAAGAACTATTTTAATAATTTTGCCAAAAATTATGCATATTTACCATTTATTTACAAATCATAACGCATTTTTAGCTCAAAAACACTACTAGAGAGCGAAAATTGTATCAAGAGTAACAATTTACTTGAATTTTTCTTGAAATTTATCATTCTCAATATATAGTGTTTGTTCTGCATCAGCATCTATAATGCTTGAAATGCCGCATAAATTAAACAATATTTTCCCAAGAATCTCAGGACTTTTCGTTTCATTAAGTTCGTCGAGAAGAGACATTGTTTCATTAACACTGTCTTCGAGAATGCACTTTTCACACAGGTTGTTTTTCTCTGCCTTAGCTCTCAGCTTCTGAGCTCTTATCAAAGACGGCAAGGATTTAGCAACGCTGTCAAGCTGCTCATATGGTGTTTTGCGCTGCTTTTCATAATTCTTTATATTTTCCCAATTAACAAGCACCTCAGAAGAGTTTTCAACCCTCGTGTCCGAAAACACATGGGGATGCCTGATTATCATTTTTTTACAAATACCGTCTATGACATCTCCCATATCAAACGCATTTGAATCGCTTTTCAGGTCAGCATGAAAAACTATCTGAAACAGCACATCGCCAAGCTCTTCACACATAAGTTTGTCATCACCCAAATCAAGACCTTCAACAAATTCGTATGTTTCCTCGATAAAGGCGTTTCTGATTGATTCGTTTGTCTGTTCCCTGTCCCACGGACATCCGTCATCGGATCTCAACACCGAAACAAGATTACACAAATCCTCAAAGTTATAATTGTTTTTTGCGATGAGATTTTTGATTATCTCCTTTGCGTTTTGCATATCATTCACCTTTTTCAAGTAAATTGAATTTATCCATAACCGAACAAATCTTATTGCCCTTAGGCATCATAAGCACATCATATCTGCTTATACCTTTAAGCAGAATGAGACAGACAAAGTATACAACAACTGCAATACCGATAGAAATCAGCGTTGAAAGTCTTTCGCTTATCGGAAGCTTATACATAATTACAGAAACAACTACCGCACTTAAGCCGCAGGCAATACCGGAAATCAACGGTTTTACAAACACTTTATGAAGTCTTACCGTAAAGCCGGTTTTTGATATCATAAAGAACACATTAAACGCCATAATTGTAAAATAGCAAAGAAGCGTACCGAGCGATGCACCCAAAAGACCGAGCCCCGGAACTCTTGAAAGAAGCCATGTTGATATTACTTTAATTACAATACCGCTGACGGTCGAAACTATGGTATAGCTTTCCTTACTGCATGCCTGAAGAATTGCATTTGTGATGGAAATTACACCAAGAAAGAATATGCCGATAGAAATAACGGAAAGTGCGGGAGAGGCAAGATCAAGAGTCGAAACAACCTCTTTTCCCGTATCTATCATTTCCTCTGCAAAGAGAAATGAAACAATGCGTCTCGAAAGACTTGCCATGCCTATTGCACATGGAATTGCAATAATGGCGCAGTTTCTGAACGCAGATTCAATATCAAGAGATGCTTTCTTCCTATTTCCGACTGCAATTGCCGAGGATACGGCAGGAATGGCGCTTATTGCAAAAGTATATATGAAGGGCGGCACAAGATTAAACAAAGGATAAACCATTGACGTATATGTGCCATAGAATGATGTTGCAGCCCTTTCGGTAATTCCGGTGCTTTGCAGACCTCTTGCAAACAGCATTGTGTCAACAAGGTTAGTAAGTCCCATGATGGATGAAGCAAGCGTTATGGGGATTGCAATAATAACAAGCTCTTTAAGAATGGGTTTCCACCCCCTGCTTTCTTGTGTGCAATTAATAAGAGTATTTTTATAGTCAGCAGAGCTGTTATACATAGCCTTAATAACCGCGCCGTACACCATGCCGAGAAACACACCGATTGTAACGCCGAGTATAACATATGCAGCAACTATATACATGGGATAACCGTTCTTTGTAAAATAAACAGCGGCGACAATACCAATACCAAGCTTTGAAACCGCTTCAATTACCTGAGACACGGCAGTCGGAATCATGTTTTGGAGACCCTGGAAATATCCTCTGTAAGCAGATGACAGGCAGATAAAGAAAATGGTAGGTGCAATTGCAAGCATTGCAAAATAGGAGTCAGGCATTTTTGATGATGCTGCAAAGCTCTTGGCAAATATCATCATAACACCTGTACCGATAACACCAATAGCAAAGAACAGCCAGAATGCAACCTTGAAAATCTTCTTTATTTCATTGTGATTATTTTTAGAATTTGCAGTCGCAATCATGCGCGAAACAGCAACGGGAATGCCTGCTGTTGATATCATATAAAACGAAACATAAATGCTGTATGCCGCGTTATAATATGCCATTCCTTCAACGCCGACAATATTGGTAAGCGGTATACGAAGAAATGCCCCGACAATTTTTACAAGCACGTTTGATATCATCAGCAAAAGTGCACCGTAAACAAAAGTCTGTCCTTTATTCTTAGCCAAAGCAATCACCCTTCTTATATTAATTCAATACACTTATCAACGTCAAAACCTTTATACTTTTCTCTGTCAAGAAATTCATAAGGGTATTTTGGCGAAAACAACCTATCTACTTTGTTGCCTGAATCTCGAACAATTTTTGTAACGCTTCCGGCTCCGACGCCGAAAACGGTATGATATTCCCCCATCATAACAACGTTATAAATTCCCTCGAAGCCAGGTCTTGAATATCCAACATTATCAAGATTTGCCACCGTGTTCTTCTGCCTGTAAATATAATAAGGCGAATAAGCTCGCTCACATAGATATTGAGAGGCATAGTCAGTCATTTCAATAGCACTAAGATTATCAACGGAAAAGCTCTTTCCACCATCAATTCTGTAACTTGACGACTTTTTCAAAGTAAATGCATGAACTGTTATATTCTCAGGCAAAACAGCCTCAACACGTCTTACGCTTTCACAAAAAGACTCAGGCGACTCACCCGGGAGACCTGCTATCAAGTCTGTATTAATGCACGAAAATCCAACTTCTCTTGCAGCATCCATTGCTTTAAGGTAATCGGAAAACAAATGATTTCGACCGACGCTTTTAAGTATTTCATCATTTGCAGACTGGGTATTTATGCTGATTCTTCCGACGCCGCCGTTTTTAACAGCAAGCAGCTTTTCCCTTGTTATACAATCAGGACGTCCTGCTTCAAACGTAAATTCACAAACACCCTTCATTTCAAAGCAGTCATTTACAACCGAAAGAAGCCTTCCGATTTGCAAGTCGGTTAAAATGGCAGGTGTTCCGCCGCCGATATAAATGCTCTTAAGATTCAGGTGCTTACCCTCTATCACATTTTTAACAAGTAAAAGCTCTTCTTCAATTCTCTTTAAATAATCAGGAATTAAAGACAGAAGTCTTGGAGTAGTACACGAAACAAACGAGCAATAATTGCACTTTGTCGGACAAAAGGGAATTGATATATAAAGAGAACAGGGGCTTTCCCCCATTCCCCTCATCAATTTATCCTCATAAATGCAAGCACTCACAGCAAGTCTTGCTTTTTCATAAGAAATCATATAGTCATCAGTAAGCACCTTCAATGCATTATCTGCACCAAGAGAGTTTACAAATATCCTTGCAAGCTTTATCGGTTTTACACCTGTTGATATTCCCCAAGGCGGGAGATGTCCAAACAGCCTTTCAGCAGCACGCAGAAAGGTTCTGCCGATAAGATTCTTCATCTGTGCATATTTTTTTAAATCGACCGCTTCGCAAAGGCTGTGCTCTGAAATCCTATCATCAACCTTAAGCTTCACAAAGGCATAGTTGACATTATTTTTTACAAAGGCTTTAATATCAAGACTGTTTTCGTTATCGCCCTCACCGAACTTTTCGCACGGCAGGTAAAGCAAAACAAGAGACTGATAATACAAGGACTTTGCGCTGTTTGTTGAATCATCAATTCTTATAATCATATTTAAAGCTTATCGGTATCAAGTATAATAGTAACAGGTCCGTCATTAACAAGAGAAACCCTCATATCAGCTCCAAAAACGCCCGTACTGACTTTAAAACCGTACTCATTTCTAAGGAGCGAAACAAAGCGTTCATAAAGCGGAACTGCCGTTTCGGGTCTCGCCGCTTTTACAAAAGCAGGTCTGTTCTGCCCCTTACACTCTGCACAAAGGGTAAACTGTGAAACCACCATAAATTCACACTCCTCGCCCCTTTCCACAAGCTGCAGCGGCGAAAGATTCATTTTTCCGTTTTCGTCTTCAAAAACACGAAGCTTTACAACCTTTGATGCAAGCATGTCAACCTGCTGTTGCGTGTCCTCAGAATAAACACCGAGAAGTATCAGAAAACCTCTGCCCGCTTTTGAATAATTCTTTTCGTCTATATCAACACTCGAAGACAGCGTTCTTTGTATTAAAGCAATCATGAAGAAAAACCTCTTGTAACATCAATTACGTTCTTTACTTTTTTAAGTCTAGACATGATAGAGTTAACATGAGAAGTGTTACGGCACGTAATATTAAGCATAATTATCATACCGTCGCTTCCCGATTCCTTTGAATTCATGGAATGAACCTGAACTCTCATATCAGCGAATACCGATGTAATATCAGCAAATATTTCAAAGGAATTATAGGCAAATATTTGAAGAAGTGCCTCAAAATTACCTGTTGTGTTTTCACCGCTTTCAAGAGTATCTCTTGACCATCTTACGGTTACCCACCTATCCTTTTCATCATCCTTGGCAATACCAGCCATGGCGTTGGGACAGTCATATTTGTGCACAGAAACACCAAAACCGCGCGTAACAAACCCAATTATATGATCACCCGGAAGAGGATTACAGCATTTTGCAAAACGAACCTGACAGTTATCTATACTGTCCACTATAACGCTTTGAATGGCATCCTTTGCTTTTTCTTTTTCGCGTTTTTCCTCTGCCTGCTTATTCCTGTCAGACACAAGCTCTTCCATGGGATTGATATTCTTAGAAGGCTCGGGCGCTACAATTCTGTCAAATTCGTCCTTGAGTTTTCCTGCAAATTTTGAAACAGCAACACCGCCATAGCCGATATTATTATAGAAGTCATCAACATCTGTATAACCTGCGCGCTTTGCTACATTTGCTATAACTTCAAGCTTCTGTGCTTCGGTGCAGGCTTTACCGTAGTGTCTAAATTCCTTATCAAGCTCATTCTTACCTTCAATAATGTTTTCTTCGCGTTTTTCCTTCTTAAACCACTGACGGATTTTATTCTTTGCTTCACTGGTCTTAACAATTTTAAGCCAGTCTCTACTGGGGCCTGAAGATGAAGATGAGGTTACAATCTCACATATATCGGCGTTTTTCAGTACCGTATCAATCGGAACAATTACACCGTTTACCTTTGCGCCAATCATCTTATTACCAATCTGCGAGTGAATGGCATATGCAAAGTCAATGGTTGTAGAGCCGAAAGGAAGGCTTTTAACATCCCCCTTAGGTGTAAAAATAAAGGTCTCATCCTCATAAAGGTCAACCTTTAAAGGGCGAAGGAATTCATCAGCATCGCCTGTTTCGGTTTCTGTTTCAATAAGAGTTTTAATCCATTGAAGCTTTTCGGAAATATTTGTCTTATCCTTTTCGCCGGATTTATACATCCAATGGGCAGCAATACCGTATTCAGCAACGGCGTGCATATCCCATGTACGAATCTGTACTTCAAAAGGAATACCGTGACGACCGATAACTGTCGTATGAAGTGAACGGTACATATTTGGCTTAGGTGTTGAAATGTAATCCTTAAACCTGCCGGGCATAAGATTGAACATTTCATGTATCAGACCAAGAACAGTATAACATTCAAGCTCAGAATCGACAATAATTCTAATTGCGTAAAAGTCATATATTTCATCAAAGCTCTTGCCCTGATTGTACATTTTTTTATAAATACTGTAAATCGTTTTGACTCTGCCGGAAATGTTAAAATTTATATTGGAAGATGAAAGCTTATCCTCAATCTGCTTTTTGGCTTCCTTAAGGAAGTCCTTGTTCTCGCCGTATCTGTATTCTATATCACACTTAACTTCGTCATAGCCAATCGGGTCAAGATATCTGAGTGCAAGATTCTCAAGCTCAGTCTTAATCTTCTGCACGCCGAGTCTGTGAGACAGAGGCGCATAAAGATGCATTGTCTCAAGGGCAATCATCCTCTGACGTTCCTCGCTCTTGGCATCAAGTGTTCTCATGTTGTGAAGTCTGTCAGCAAATTTTATGAAGATAACGCGTATATCGTGATTCATGGCAAGAAACAGCTTACGGGTATTTTCAATACTTGCCTCTTCTTTATCTTCAAAGAACACAGTAGGCAGTTTTGTAAGACCGTCAACAAGTTCAAACACGGAGTCACCAAAAAGACGCTTAATCTCGGCATCGCTTGTCTTATCCTTACAGTCCTCAAGAGTGTCATGGAGAAGGGCTGCACATATGGAATCGGTATCAAGCTTTAAGTCGCATACAATATCGGCAACACAAAGTGGGTGAGTAATATAAGGCTCACCCGATTTTCTGAACTGCCCCTCATGAAGCATTGCGGCATATTCATATGCAATTTCTATTTTTTCAAGATCATATTTATTCCCTGAGGATAAAAGCTTTTTCTTTAAATCCTCAAATGTATAATAATCAGCCACGTTTTAACATTCCTTAGAATTAGATTTTATTTAGTCGAGACAGGAACTGCGCTTCTTCTATATTAACCTTTCCTTCGGTTTTCAGAAGAGACAACGAAACCGTCTCAGTATCATTTCTGACAAGAGAAATAAGCTTCATTTCTTCAAAGACACTTAAAATAATGTTAAGCTTCAGCGATGAACAGTCAATTCCGTATTCTCTTGAAACAGCTCTCGATGTTTTCCAGATATCGAATTCTACCATCTTGTCAAAATCACCGATATGATTTTTAAAATACAAGAATGTTGCTCTGAAATCCGTCATTGACGGTACACTTGCTTCTTTAACATCACAATTACCGTCAAGTATTGCCGAAAAAGCATCCTCATTTGCTTTCTTGAGAGCAATATCACTTTCAGACATTCTTACATCCTTGACAACTGCCTGAACAGAAAGGGTTCCTCTAAAGTCATTCAGGTCTATGTTGCACATAAAGTCAGCCCTGTCTCCCTCGGTAAAAGGAAAGCGTTCAATAGGCATGCAGAAATAAAGCGCAGTAGCAACAAAGCCATCCTTCTCTATAATCATCTTAATGTGCTTACCCTCGCCGATTGAATACAATTCGCTGATAAGCGCATCCTTAATATAGAACAAAGGAAGCGGATTCTGCAGACCGAAGGGCTCAAGCTCTGTAAGCTGCTTTGCGTGTTCAACGGTTATATCATTTACACCGATTTCAAAGTCTGCATCATGATAGGTACAAATATTACTGAAATCAAAGGTGCTCTTTGCATAATCATTTATTGCTTTTCTGAAAGCATCAACATTGTTTCTGTCAATTGTAAGTCCTGCCGCAAGCTCATGTCCGCCGTATTTTATCAAAAGGCTTTTACAGGCAGAAATAGCCTCGTTGATATTAAAGCCCTTTACACTTCTTCCTGATCCCTTACCAACTTCACCATCAAGTGATATCAGAATAGAAGGAAGCTTATATCGTTCCGTAATTTTTGATGCAACAATTCCAATTACGCCGAGATGCCAGCTTTCCGAAACAAGAACAATCACCTTGTCATTATCAAAATCATGATTTGACTCAATCTGCTCAACAGCCTGTTCAAAAATTTTGTTTTCAACAAGCTGTCTCTCTCTGTTTACAGCGCAAAGATATGTAGCGATTTCATCTGCTTCCGACTTATTTTCGGTAATAAGAAGCTTAAGCGCCTGGTTAACATCACCGATTCTTCCCGCCGCATTAATTCTCGGTGCAAGACCGAAGCCGATGGAGGAGGCGGTAATGTTTTTCCTCTGAGCTGTTTTTCTCTCGGAAAACGTCTGTTCAATAAGGGCGCAAAGTCCTTTATTTTTTGTATTTACCAAGGAGGCAAGCCCTTGCTTTACTATAATTCTGTTCTCTCCGACAATGGGCATAACGTCAGCTACCGTGCCGAGAGCAACTATGTCACTATACTTAGAACAGATATTGTTAAGATTCTTGTTACCCTCATAGGCACATATAAGTCTGAAAACAACACCTACACCCGCAAGCTCACGAAAAGGATATTTACTGTCGTTTCTATGTGGATTTACCACGGCGGCAGCATTAGGCAGAGCCTCTCTGCACTCATGATGGTCGGTAATTACAACATCAATACCCAAGGAATTTGCAAAATCAATTTCTTCGTGTGCAGTAATACCGCTGTCAACAGTTATTATGAGATTTACTCCATCATCACCGAAACGCTTGATTGCATTAGTATTAAGTCCGTATCCCTCGTTTATACGCTCGGGAATATAATACCCCACATCTGCGCCCTTAAATGTAAGATAGCGCCAAAGAGCAGCGACTGATGTAACACCGTCAACATCATAGTCGCCGTAAATCATTATTTTTTCTTTATTACTTACTGCCGACCTTATACGTTCAACAGCCTTATCCATATCCTGAAGCAAAAAAGGATCCGCAAGATTGGAAATATTGCTGTTAAGGTATGCAGATGCTTTCTCTGGTGTATCAAACCCCTTAGCAACAAGAACCTTGGCAAGAAACTCCTTAAGAGAAAGAGCACTTACGATTTCCTTAACTTTATCAGCATCATAGCCTGCAACTGTCCATATATTTTTAATTATATTCTCTTTCAAAACTAAATTTCGCTCTCCTCTGTAATTGATACTACACAAGCTGTAATATGTGAATTTGCAAATTTATTCATTACAAATGTCATTATAAGAAAACTTACAACAAAAGCAACAAAAAGGCATAACGCAACTACAAAAGAATCAGATGTAAAGCAGCCTGCAACAAAATATGCAGCTATTGACAAAATGACGGGAAGTAAAAATACTGCCGCAGACGCAAGCAACGTCTTGCCCGTCGATGATTCAACCTCAACAGTATCTCCGGCCTTAGCACCTATCAAATTTTCAGCATAAACATCTACCCTGTCATTTCCTTCTCCAAAAATAAGCTCTGCATGACACATACCTTTGCTTCCACATTCCTTACAGGATGCACAGGCACTGCTTCTGGTGCAAACAACATGGGCTATTCTTCCATTTACTTCAATTACTCTTCCTTCAGCTCTCATAACTAATCCTAACTGTTTAAATAACTAAGTGCACATCTTATGCCGTCAACGGCAGCACTGGTAATTCCTCCTGCATATCCTGCCCCCTCACCGCAAGGGTAAAGGTTTTTAAATCCGATTGCAAGATAATGTTCATCTCTCGGAATTTTAACGGGAGACGAGGTACGGGTCTCAGGAAAGGTCAAAACTGCATTACTGTCGCAAAAGCCTTCAATATCTCTTTCAAACATTACAATACCGTCTCGCAGTTTTTGTGAAACAAATTTCGGCAAAACATCATCAACCTTAACCATTGATGTTTTACCCGTATAAGTTGGTAATATTCGAGATGGCTCACAAAGCAGCGTGTCGTCAAGAAAATCACCCAAAAGCTGAACGGGTGCTGCACCTTGACCACCTGCACAAATAAACGCCTTTTTTTCAATACTGTGCTGAAAATCAATTGCACCCTCAACAGTATTACCGTAGTCTGACGTATCAACAGACACAGCAATTGCCGAATTTGAGTTGACGCCATCTCTACTATAATAACTCATACCGTTTGTAACTATCTGACCGTTTTCGGAAGCAGAGGCGACAACAACACCGCCGGGACACATACAAAACGAGTAAACAGCACGCCCGTCAAGCTTTCTTGAAAGTGTATAAGACGCAGACCCAAGACTGTCACAGCCGGCAAAGCTACCATATAAAGCCTCGTCTATTTTCTGTCTCAAATGCTCAATTCTGAGACCTACGGAAAAGGGTTTCGGCTCAACTCTGACTCCGCAATCTCTAAGCTTTAGCACAGTATCTCTTGCACTGTGTCCAAGACAAAGAAAAACGCTGTCACATTCTATTCTTTCACCGCCTGACAGAATACATGCTGTTATTCTGTTATTACTGTCGGTTTCAACAGCTTCAAGCTTTGTACCGAACCTGACACTGCCGCCAAGCTCAACTATCTCTTTTCTGATATTCTTTACTATATTTCTTAGATTATCAGTACCTATATGAGGCTTCGCAAGGTACATGATTTCATCGGGCGCCCCGTGCTTAACAAATTCAGATAAAACATAATTGCAAAGCTTATCACTAATTCTTGTAAGAAGTTTGCCATCGGAAAAGGTACCTGCACCGCCCTCACCAAACTGAACATTCGATTCGGCATTAAGCTCGCCATGCTTCCAATAGTTTTCAACCGAAAGTGCTCGTTTATCTATATCTTCTCCGCGTTCAATTACAACAGGTGAAAGCCCCGCCTTTGCAAGAGAAAGTGCACAAAACATCCCAGAGGGGCCAAATCCCACAACAAGCGGCCGCTTAGACGGCTTCTTATTTGTAACAAACATGTTTTCAGGGTTTGAAATCTCGACAATATCAACACCCTTTAAAGTGTTAAAGTCAATTTTATCAATTATCGGAAAGGCTATTGTATATACAAGGAATATTTCTTTCTTTTCTCTTGCGTCAACCGATTTTTTATATACAAATGCTTGTTTTTCCGAAATGAAATTAAACAGCTTTGTTGTTTTAATTAACTTTACAGCCTTTTCGATTGCGGCATTGTCTAAAACATATGCTTTATCAAAGCTGCACCTGATTTTTATGTTTCTGACAAGGGCAAGATGCCCGCTATTCAAAATACTATTCATTCTCAGAATTACCCGAAACGTGTTTTACAGACTTGATGGAAACACGCACAGAATCAAGAGTTGCGCCGTTCATGTCATAAGCTATAATTCCCTCGGGGAGAGAAAGACGCTTAATGAGCAGGCAGGGTTCCGTTTCGGTAATGGACTCAAGCTTTATGCTCTCTATGCTATCAACTACCGATGCGTCGCCTTTAATTTTAATTTCATTGTGAGAAAGTACATAATCATAGCTGTAATTGACATTATAAAAGCTTACATCAACCTTTTTTGTCGCAGTTTTATATACAGGAACCGTAACGGTCACAGCAGTATCCTTAAACTTAACATAGGGGCTTGTAACAACATTTCCGTCATAATCAACGGGTACAAGCGTAACACGTGAAGTTATTTTACTGTTGAGCTTTCCAAGATCAATTCTTGCCTCTGCCTTTGCAACCGTATTTACAACATTTTCGGGACCCGAAATATAAACTGTATCAAAGGAAAGAATTTCCTCGCCCTTTTCATACACATCTTCTTCAATAGAGTATTCTGCATTTACAACAACCGGTACCGGCTTTGCAACAGTCTTATCAATTCCGATATTAACCTCAGAAACAGTTTGATTTACAACAGAAGCACCCGAGCGGCTTACAACATTTACACTCACCTTATAACTTCCTGCAAAGCTGATTCCCGAAAGGTCAACATAAGCATATACGTCATCCTGTGACAGTTCTGTAAGCTCTGATTTAGTACCTCTGACAACAACATCAACAACATAATCTCTGCCCGAAACAATATCAAGTCCAATTGTGTTATCAAAATTTTCAATTGCAACGGGAACGTTATAAATTGTCTTTTCTTCGGTAGTTGTCTGAACATCTATAACATAAAACCAAAGTATTACTGCTGCAATGACCGAAAGCACCTTAGGAAGAATGTCCCTTGACTTTTTTCCGTTATCGGAATTTTTAGTATTACTATTCCAGCTAAAAAGCATGACAAACCTCCTTTATGAATTCGATAAACGCTTTTTCTTAGGCTTATTTTCCTCACCAACAAGGTATTTAATAAGCTCACTCTTAAGTGACTGTTCATCATAATTACGTGTCAAAACACCGTTGACAGCGAGAGAAATGCTGCCTGTTTCCTCAGAAACAACCACAACAACACAGTCAGAATTTTCACTCATTCCGATAGCTGCTCTGTGTCGTGTGCCGAGGTCTTTAATGATGTCCTGATTCTGAGAAAGCGGAAGAAAACAACCTGCAGAGTAAAGTCTGTTATCTCTGATAATAAGTGCGCCGTCATGCAGAGGAGCCTTATTATAAAAAATGTTTTTAATCAAAAAAGCAGTCGGGTCAGAATTAATAACGGTTCCTGTTCTAATGACATCCCCAAGCTTTGTACTGCGTTCAAACACCATCAAAGCACCTGTTTTTTCATTTGAAAACGAGACGCTTGCCTCAACAACATTATTTATACACTCCATAGTCTTTTGCATATCGCCGCCTGTCCTTTTATTAAGCGAGCCGATAACACCACCGCCGCCAACCTTTTCAAGAAAGCTGCGAAGCTCAGACTGAAACACAATAAGAAGTCCGATAATACCAACCTGAACAACATTTTCAAGAAGGAAATTCAGTGTATGCATATTTAGAATATCACTTACAAACAAAGCAACAACTATAAACACAACGCCTATTGCAAGTCGGCCTGCACGTCTGTCGCTGACAAACTTAAATATGTAATAAAAAATGACAGAAACAATCGCAATATCAAGAATATCAAACACAGATACCGATGATATCTGATTAAGTAAAAATGTACCGATGTCTTTAATCATTTCCACAGCAACAAACCTCCAGATTAATTTATAGCTTACCTAAATAAGTATATCACATATTAGCTTTAAATGGAATAGTTTTTTAAAGAAAAATTTTTATTTACAATTAAAAAAAGTACCGCAGATTTCTCTGCGGTACACAACAACCTGTAATTTAATTACTTCTTTACAACAACAATCTTGTCTATTGTAATGATACCTTCGCCGTTAATCGGGTCAAAACGGATTGTATCGATTGTGCCTGTCCAGTTTTCCTTGGTTGTAAGGTCAACATAAATGGTATACCAACCATCAGCATCAGGTGTATAATTGGCATACTTTGCATCAGCATACTTAGACTGAGAAAGCTCAGGATCATCAACTGTTGCATAATATACACCAAAAACTGCAGGATCTTCAGATACAAAGTTTTCGTACTTAACCTTTGCGATTACTCCGCAATATTCAGCAGCCTCAAACTTTACGCCTGCATCAGCAATTCTGGGGTCATTATCGCCTGTTGAATCGCAAATGAGAAGGCCGTTTTCATATTTATGGGTATTGCTGGGAGAAAGTGTAGATTCCTCATTCATTTCGTATACGATACCTTCAGCATTATCAATTGTAAGACCCTCGGGCATTACAACAGCAGGCTTTTCGGGAGCTACATGATCAGAGTAGTCAACATCAAGGAAGCCTGTTCCTGCATCACCTGTATATTCCTTTACAGAAACGTTGTCAAGGTAGAAGTTAACAGAAATCTTATTACCATAGCCTGCTGCCTCTACGGGGTTACCAAATACACCGAATCTCGTAGTTTCATCAGGGTTAATAGTTTCGGGAATATCAAAAACAAGCGCGATGTGCTGCCAAGTCTTAGGAGTTACATCGTAGCGAGTTGTCTTACCGTCAGAAGTGTTACCGTGGTGCATTGACTTACCGTCAACATTATCAGGATGCATAGAACAAGCATAATCGCCGTACTGCATACAAGTGCCGACGCTGGGCGCAGCATCAGTAATATCATTACCGAAAACATCAGTTGCCAAGTATACATCGTATTCAGCTATGTATCTCTTGCCTGCCACATAATTTGCAGGAAGCCAGAAATATGTCCAAGATTCCTGTTCACCGGCATTAGATTCCATGAAGTAAACAGTATTGGAGGGATTTTCGGGATCCTGAACCTCCTGAAGTGTTTCACAACCGGTTGCAAAAGCTTCGGAGAATACAACTACGCCATCAACGGGAGCTTCATCAGAAGCAGCGGGTGTAGTAAGGATAACAGTTCTTGTATCACCGTCCCATGCAACTTCAACGCCGTATGCTTCAGCAACAGCTCTTGCGGGAACCATTGTTCTGCCATTGATAATCATAGCAGGAACATCAAGTGTCTTTGCTTCGCCGTTAACAATAAGTGTGGGGGTGTCGATTGTGAGAGAAATTGCTGTGTCACCCTTTACGGATGTAACAGTTCTTGTTTCGCCATTCCAATTAACAGAAGCACCAAGAGCCTCAAAAATTGCACGAAGAGGAACGAGAGTTCTTCCGTCTACAATTGTAGGAGCCTGGTCAGCGAAAACGATTTCAGTACCATTAAGTGTTACTGTGATTTTGTCTTCTGCGCTTACAGCAAAGGATGCAATTGAGCAAACCATCATTACTGCAAGTACAACACTGAGAATTTTCTTCATTTGTATTACTCCTTTACAAGTTTTATGATACTTAAATTTTAGCATCATATCACATAAAAGTCAATAGCAAAAAGTATAATATCATCGTAACACAAAGATTTTATGCAAAAAAAATCACCACAGCATAAGCTGTGGTGAAATGTTAATTACTTTTCGATAAGCTTGATTGTCTTAACAAACCATTCGCCGTTTCCGTTACCGGGATCGAAGCGAAGCATGCTTATAGAACTGTTCCAATTGGAAGCGGTCTTTTCGTTATCAGCAAAGTCAAAGTAAGAAACGATATAACCGTCATCAGACGCTACAGAATCAGAATAGTCTACTGTGAGAGACTTTTCTTCATCAAGCTTAGAATTAACTGTTGTTGCAAAGAAAATCTGAGAGCTGTAAGCCTTATCACCGGAAACCTTCTTGAACTCAACCGCAATTGCAGCATACTTAGAAGCGTCATAGTTAAGATTATCCATTAATACGAGAGGGTCTGTCATTTCGCCTTCAGCAACGAAGTGCAACTGACCGTCTTCATATGCAGCTGATGAAGAAGTGAGTACGGACAAGTCGATGACTTCACCCTTAGCAGTATCAATATCAAAGCCGGAAGGAACACCTGCACCGGTAGCACCCATGAAGTAAGCAGCATCCTTTCTGCCGTCTTCTTCCTCACCGTAGTAAGGAACAACAGAAATGTTGTCAAGGTAGAAGCTCCAAGCAAGGTTGTGGTCATAACCGTCAACCTGAATAGGGCTTGCAAAAATACCGAACTTCATATCCTTAGTAAGATCGATGTCTTCGGGAATTGTGTAGATGTAAGCATTGTTCTTCCAAACACCGCCGTCAGAAAGAATGCTGTCAACACCCTTATCAGCGCCGTTTGTACGTACATTAATACCAAAGGAGCCCGTAACAACAGGGTTACCGAAAGCATCATTGCCGGGTCTTGCAGAGAATGTAATGAGATATCTCTGACCGGGTACCCATTCGCACTTATACCAGAGGTAGTTCCAAGCCTGCTTTTCTGTTACGTTTGTTTCAAAATAAAGAACCTTGTCGCCTTCTCTGTCGGGGTTATCAACAACTGCGATACCAACATTGTTTTCGTAGGTGAGACCTTCAATGTCACTCTTGTAGTTTTCGCCTGTGAGATAAAGAATTGTACCCTCAGCAAGCTCAGGACCTGCTTCTTCAACTACGGGAGTTGTAAGGATAACAGTTCTTGTTTCACCATCCCAAGCAACTTCAACACCGTAAGCTTCAGCAATAGCTCTTGCGGGAACCATTGTTCTGCCGTTGATAATCATTGCGGGAACGTCAAGAGTCTTAACTTCGCCGTTAACATAAAGAGATGTTGAATCGATGGAGAGTTCAATTGCTGTATCACCCTTAGCAGATGTAACAGTTCTTGTTTCACCGTTCCATTCAACGGATGCGCCGAGAGCTTCAAAAATCGCACGGAGAGGAACAAGAGTTCTTCCCTCAACGATTGTAGGAGCCTGATCAGCAAATTCGATTGCAGCACCGTCAAGTGTAACGGTGATTGCATCTTCTGCACTTGCGCTGAAAGAAGCCATTGAAATAAGCATCATAGCAGCGAGTACAACACTAAGAATTTTTTTCATAGAAATACTCCTTTTCTATTGTATTTGGTGTAAACATTGTAGCACTTTTACAAACAAATGTCAATAGTGAATTCGACAAATACAAAGAAATACCAAAATTAATTTAATATTCGTTTTATGAAAGAAAACAACAAAAAAAATGGCGTTACAAAAAAATACCGCAGATTTCTCTGCGGTATAAATTAATTACTTTGCTACAACTACAACCTTGTTAACTGTGTACTTGCCTGCGCCGTTACCGGGGTCAACTCTGAGGCTTAAAATCTTACCATTCCACAATTCATTGGTGAAGATATTAATGTATGCAACATAATAACCTTCTTCATCGGCAGTAAGATCAGCATATTTAATCATCTGGCTCTTAGACTGAGTAGGCTTATCATCGGCTTCTGTTGTAAAATAAACAGCAATATGATCCTTGCCTGCGGGAACTCCCTCAGCCTTAAATCTTACAGCAACTGCCTTATATGTATCTGCATCAATTTTACTTGTATCAGCAAAGTAAATGATGGGGTCTGCCGTATCGCCTTCTGCTACCATTACCAAATTACCGTCTTTATATTCAGCTTCACCGCCGCTGAATCTAAATTCTTTCTTATCCTCTTCAAAGGTATAAACCAAGCCTGCGGCAGTATTGATGTCAAATTCAGCCTCATCATCAGCAGCCTTTAAGGATTCAGCAGTCTGAACACCATCCTCTGCGGCACCTGTATAAGGAGCAAGGTATACATCATCAAGATAGTAACTGATAGGAAGCTCACCTGCGGGGTTGCCGAAAATACCAAAGTTGCAAGAATCCTCAACATATGTTTCGGGTACTGTATATACTACCTTAACTTCCTTCCATTCACCGGGCTTAAAGCTTATAGATGCAACACCGTGGTCCTTGGCCTTTCCTGTCTCTGCAGAATCAGCATAATTGAAACAAACACCCAAAGATGCATCTGAAATATCTTCTCCTGCAGCATTCTTGCCGACGGTTGCCTTAAAGCTGACAAGGTATCTCGCACCAGCCTCAAAGGTTACATTTTTATTTCTGAAATATGTCCAAGCCTTGCCATCTGTATAAGTAGATTCAAGGAAAAGAACCTTATCCCCGGGATTATCTTCTCTTTTAACTATCTGAGGAACAATACCTGCACCGCTTGTAAAAGAATAGCCTTCATCGCCTGTGTAGTTTTCACCGCTAAGTACAAAGAAAGCATCGGCAGGAGCATCTGTTACTGCAGGAGCTTCTTCTTCCTTCTCTTCTTGTGCGGTAAGAATTACAGTTCTTGTATCACCGTCCCAAGCAACTTCAACGCCGTATGCTTCAGCAACAGCTCTTGCAGGAACCATTGTTCTGCCATTGATAATCATAGCAGGAACATCAAGTGTCTTTGCTTCGCCATTAACATAAAGTGTGGGAGTGTCAATTGTGAGGGAAATTGCTGTGTCACCCTTTGCGGATGTAACAGTTCTTGTTTCGCCATTCCATTCAACGGATGCACCAAGTGCTTCAAATATCGCGCGGAGAGGAACGAGAGTTCTACCGTCTACGATTGTAGGAGCCTGGTCAGCGAAAACGATTTCAGTACCATTAAGTGTTACTGTGATTTTGTCTTCTGCGCTTACAGCAAAGGATGCAATTGAGCAAATCATCATTACTGCAAGTACAACACTGAGAATTTTTTTCATAGAATTATCTCCTTTTCATGTATTTGATATATTAATTTTATCATTAACATATGTTCTTGTCAACACCAATCAGCAACAAATCAGCAAATTAATCGAAAAGCCCCGAAAACGGGGCTTTAACATCAGTCTTCAACAAGAACGACCTTTTCAATCTTCCAATTACCGTTGGCGTTTGCAGGATCAAGTCGAATGGAAGTTACTGTACCCTTCCATTGATCATTTGTGGTCATGACAAAATAACCGAGAAGGCTTCCGTCACCAAGCTTCTTACATGAAGAGTAATCAAGCTTTACGG
Source organism: Eubacteriales bacterium (assembly GCA_045541355.1). GTDB lineage: Bacteria > Bacillota > Clostridia > Oscillospirales > CAG-382 > UMGS1387. The sequence continues at coordinate 6,934 of JAZQIW010000032.1, read as the reverse complement.
ACTTTGACTCACTAAGGTCCTTTTCCGTATCAGTTGAGAAATAAATCTGGAAAGGCGTATTACCTTCAACAGAATCTGCAGTAAATTTAACAGCAATTACCGTAACCTTTGAGGCATCAACACTAAGATTGGGAACGAGAACCTTGGGATCAGGCTTTTCTGCAGCCGATTTCATAATAAGAGAAGAGCCTTCTACGGAAGATTCTGTACAATCAGGCTTAAGAGCTGTCAAATCAACAACTGTACCCTTTGCAGTGTCAATATTAAATACAGCAGCAGAGGAAGCTGCTTTTTTAATCTCTTCGGTAACACGGCCGTCAGCAAGATCACCTTCATAAGGAACAACAGAAACATCATCAAGATAATAGCTCATTGCCTTTTCACCGTTATGGGGATTTACATAGATACCGAATTTTGCTGCCATATCACCGCTCATCGTTTCGGGAACGGTATATATATGGTCTATGTGAATCCATTCACCGGGTGCGGCAGAATATGTGCAAACACCGTGGTCGGAAACATTATTATCAACTGCGCTGTCAGCAAACTGGAAGCAGATACCACCTGATACTTTTTCAGGTAATTCACCATCAGCTGTCTTATCGAACATAATATCAAAGGATGTCAGATATCTCTGACCGGGCTTCATAACATTTGTTGCTTCACACCAGAAATAAGTCCATGAGGGTCCGTCAGTGACGTTGGATTCAAGGTAGAACACCGTGTCGCTTTCATCCTTGGGATTAGGAACAAACTGAAGTTTCTCAACACCTGTTGCAAAAATATCATAACCGCCTGTGAGATTTTCCGCATCAGCAAGAGTAATGATTGCACCGCTTACTTCATTAGAAAAATCAAAAACAAGCTCGGGTGAATAAATATCAACACAACGTGTTTCAGCCAACCAGTTTACAGTACAATTATATGCTTCGGAAATAGCTCTTACGGGCACAAGTGTTCTGCCATCAATAATCATTGCGGGAACATCAAGAGTAATGTCTGTATCATTCTTCTTCATGGTCTGAGAGCCAACGGGAAGAGTTATCACTGTGCCGCCAAGTCTTGACGAAACAGTTTTTGTTGTATCATCCCATTCAACCGTCGCTCCGAGTGCCTCAAAGATTGCTCTTACGGGCACGAGTGTTCTGCCGTCTATTATTGTAGGAGGAACATCAAAATCTACGTATGAGCCGTCAACCTTAACTGTAACGTCTCCCCTGCCTTCTTTTGCAAGAATAACCTTTCTGACTTCGGAATAGAAGGTCTTTGCAATTTCTTCCATACCCTTGTCACCGGGATGCCCCTCAACACCCGAGTGTTCAAAGAGACCAAAAGCTCTGTTTTCGGGAATACAAAGCGGATAAAGAGAAACATAGGGCACCTTTAAATCCTTTGCAACGTTTCTGACAGCAACACATCTTCTGTCGCCGCTTGAACCATAGAAGTTCTCACTGAGTATTAGCGCAACATTGGGATTATATTCTCTGCAGTATTCCACCGCCTTTGTAAGTGCATATGTATAGGATTCTTCTGTGCAGTTCTTTATATTGTCGCCCCACTGGAAGGTAATAATATCAGGATTTACCTTTTTCATGGTGTTGCCAAAGCTTGTGTTAAAAGCATTTGTATAATCGGTGTCGGTATTAACGGTAACACTTCTTTCAAAGTTATAAGCACCGGCAACATTCCATTCTGCCTCATAATCGGGAAATTCTTCAGCCAAAAGCTTCTGCATTTCATGATAGTAGTCATCTTCAAGCGAAGAAGCTGCCATACCCCAATTCCAGAACCAGCCAAGGCTTTCACTGGGAGCGTGCTGAGTAATTGAGTTACCAACAACAAGAATACTGATTTTCTTTTCTCCTTCAGCATTTACACCTGCCGCCAAAAGACAAGCAGCAAGTACTGTGCAAAGGAGTATTGTTATAATTCTTTTCATGTTTTTCTCCTTAAATAATTTCAATTTTTTTATCAATAATTCTTGATAAAGCATTAAAATATTCATCCGCAATTTTTTTCATGCCTTCATCGCCCGGATGGGTTTGAACTCCATCGTGCTTAAAAAGACCACGCGCCTGATTTTCACAGCAAAACAGCTTAGTCAAATCAACAAAAGGCATCATGGTTTCTCTTGCCGCGATTAAAGTTCCGATATGCTTTGAGTCAATCATCTCACCATACCAAGGAAGGCAAAGAACAACAACTACATTTGGATTATTCTCTTTAAAATATTCTACCGCCTCAACAATGGCATGAGCATAAGCGGTGTCGGTCGTGCTTTCGTGAGGACAGTTATCCCCCATCTGAAGAGTAACAACATCGGGAGTCATAGCATTAAGAGAAGCACCGAACAGGTTGTCAAAAACCTCAGTATAGTCCTCTGTATCAGACTTTGTGATTGCACGTTCAAAGGATGACGAACCGTTTTTTCTGAAAGTAAAATCGACATTTGAATACTTTTTCACAAGTCGCTGAACAAGCATATGATAATAATCATTTTCAGCACAGCTTGCCGCCATTCCCCAATCACCGTCCCAGAAAACATCTGCACAGGGAGTATGGTGTAAAAGAGAATTACCGACACAAAGTATATTAATTTTCATAAAATCCCCCTAAGGGCTACTGAGCCTTCAAAAATGAAGGCTCAGAGAATATATTAAATTACTTTTTTTCAACATCTTCGGGATCAACAACGCTCACAACGATGTTATCAACCATGAAGATGATATTCTTAAAGTTAGAGCTGTCTCCGAGAGGATCTGCAAAAAGTGTAAATCTATCGCTTGTTCTGAGAGGAGAATTAGCGGAAACAGTATGAGTAAATGAGCAATGTACCCATCCATCCTCGGAGGAAATCTCACCCTTGTCAATATTCGCAACATGGTCAGCACCCTCTTTAACTGAGCCATCAACCATGTCAGCATATCTGAGGTTACCGACAATCGTGGATTTAACAGGCTTTCCAAAATGGTCAGAAACTATTCTCAAGTCAAGGTCTACCTTATATGTAACACCGGGCTTAAAGCGTGTTCTTGTAACAAGATATGCCCATGTCTGAGATCCGGACTGAGGAGTAATAAGGAATGCGTGATTGCCCTTGCGAAGATCATCTTCTACAATCTTGAGTGAAGAGGTGCCTGCAAGCTGTTCAAGCACTGCATCAACATCTTCAGCATCAGCATTTTCAATGTAGAAGGGACCACCCTGATCAACAGCATTTCTAAGTGCTTCCTTCTTTTCCTCTTCTTCCTGAAGTCTCTTTAGCTCTTCCTGATACTTGGGGTCGATATAGAATCTGATATAGTCTACTTCATAGTAACCCTCAAAGTTTGCAGGGTCAAAACGAACTGTATTGACATAGCCTGTCCAGTTAGCGTTCTGAGTCATATCGACATTGATTGTATAGAAACCATATGCATCGGGTTCATAATCCTTGACATCAAAGGTTACAGTCTTATCCTCAGCAAGCTGTGTTGCTTTATCAGTAGCAAAGTAAATCTTGGAGGGGTCGGGCTTTTTACCATCTTCGGCAAGAGAAATCCTATATCTGATTTCCATATTCTTATAATACTTTGTATCAATTCTCGTTCCCGAGATAGATATCTGTGGGTCGTAACCGGTATTGGTTGAAGAAACGGGAGTAGCGGAGAAACCGAATACGCCGTTTGCAACGTTACCTGTTCCACAGCCTACTTTCCAGCCCTCAGTATCGCCGGCAACATTAAATTCATACTCATAAAGAACTCTCTGAGTTGCTGATTTTACAATTTCCTCAGGTCTGATTGTAACCTCGTAGTTGCCATCATCATCAACCTTATACTTATAGCCTGCCATATCATATATAACTTCAAGAGGTACATAAACAAGACCATCGTAAAGTTCAATTTCTGCACTAAGCTTAACTTCCTTGCCGTCAACTACCGCAACATCACTTCCAACCTCAAGATGCATCTTCTTGCCGTTGTCAGCCTTAATCATAAGTGTTCCGCCCACTCTGTCGTATTCATAATAGAGATTATGTATAGAGTAGAAACCTGCGGAAGGATTACCTGCAACATAGACATCTCCATCAACCTTCTTAACCTGTGCAGAAGGAACTACGAACTGAGTGTTATCAACAGTAAGCGAAAGTGCACCTACACTCATATTGGAAAGGACTGCAATTCTCTTTATTGCATATTCATCCTTAATGCCGCTGGGGTCAAATCTGAGAACCTGTATTTCATCCTTCCACTGAGAATTAGATGAAAGGTCAATGACAATGTCCTGGAATCCTTCGACAGCCGGAGTAGAAAATTGGAAGCCCTTATCAGAACTAAAGTTATCAATGGTATTATGCTGGAAGAACATATTACCGGTTACTGCCTTTCCATTTGTATCCATTGTAATGAGTAAGTACTTTGCCTGCTCAGCATCAAAGTAAACCATCGGATCATTAATCGTCTTGATAGCTCCGTCATTGGTGGTTGTTTTGAATACAAGTGCCTTCTTTTCTTCATCATACTTAGGTGCAGTTGTATTCATCATTGTTGTCCACTCATAGCAGTCATTGAGGTTTTCGAAATTCCATTCCTTAATAGCAAGATTCTGCTTGATATCGCTTGTTGTATCTTCAAGCATCAGCTTTCTCATGGGAACAGTTCTTGCAGGATAGAGATAGCCGAGTCTTTCCTTCTGATTGATTGTGGGTTCAACATCAACATGTGAGGAATCATCAGTGCCTGCTACACTTGAGAAGGTTGCACGTGTTGCATCAAGGTATCCAAAGCCACAAACGTTTGTAGGCATGATGTAGTGACCTTCACCGTATTCATTCCAGGTTGTGGCAAATACAAACTTACTTGCCCATTCCTTATCGGGATACTTTGTGGAGATAGCAGGAAGATATGTATCCTTTGCCCACTGATAAACCTGCTGATGAGCCTCGGCAGTAGCCATGGGTGTTCTCTGCTCTGTCCAGCCGATGTCATTAAAGCCAACACCAACAGAAGGCATCAAAGGAAGCTGTCCTGCCTTCAACGCAGTATTCATTTCATTTATCTGATAGTTAGGGTCATGTGAGGATTCACCAAAGGTATAGGAAACCATACCGTCAGCGCCAACTTGAACAAACTTCTTGTTCAGTGTTGCGTCATGACCGCGGTCGCACATAAGGATAATCATGCCGTCATAACCGAGCTTCTTGATATCTTCCTTCATGAAGCTGATAGCTCTTTTAGCAGCATTTTCACTGCCAAAGCACTTAACAAGCTGGTCATATTTATAAATTGTAAGAACAGGCTTATTATCGATTGTGAAGTATCTGGAGTCAGAGAAATACCAGTCGCACCAATAATCCCAGATATGATTCTTAAAGTCATTAAAGTCCTTACAGTCTGCGTTAGCATTGTTTTCCCACATGAGCATGAAGTCTATCATGCCGCTGTATCTTGCATTGAAGTATCCGTCGTGAAGAGCACTGTCAGCAAGTCTTGGCTTTTTAATTGTATTGGCACCATTGCCAAGATACCAGCAAAAATGCTGGAAGTCAAAGCCGTGTTCAACGAGCATCTTGATTTCCCAATCGGCTACCTCGGGAAGGCCTTCATCGTAATAACCGAGAACAGGCGTAATCTCGTCGTAAGGAGATACGCAGTCCCAACCATAGTGAGTACCTTCATGCCACAGTGAGCATACGCTCATACCTACATACCATTCGTCATTATTAACGGGTACGGGTGTGGGACAGTAATCAGCATAGTCATAAACATTATAAAGCTTTACGTCATCAAACCAGAAAGCACCTGCGCTTTCGGATGTGATTTCAATTGTATCAACAGAGTCTACGGTGAAAGGAACTGTGATTGTGTTCTTACCGTTAATCTTAATCGAAGCGATATCATTTTCAGTATCAGCTTCAACTCTTACCTGCTGCCAAACAGTGCTTCTGTAAGAACGAAGGTCCTGACCTGCACATGTTATCATGTTGTCTCCGATTTCAACCTTTACAGCCTCTGTGCCTCCACTCTTAAGTGTAACCGCACCGGACTGTCCATTGGGAGCAAACACAAAGGTTTCATATACAAACTTACCTGAAATTTCATCAACGCTCTTGGATGCAGAGCCCTTACCTGTAATGGTAACGCTGTTAACATCTTGGTCGGCATTCATAACGGCAATCTTTACGTCGCCGTCAATATCCCATCCATAGGGTGCCGTGCCGGCCGCATAGCTGCGGAATGTATCAAATGCAGTATAGTTTACATACATATGTACTTCCTTAACGGTAACAAGAAGCTTATCTTCCTTTGTTGTAGAGAAGCTTGCTCTTGAAATTTCCTTAGCCTTGGGAGAAGTTGCAAACGTACCAACTTCCTCATTATTAAAGAATACAAAAGCATTGCCGTTATCAAGGTCAATTTCAAGATAAACATAGTTATTATCAGAAACAGCAACATCGGTTTCATTTTCCTTGTCGCCAATAACTACAAGCTTGCCATCCTTCTGTCTGAGTTCAAGAAGAACATTGCCTTCAATGTCAGAGAAGTAAAGTCTTGCACCGTTCTTACCTGAAATTGTGAAGTTGGAATCAAAGAAAACTACACCCTCGGTCTGTGTAATGATGTTTCTGTGAATGGCAACAAAACTTGTTTCGCTGTCATCAGCAAGACCGTTAGATGATGTATCGCTTGTATCTATATTGTAGTTACCGGTGTTTTCGTAAGTCCAAGCCGAACCAAGTTTAACTACACCATTAACCTGTCTTGTCAATGAAAAGTCATCTATGAGGAAAACAGCCTGATCTCTGTTATCGTATTCTTCAAGAGTCTTTGTGAGTCTGTTTTCGGGAAGTGCAACACGGTTGATAATAGCCGCAGTCTCACTTCTCTTGATGCTGTTTGTTGCAAGGAAGTCACCGTATTCGTTTGAACCCATTACAACACCCGCATTGTAA
>JAZQIW010000031.1:0-3205 GCA_045541355.1 Eubacteriales bacterium | reverse complement strand
GTCCAATCATCAACGGGCATTGAGAAAGGTCCGTAAACCTTAACGGTATCAGTTTTTACCGTTGTACCTTCTGCATCGGTAATTACACAGTAAATACCAAGACCGAGAAGATGGTTTTCTTTTTCAACCGAAAGAACAAGTGCAGCACTTGTGGCATCTTTTGCATAATCTCCGTTTTTAATTGTTACTGCATCTCTGCGTTCTTTGTACTGCCATTCGTAAGTGTAGGGAGCTTTACCGCCAAATACCTGAACTTCAAGCTCATATTTTGTGCCGTATTCTACGCCGTCTGAACCTACAGGCTGTTTGTGGATGGTAAGAGGTGTATCCTGAATATATTCCTGACTTCCGCCGTCAAAGGGTTTAGCCGGAACGATTTCATGACCGGGTGTAACTGTCTGTGTGGGAATTTTATATTTATCTTTAGGAGTTTCAGGCTCTACGTATACAGTATCATCTGAGCTTTCTGTCTTCTGGTTATCCTTTCCGGGTTCATCTATAACTTCATCATCGTCATCATCTTCTTCAAATGTTTCGTTCTCATTCTTTGATTCTTCCTTGTCAGATGTAAAGCCGGGAATTTCGAATTGTAATCTCTTGTCTTCATCCATCATACGAAGAAGAATTACCGCAACTTCCCCTCTCTTGATGTTGGCTCTGGGGTTGCAACTAAAGTTTGCATCGACACCCTGAAGAATACCTGCACGATAAAGTTTATAAACCGCAGGGGCAAAACTATCTGTCATCTGCACATCGGGAATTGCACCGTCAGTGATATCATTGATTTCCTTAAGAGCCTCATCTGTAAGTGCATTGGCAAAAATTTCCATATATCCTGCACGGGTTGCAAACTTTGAATATTCGTAGTCCTTTGTAATAATGCCGTTTTTCTTACAGTAATCAACGTAGGGCTGATACCACGGAGTACCGTTTGTGAGTGTCACCTTGCCTTCAACAGATCTCTGATTCATACAAGCCGCAAGCTTTACCGCTTCTGCATATGTAAGATTATCATCGGGTGCAAAAATGGTCTCGCTCTTGCCGTTAATAATACCAAGCTTTACCGCTGCAACAATATCGTTTCTATACCATGCGTTATCCTTTACATCGATAAAAGGATTAACAAGCTCGGTATGACCGCAAACAGAACATTTGCCATCAACAAATGTATGGTCGCCAACATTAAAAAGTTCAAAGCAGATTGTACATTCAGAGTAATGACAAGCCGCATTTGCCATGTCCATAAGTTCGTGCTTGTGCTCACCTACATCCTTTTTGCCACTGCCGTCATATCCGCAAACATAACATTTGCCGTTTTCAAAACTGTGTTTACCTACGCCAAAGCGCTCATGGCAGACAAGACATTCTTCAAAATGAGTTTCCTCATCCGCCGATTTCATAATTATGTGTTCGTGTTTACCCTCGCCCTTTATATCTTCTTCTGCAGGATTACCATAAAAGAGATGACCGCAAACAGAACATTTGCCATCAACAAATGTATGGTCGCCAACATTAAAAAGTTCAAAGCAGATTGTACATTCTGAGTAGTGACAAGCCGCATTCGCCATATCCATAAGCTGGTGTTCATGCTCACCAACATCCTTTTTACCGCTTCCGTCATCGGCAAAAACATATGTCATCATAGACAAACACATTAAAACAGCAAGAATAACCGATAAAATTTTTTTCATTTTGAATACCTCTTTTCTTTAATTTTCTGTAGTTACTGCAATATAACTATCATACTGTCTTTGGATTTTCCTTCATCAAAGCTTACATTTGCATCGGCTGTTATGACTATGTATGCTTCTTTACTTGTAAGCTTTCTTCCCGTAGCATCCTTTACGGTGCAACGGAATTTACAGTCTGAATTCATTTTGCCGTCGTCAACAAGGACTGTTAATGTGTCGGTATTTTCACCTTCTGCCCATTCATAATCCTTGTAAACATTAAGATATCCGCCGTCAAGAATTTCGCTCGGATATGTGAACTCCCACTGGTAACTGTAAGGAGCCTTTCCGCCTTCGGCTACCACCTTGAACTCTACCTTTTCGCCGTGTTTACCTGCCACGTTTTCGGGGTTGGCGGTTATATACATTGACCTCGGAAGAATTTTTGCAGAGTTTGAAACCACACTATAAGTTCCGTTTTTGACCTCACATCTATATTCACAGTGGCTTACAAAATCAGCCTTCTCAACCTGTATCTTAAGTGTTGATGTTGCAGCACCCTTTGCCCATGTGTCGGCAGGCTCGATTTTTTTCCAACCGTTTGTGTTGTCATTTTTAATGTACCACTGATAGGTTGCACTTGCGCATCTTGTGTGAACTTTGAATACAGCCTCTTCGCCGTGATCTGCACAAACATCTTTCGGTTGCCGCGAAAGATAAGGTGTTGCTTCCGGCTCTACACCATACCAGGTTTCATATTGTGTATTTCCTGCTGCATCAGTCACATCGCAACGGGACCACATGTTTTGTGCAAATTCGTCAGCATCAACGCTGATTCTTACTTCGTTTCCCATCACGTTGTATTTATGATCATTTACTATCTTTGTATATTCATCGCCTTTTTCGAACTTATACCATTCATATGTATATGGAGGTGTACCTCCTTTTACATGCATGCGCATTGTAACAGATTCGCCTAAATTTTCTATGCCGCCATACTGGAAGGTAAGCTTCATCGGAACCTTGAAGCCATAATTGCCCAGACTTTTTACTCTTTCCGTTAAACTTACCCCAAGAGTTTCAACCACCCAAATATCATATGGGATTTCCTTCGGCTCTTCTATCAGGATTCCGCAGTAATCACCCTGAGCCGCTTCGTCAAGGCGTTTGTTGAACATTTCAATTCCCGTAACAACACCATAGACCTCAATACCGTGTGACGGCATATGCATAGATACCGTTTCACCGACTCTTAAGGCACCTTTATCAACTCTGCCGACAAAGATATATCCCGAATTATCTTTGGTAACGTTCTCAGGCTTGAAGATAAATACTTTTTCGGGTATTGTCAATGCTTCGGATTTCACTTCCTGACCAAGGCTATCAGTAATCTTGCAGTAGAACTGCCTTGTTGTAGCATTATCAATATCAAACACAAGCGAAAGGGTATTCGTCTTTGCACCCTTTACATAATCAGACTCTTTAAATTCGGTAAATTCGTTATATCTGTCTCTTGTGCCCCAAGAATATGTATA
>JAZQIW010000030.1:0-4074 GCA_045541355.1 Eubacteriales bacterium | reverse complement strand
TCTTTTGGCGGACACGCAAGGCATATTTTGTTTTCATCAACGAAGCGTGCCCTGCCACTCTTAACAAGACCTTTTGCCCTTTTGGGATAGGTCGCTTCATACTCATTACCTTGCTCATCTACAACAATTACGTTTTTTTCTATGGGTGTCATCCCCTTTGTTATAATGTTAGAGTAATGTAAATGCTGTTTTTTTGTTATGGGTGCCATCCCCTATTTACACATAAATTATAACATACGTTGGGACTGTTGTCAACATAAAAATGCCTTCCTCCGTGAGGGAGCTGTCAGCAAAAAAGGCGGATTTCTCCGCCCTTTCTTTGTATTATACTATTTTTTTATCAAGGTATTCAAGCGACTGTCTTACCATTTCATCGCCGAGTGCCTTTGATGCCTCGCTTGCACTTTCTGTGAACCAATGCTTGATTTCATGAAGTCTTTCAAGCTTTACTGCATCGGGATAGAGTGACATGAGAATCGAGCACTCATACTTACCTGCGTGGTCATAGCCTGTTGCATTCTGCACCTCGGTGCTCATGGTAGGAATAACCTTTATCCAGCTAAAAGGATCATCGCCGCCGCCGAGATTTTCGTAGTAGCTTGCATAGTTTTCGCTACCCCACCATCCTCTGCCCTGTGTCTTTTCAAGGTATCTCATAATTGCTCTTTGCGAAGCCTTCATATAGGAAAGAGTCATGGGCTTTAAGTTTTCTTGCTCAAACTGATGATGGATAACTACGTATACATTACGAAGACCTGCTTCGAGGAAGCTTGTAAATATCTGCATAAGATAGCTCTCAAATACATCTTCCTCAATATGAACTGTACCGCTTGTTTCATCTGCAACGGCGTAGCTTGAGGGGCTATAATAAATTGAAGGAGCAATCATAAGCTCTTTTGTTGCGGAAAGCTTCTTTATAAGACCTTCAGCAATAAGAGTATCGCATCCGTAAGAGCAATGAGGACCGTGATATTCAACAGTACCGCCGCACATTACAAAGGGAACTCTGTTTTCCTTAACATGCCCGAATTCTTTTGGAAAGCTCATATTGAATTCCATAAAAACACTTCCTTTATTACTCGGAATAGCCGAGAGTTGTATAGAACGCGAGATTTGCCTGTGTATTATCAAGTCTACCGTACTGAAGAACGATAGGAGTTGAACTTGAAATCTTCATAGCATACTGGGTTTCAAAGGGAACTTCGAAACCGCACATGTGCTCAAGATTATTCATTCTGAAGCACTTTACACGCTTTGCTCCTACTGTCCACTTAATATCAGTATAAGGATCTTTATCTGTAAAGAAGATTTCTACGTTGATTTCAGCATCAACATCAGAATCGTTTACAATAATAACAGATTCATGTCCCTTAGCAACGCCTTCGCCGGGCTGTGGAAGTTCACAGTCGGGAATAATCCAATTCTTCTTACCTAAAACGTTATTACACATCGAGTTCAATAATTCCTCTCTTCAAGTAATCGGTCATAGAGATGCATCCATCCTTACCTACAGCCGCACCGATTTCCCAACGGCAGCCGAATGTAGGACCGGAAATAAATGTATCAACCTGGAATGTCATATTTTCTTGAAGGCTATAGTCACTGATTGTTTCCATCCAGGGTGCTTCAACTTCAATCATACCTGTACCGTGGCAAGGACCGTAAACAAAGTTATCCTTATAGCCAGCATCTTCATAAAGCTTGTAAAAGCCCTTTGCGATATCGGAAGCAATAACGCCTGCCTTAATCTGATCTTTTGTCCAGTTGTGTGCATCGAGGCAGAACTGAACAAGTTCTCTTCTTTCGCCTTCAAGCTTGCCCATGACAACAGGAAGACCGATTGAAGGAGAATAACCGTCAATCTTAGCTGAAAGGTTAAGCTGTACAATATCGCCCTTCTTGATTTCTCTGTAGCAAGAACGGGAAATAGCATGTCTTGTACTTTCTTCGCTAAACACGTACATAGGAAGACCTTCGTATTCTGCGCCTTCTTCGTAAATAACCTTCTGAGCTATACCAACCATCTGAAGCTCAGTTACACCGGGACGGAGGTTTTTGATAACTTCATCTGTTGCCTTTTCAATAATTCTGAAGCCTTCCTTGATACAAGCAAGTTCATTGACACTCTTAATCTTACGAAGTTCAACCATGATATCGTTACAAATAACGATTTCAGCATCGGGATAGCTTTCCTTAAGACCAAAGTATACAGGAAGTGTACATTCAACGTAGCTGCCAAGCCCAATCTTTACCTTCTTGCCTGTAACACCGAGGCTCTTAAACACATCTTCAAAAGTATCTGCCTTAAGTTCGGGATAAGAAGGGTCGGCCGATTCTCTGAATTCCTTGAGGACAAAAATCTTATCGAGCTTGTTTCTGTCAGCACCGAAAATTGCAGATTCGGGACCTACTAAAAGTGCCGAGTCACCGTTTGCCGAAATAGCAACACCGGCTCTTTCAAACAAAGGCCAAAAACCGCTGAAATATCTTGCATTGGCATAGTCAGACTCTGTACTTACAACAATCATAATGTCAAGACCCTTGTCAGCAACCATTTTTGCTGCTCTTGCCACTCTTTCCTTATACTCATAATCGGGAATAAAAATTCTGCTCATAATTAAACCGCCTTTCTTTTTGCCATATCGGCATTTTACAATTCAATTATATATCACAATGAAAAAAATGTATTTACACGATATTTTTATAGATTTGCACAATCATAAATAAATTTACTTTTTTTCAACACTTCTGTTCAAATTTAAGAATAGAATTGATATAAACACCTAAAAGGAGTATGTTTTTATGGACTTCAAACTTCAGGGCTTTTCCCTACCGATGACTGTAACCGGTATTGCCAACATTCACTATTTTGAATTCACAAAGGAATATCATACTACCGAAAATTTTCATAATTTCTGTGAACTGCTGTTTGTAGATAACGGCGAAATCGAAGTAAAGTCAGAAAACTATCAAGGTGTATTATCAGTTAATCAGCTGATTATACACCAGCCTAACGAAAAACATTCACTGAAAGGCTTCGGAGACACCGCCCCGAACATAATCATCATCGGTTTTGAATGTAATTGTGCCGAGCTTATTGAATTTTCTAAAACACCGATAACACTTTCCACCGAACACAAAAGAATTTTATCCAAAATTATGCAGGAAGGCATGAGCATCTATGAACCGCCATATGACATCCCAAACACAACCTTTATGAAAAAGCGTAAAGAATATCCCTTTGGCGCCGACCAGATGATAAAAAATACACTTGAAGCATTTCTTATAATACTTGTGCGCGACTTCAAATACGGCAAAACGGGCAGTTACAAATCTGGCTCTGATACTGAAGACAACATCAAAAATGTTCACCAATACATAGACGAACACTTTACAGAAAACGTAACCCTAGACAACCTTTGCTTTATTTTCGGCACAAACAAGACAAGTCTTTGCCGCGATTTCAAAAAGAGCTACGGCATGACAATAGTTGAATATGTTCACGAAAAACGGATTCAAAAGGCAAAAAATCTACTGAGGCAAAACAATTTATCCGTTACAGAAATTTCCTATATGCTTGGATTTGTATCGGTTCACTATTTTTGCAGACTCTTCAACAAGCTTGTAGGTTTATCGCCTACCATGTATCAGAAAAGTATTAAGTCAAAACTCAGTTTATAGCTATAAAACTTTATACAAAAATGACGGCTCATCGCCGTCATTTTTTTACCGTTAATAATTCTTCTTCTCCACCTCAAAATAATTCTGCGAGTGATAGCACACAGGGCACATTTCAGGAGCTGATTTTCCTATCTCAATATGACCGCATACTCTGCAAATCCACATTGTCTCCTCACACTTTGAGAATACCTGATTTGTTTCTACATTCTTTAGAAGAGCAAGAAATCTTTCTTCATGACTTCTTTCTACGCTTGCAACACGTCTGAATTTTTCTGCCAGCTTATCAAAGCCCTCCTCCTCTGCCGTCTTTGCAAAATCCTCATACATTTCTGCCCATTCCCAATGCTCTCCCTCTGCCGCAGCTTTAAGGTTATTGGTAGTTCCGCCGATTTT
>JAZQIW010000029.1:0-3342 GCA_045541355.1 Eubacteriales bacterium | reverse complement strand
ATAATTGAATGCCCGACCGCTTGGATTTATGGCGGTCGGGCATCGTTTTAATCGAGAATATTACGTTTAATATTGTTTTTCAAAGAAATGTTCCCGTTATGAAAGTTCTTTGCGAGCTTTCTTTCAAGAAAGCGGAAAAATATGCTATTTGTTACCATCCATCAAGTAAAATCAAAAACCGCCTTACCTTCGACGAGCTTCAATGCACCGTCAAAGGGTTTACCGGTACGTTTTGAGACAAATCCGCAGATTTTTGCAGTCTGGCCGTTTTGGAGCAGGAGTTTTACGTTTGAAACAGAAATGTTTCTTCCGCATATATTAAGGCTCACGCCAAATCCGCAGCCTTCTTTATATCCTCTGCATCCGTATTTATATCTGCCCCTTACAACCTCCTTGCCGCAAAGCGGGCATATTCCCACAACATCACCAAAGGAGCCTGTATAGTCATCGGTTTCGGGCGGAAGCTGCTCACGGTTAAACACCGCCCTTATTTCATCCTCTGCAAGCTTTACGCTCTCGGATACCTGCATTTCTCCGCGGTACACCTTTTTAAGAGCCTTACCAAGCTCGCTTGTCTTATACTTATCCATGCTTATATTCATTCTCGACAGCGACTCTATCAGAAATTCACCGTCGGGAAGAATTGTATATGTATCCTTCTTAAGAAGAATATAATTACTCTTACAGGCATTTTCTATTATACCCGTTCTTGTAGCCTCTGTTCCAAGCTCAAGTCCCTCAAAGATAGCCTTATAATCCTCGGTATCATCCTTCTTTTCCTCATCATTTGCCGCGGCTTTTTCTTCCTTAAAGGGATTCTTGAGGTAATTATTTAGTGTTTCTACGGTATAGTGCTTTGGCGGTGTCGTTTCCTTTTCAACAGGCTCAAAGTTCACATTTACCCTATCGCCCTTTTCGAGCTTTGGCAATATTTTATCCTTGGAGGAATATGTATCATACACGGTCCAGCCCTTTTGCAATATAACCGCACCCTTGAGCACAAACTCCTCAAGTCCGCCAAGGTCAATCTTTATTTCAGTCTTATCGGCAATGCAAGGTTCTTCGCAAAAAACAGCGGCAAATCTTCTGACAACCGTCGAATAGACAAGTGCCTGTCTTTCGGTTAGTGCGTTTTTATCGGGAATTTTATATGTCGGTGTAAGCGCCGAGTGGGACTCGATTTTACTATCATCAAATACCGACTTATCGCTTCTGAACTTGAGCTTATACCCGAGCTTTACAAAATTTGCTACTATCTTTGAGATTTTATCCTTTTCTGCAGTAGCAAGATACTCTGAGTTTGTTCTCGGATATGTGAGATATCCCATTTCATACAGCTTCTGAACAATTTCAAGGCTTTCTGTCATATTCATTTTATACCGTTTACTCAGAACATTCTGAAGCTTTGACAGCGAATACAGTTTACCGGGAGACACATTATCCTTTTTTCTTTTAACAGAGGTAACAATTGCCGCTTGTTCATTATATTTTTGGCAGGTTTCCTTCGCTTTGGAAAGCTCATCCTTTGAAAACTTCAGCTTTGAATTAAGCTCAATCTCCTCGCCGCCTGTTTCTGCTGTGCTTTTGAGTCCGTAATATATTTCGGGAACGAAGTTTTTTATCTGCATATCCCTATCATATATTGCCTTGACGATGGGAATTATCACTCTGCCGACTCTGAGAAGAAGTCCTGTTCTGATTGTAGCATATCTTGTGAGATTCACTCCGTACAGCCAATCAATATAGGTTCTTGCAAGTCCTTCATTTGCAAGGTTATCATACGATGCCTCATCCTTCATTTCCTTCAAAGCTGCGCTTACAGTCTCGGGAGTCTGATCGGGAAGCCAAAGTCTCTGCATTTTTTTAGGAGATGCTAAGGCATTTTCTATACAAAGGCGTACAATGATTTCCCCTTCCCTATCGGCGTCTCCCGCGTTAATTACCGTATCTACATCCTCGCGGTTACACAGCATCTTGATAATCTCAAACTGTTTTCTGACGCCGCTGTCGGGTTCTTTATCCTTACTGCTATTCTTTCTCAGTGCAAAATCAAACTTTTTCGGGAAGCAAGGAAGATTCTCAAGAGTCCACCTGCCGCTTCCGTCGGGTGACGGATTATAATGTTCAATATCCTCAAGCGAGAAAAGATGTCCGAACGCCCAGGTTATTATATATTCATCATTTTCAAGATAACCGTCGCGCCGGCTCATATTACCTATACCTGCGGCAATATTTCTGCCGAGGCTGGGTTTTTCTGCAATTATCAGCTTCATTTGTACCTCGCCTTATGTATTGATACTATATATTGTATCACAAGAGCATTTTTTTGTAAAGAGATATTTTTGCAGCCAAAGCAAAAGCACGGCACCCAAAAGGTGCCGTGCCCAAAAGGTCGATAAAGTATATTTTGTCACATTCAAGGAAAACCCCCGGCGAGGGTTTTCCTCTTTTTTGCCTGCAAAGGGCAAAAAATTCACCTTTCCTGCGCCATGTTAAGCACAAGGATTTCGCTGTCTGCGGACAGCGACTTAGGGCTTCTCGCCCTAAGAACCGTCGGTCGCTTTCTTATAAGAAAGCAACGCAAAGAATTTTTGTAATCGTTTTTTGCCACAAGCCGAGCACGGCACCGAAAAGGTGCCGTGCCGTGTTTTATCAGTTTATTTCGACATTCCAATTTGCAAGATACTGCATAAGGCGCGCTGCATCTCTATTATTGACTGTTCCGTCGCCGTTTACGTCAAGTGCCGCTTCAACAACAAAAACATCCCAATTTGCAATATACTGCATAAGGCGTGCCGCGTCTCTGTTATTTACCGAGCCGTCGCCGTTGATATCGCCGGGGATATAATTTATGACATTTACGCCGCCGTCTACGACATTTACGCCGATATCAATTTCATTATATCCGTTATACATGAAGAATGTACCGTTCTGAGGCACAACTCTGACAGGTGCCATGCCTTCCGCCGCATCCTCTTTTACCTTAAAGGTAACAGAGAGAAGAACTCCGTCGCCCTCGGCATTGGATGTACCTGCGTACTGGAAGTTTATTTTATCTGCAAAAGCTCCTGTTCCCGAATTTGTGCACATATTTGCACCGATTCCGACCTCATAGTCCACTACCTCAAGCTTTGTATTATCATAAACGAGGTAATAGCCCATGCCGCCAAAGCCGGGGTTATTGGAAAGAATTACATCGACCTTAACTTCCTCACCCTTTCTGGAAGTTACCGTTTCAACCGCAATATCAAGTTTTATTTCGGGTGCGGGGGTATCGGGCTGTGTAACGGTCACCGTACAGCTTGCAGTTTTATTGCCCTCGGCTGTCCTTACGGTGATTAT
>JAZQIW010000028.1:0-7946 GCA_045541355.1 Eubacteriales bacterium | reverse complement strand
CACAGGCGGTTTTCGAGGTTTTATCTTCGGTTCGTCAAAATCAGGGATGGGTGTAACTATGGGCTACATCTCCCCGACGCTCCGCTGATTCTCCCTCTTTCGCCGTGGTGGCTTAACACCCTCCGTTTGGGGTGGGTGCTAATTTCGGGTTTTATTCGCTTGAACAGTTGCGTTTATGCTGTTCAAGCGACGCTGAAATCGAGAAATGTACGTTTGAGCCTAATCCCAAAAATCAATGTTCCTTTCACGGTTTCTTTTTGCCAAGCTTTTTCTTTTTCTAAAGAAAAAGCGGAAAAACCAAACATTTGTAACTTTTCAACTATTTACCAACTCCATCGAGGGTAATGCGGCCGATTTTGCCATCGCGGAACTCATCGAGGAGCATACGAGCGCATCTGGGGTAATCGACTTCACCGCCGGAGATAAGGAGGCCTCTTTTTTTGCCGATAGCCTCAAAAATTTCATGGGGGAGCTTGCCGTCGACGTCTTCTTTAGAGATTTTATATCTGTTAAACATAAGGGTAGGATAGTCCTTCATAAGCTTTGAGACGAGAAGAACGGCAATGCTTTCGATATCAAGGATTTCATCGCGGATAGCACCGGTATATGCGAGGTTAAGACCGACGGCTTCTTCATCGAATTTAGGCCAGAGAACGCCGGGGGTGTCGAGAAGGTCAACCTTGTCCTCAACCGTCACCCATTGCTGTGTTCTTGTAACACCTGGGCGGTTTTCGCTCTTTGCCTTCTTTCCGCCGTAGAGTCTGTTAATAAGGGTAGATTTGCCGCAGTTTGTAACACCGATAATCATGGCGCGGGGAATTTTTTTCATGCCCTTTGCCTCGTATCTGTCAAGCTTTTCTTTAAGACAGCTGCGGATGGCGGGAACGATTTCGTCAATACCCTGTCCCGTCATGCAGTCGGTGAAGATTACCCTGTGACCGTCGCTCTGCAAAAGCTCCTTGTAATGGGCGTTGAGCGCGGGGTCTGAAAGGGCGCACTTGTTCATTATGGTGATGTAGGGCTTTGAGCCGACTATTTCCTTTACCTTTGGATTTCGGCTGGAAACGGGGATTCTTGCATCGCAAAGCTCGAGAACAATGTCAACCTGCTTTATGCTCTCGTCAATCTCCCTGAGAGCCTTCGTCATGTGCCCCGGAAACCACTGAATTACCTTGGAAAGCTCACGTGCGTTGGAGGCTCCGCTTGTCGCCTCGTTCTTTTTTTCAAGCTTTGCTTTGGGATTCTTCTTTGGGCGCACACTCTGCTCTGCATTCTTTTTGGGAGCATGATAAAACCGCTTGTCACCCTGCTTCTTGTTCTTGTCCTTGTCTTTTTTTGCCGCAGCTTTGTAGCCCGGCTTTACTTTCTTCTGTACTGCCATTATATTTCCTTTGTATACCTGTATACTAAAATAATGATGACTGGTCGGGATTTGCCTTTGTTTTTTTGTCAAGCTTTTCGACAAACTCTCTGCCTAAATGCTCATAGGCTCTCCTTGTAGCCATACGGCCTCTCGGGGTTCTGTTGAGGAAGCCGAGCTGCATAAGATAAGGCTCGTAGACGTCCTCAAGGGTTATAGCCTCCTCGCCGATGGTTGCGGCAAGGGTTTCAAGACCTACGGGACCGCCGTCAAAGAAGTCTATAATTGCTTCAAGCATACGCTTGTCGGTGCTGTCAAGACCGAGGTCGTCGATTTCCAGCATACCGAGAGCCTTGTCGGCAATTGCCTTGGTAATAACACCGTCGCCCTTGACCTGAGCATAATCTCTAACACGCTTTAAGAGCCTGTTGGCAATTCTCGGAGTGCCTCTCGAACGGCGTGCAATTTCAAAGGCGCCGTCAGGCTTTGCGTTGATGCCGAGAAGCTCTGCACTTCTTACTACAATGTCGCAAAGCTCCTCGTCGCTGTACATTTCAAGACGGTAGAGATTACCGAATCTGTCGCGCAGAGGGGAGGTGAGCTGACCTGCTCTTGTGGTAGCACCAATGAGGGTAAATGACGGCAGGGGAAGCCTGATGCTTCTTGCCGACGGGCCTTTACCCATGATTATATCAAGATTGTAGTCTTCCATGGCAGGATATAGAATTTCCTCTACCTGCCTTGAAAGGCGGTGAATTTCGTCAATAAACAGAATATCGCCTTGCTTTAAGTTTGTAAGAAGGGCTGCAAGGTCGCCCTGCTTTTCAATCGCAGGACCCGAGGTTATTCTGATGTCAACACCCATTTCCGACGCAATAATTGCTGCAAGGGTGGTTTTTCCGAGACCGGGCGGTCCGTGGAGAAGGATGTGGTCAAGACTGTCGCCGCGCATTTTTGCCGCTTCCATGGAGATGGACAGCTTTTCCTTTACCTTTTCCTGACCCACGTACTCGGAGAGATTTTTGGGGCGGAGACTAATCTCTGCCTCGCGCTCGTCATCGTTGCTTCTTGCACTGATGATGCGGCTTTCAAAATCATATTCCTGTTCTTCGTGGGGATTTGCTTTGCTGCTTTTTATCATAATAAATAGTTCCCTTTTCTGTACTTTTGTATCTCAAAGCTTAAAACAGATGTGAAAGGGCGCCTCTTATAAGCTCCTCGACGGTATTTCCGGAAGCCTTGGCAAGAGCCTTTTGTGCCTGCACCTTGGAATATCCGAGGTTGACAAGGGCTTCAAGGGCAAGTGCTTCGTTTTCGTCAAGGTCTGCTTTTGCGGCGATTGTTTCACGTGAAACATTGTCGTTTGCATCAAGACTGTATTCAAGCATGAAGGCGTCAATTTTGTTCTTGAGGTCGATGCAGATTTTCTGCGCCGCCTTCTGTCCGACGCCCTGCGCCGTGGATATGAGACGTGTGTCGTCGGTGCGAATGGCAGAGCAGAGCTCGTCGGGGCTTAAAACCGAGAGAATTGCAAGCGCCGCCTTGGGGCCTACGCCCGAAACCGTCTGGAGAAGGGTAAACATGGCGCTTTCCGCCTTTGTGCAGAAGCCGTAAACCTCAAATTGACTCTCGTCTTTTATTTTTACGCTTGTGTATAGCTTTGCCGTAATGCCGACTGCGTTTCCGCCTGCATCAAGTGCACCCTCGGAAATCAGCCTGTCATAGGTTTTTGCACTTATTACCGCGCCGTATGCAACACCCATACATTCAATGACTGCAAATGAGCGTGTAAGCTCGGTTACGTTGCCGTTAAGATAATATATCATAATCAGTTAAAATACTTCTGAGCAAAATCGGGAAGCTCTTCCTTGGGAATGTCAAGCTCAAAGGTTCCCGCAGCTGCCGGCGCGATGTCATATACGTTGAAGATAACCTTGATTCCGTCTTCGGTAAAGTACCAGGAGTCGGAGGCTGTGTCTACAAAGGATGAGGAAATGTAGGTGTAGCTTATTTCGGAGTCGGGGTATTTTGCCATAAGCTTTTTGTAGAGAACGTCGTCTGCCTTGTCGTATTCTTCCTTGCCAAGTGATTCGTCATAGAACACCTGAGAAATCTGCTCGCCTGTTGCGGGGTCAAAGTTGTAGGTAAAGGTGCTCAGAGCGTGATTTGCACCGCCTGTGTAGTGGTCGATGTGCTCTATTACGCTTATTGCCTTGCCGTCGTTGCGGACAAGCTCGTAGTCTGTTTCAAGAGTCCAGGGGAAGATAAATGCATCAATATCTGCCTCGGTGTCGGCAAAGAGGTTGTCGAGAATGTCTGTCATCTCGGTGCTGGAGGTCTCGTTGCGGGAGTATGCCTCGTCAAGACGCTCGTTCATTTTCTTTGCGGCGGGTGAATTGCTTCTGTCATATGCCACAAAGGATGCGCTCTTTATATTGTTGGAAATATAGGTTGTTGTCTTGTCCTGATTATAAACGGTGTAGGGGTTGTCGCGGGTAACGAGGTTATAATGTGCTTCGCTTGCAGCAAGGGTGGAGGAGCTTTCGCTGTCTGTGCCGGGATTTGCAGTCACATCGTTGCCTGAGGGGTTCTTTTCTGTTGTGCAGGAAATGAGAGAGGTGCTGAGGAGTCCTGCTGCAATAAGTGCGGTAATAATCTTCTTGTTCACGTTAAAACAATCCTTTCGCGATATTAGTTGTTGTTATTTGTGTTTATTATTTGTAAGCCTTGTAATTATTATTTAGCTTTTCGGCTCAAGGTAATCAAGCGGGTTTACGGCAACGCCGTCGATGATGATTTCAAAGTGTATGTGTACACCCGACGCCATGCCCGTTTCACCCATGTCGGCGATATGCTCGCCCTGTGCGACCATCTGACCCGTTTCAACAAAGATTTGCGAGCAGTGGGCGTAGCGAGTTACGTGACCGTTATCGTGGCGAATCATGACGCAGAGCCCGTAGCCGTCGCCTCTGTCATGAGCCTGTATTACCTCGCCGCCGTCGGAGGCGACAAGTGTAAGTCCTGCGGTGTTGCGTATATCCAGTCCGCGGTGGAAGGAGTTATAGCCGCCGAAGGTGCGCCAGCCGTAGGGGCTGGAGATTTCGCCGCCGTTGGGGTAAATGTACTTTCCTGTTGACTTTACACGCTTTTCCTCCTCGGTGAGCGGTCTTGTTCCCTTGATAACAACCTGATTTGTGGGTTGGGAAATTACAACCTCGCTGAGGGTGTGCCTTGATATTTCCTTGTCGCCGACGTAGTCTATAAGGTAAACGGCTGTTTTTGAGCCGTTTGTTCCTCGGCTGACAAGGGTTTGCTTGTTTTCTGCAAGGGTGGAGTCATAGATGTAGTCTGTTCCGAAGGGAATCGGCTCGGTTTTGGTCTCGGCCCTTGTGATTACCGTTTCAATGGCTATCTTGTGCCCGTCAGACTCTCCCTCCGAGACAACGTCGCTGGAGGTACCTATGGGGTTTGAGCCTGTAAGAAGGGTAGCCTTATCCGAAACATTGAGATAGTCGGAAATTTCGGGGGAAGCGTCGGAGTTGTCCGTAGCTGCAGCCGACTCTGCCGTAAAGCTTCCGATATCCGAGGAAATAAGTGCGTTCTTTTCTTCGTCTGTTATAATTGGCAGCGAGAACAGGGAGCGTATATTGTTTCGGGTACTGAACATATCGGCGGGGAAGGAGCCCTCGCGGATAATAAAATTGTTATAGGAAACCTTTTCTATGCTTGAGTCTTTTCTTTGCTGCTCCGAAAGTCTGAGCTCAAGGCTTTCGTTTATGCTGTCATCAAGCCATGCCCTGTTTGGCGAAACGGCAATCAGTACATCATAGGCATAAAGTCCGTAGCCGAACTGCATACCTTCGTGTGCTGCATTGCTGAACGCCTTGCTGATTTTTACGGGAGTGAGGTTTCTGCCCTTTTCAATTCTTGTGGGCTTAAACGACACGTCGCAGTCAAGCCTGTAAGACGTTCCGAGGTTTGCCGACAGGCTTTGCTCAACTCCGTCTTTTGCCGCTTCTGCTTCGTTTATGCTGAGAATATCGCCCACATATTCATTATCTACGTAAAGCTCAAGAGCAGGTATTCTTTTTAGCTCATCAAAGCTATTTGTCCATGCCCCGAGCATTGCCGCCGTGCCTGCTACCGAGGCTATGGTAATGAGAAGCCCCAGTGCCTTTGAGGATGAGGTTCGGCTATACTCAAAGGTCTGCCAGAAGCTTTCGCGCGCGGTTTCGCGCTGCCTTTTTGCATCCTGTATTGCTCGGCTGAAGGCAGGGAGCATCTCAAGCACCTTGACTGCAACCGACCATTTATTATGCCGCCACATATGGCTTGCATTCATAAACCACGCTGACGGGTGGGCATATATATTCTTATACTTATTTTTCAACGGCACGCCGGAGGAATAATAATTATCGGTGCACCACAGATACAGAGCATTATATGCGCTTTCGTGCCGTGAAAGCTTATTATTTCTGAAGTCCCGATACAGCTCTTTGAGGGTGGGATTATTGAAATCATAGGGGTTATCATCGGTAATTCCGCCCTTACTTCGCAGGTTGGAAAGAGCCTTCCGCCGTCGTGTCTCGTGTCTTTCGGCGTTCTTGCTTCGCCTGCTGTTCGGTAATGTTTCACGTGAAACATCCTGCTCTGTATGTGTCTGCTGCGAGTTATCGCTCACAGGCGGCGAGTCATTTTGCCTTGGCTCATTTTTGTCTGCTGACATCTTATTCCTCCTTTCCTTCGGTATACTGAAAATGCACACACTACCGCGATTATATACATATTCAAGTTACATTATATATTATAGCCGTGAACAAATCAAGGCGGAGGGCAAATGTTTACTGTTGTGAAACATTTTAATGTATGGTATTGAAACGGTTTGTTAACAGTTTAGAGGGTTTTTCGGCGAAATGCGGTAAAATTTGAAGCGGAAAAATCGTCAAACACCCATTCAAAACAGTTCATCAAAATGACGTCGGCAGGTGAATTTGCTTGTTAAAAAATAAACTTTTGACAAACGGCAAAAATTTACTTTAAATTAAAACTTTTTACGATAATCGTGATATACTTAAACTATCTTATAAACTATTGCGACTTGATAAAGGAGTGCTGAAAAATGAAAACATTACCGGTTGGTCTCCAGTTATTTACGGTAAGAGACGAAATGGCAAAAAGCGTTTCCGAAACGCTGAAGGCTGTTAAAGAGGCAGGCTATGACTGCGTTGAGCCGGCAGGTCTTTTCGGTCTTTCGGGTGAAGAATTTAAGAGTGAGCTTGACAAGGCAGGGCTTGTTGCCGTAAGTGCTCATGTTCCCCTTGCCGAAATGCTTGCAAATCCCCAAGAGGCGATTGCAACCTACAAAACTCTCGGCTGCAAGTATTTTGCAGTTCCTTATCTCGGCGTCGGTGAAAGATACGGCGATGAGGGCTTTGATGCAATACTTTCCGGTATTGAAAAGTTCGGAGAGCTTTGCCACAAGAACGGTCTTACTCTTGTATATCACAACCATGATTTTGAATTTGAAAAGACTTCCGACGGCAGATACGTGCTTGATTATATGTATGATACCGTAAAGCCTGAGTTTCTTCAGGCAGAGCTTGATACCTGCTGGGTAAACATCGGCGGTGAAGACCCCTCTTCCTATATCAGAAAGTACAAGGGCAGATGCCCCGTAATTCACCTTAAGGATTTTGTCGGCGGTAAAACCGAAAATATGTACGAGCTTATCGGTACTGATCAGGCTAAGTCTGAAAAGAGCGAGGAATTCGCCTTCAGACCTGTCGGCAGCGGCGTTCAGAACTTCCCCGAAATTCTCGCAGCCTCTCTTGATGCCGGCGCTGAGTTCGTTATCGTTGAACAGGATGATACAAACGACATCCCTTGCCTCGAGGCGGCAAAGATTTCAAGAGATTATCTTAAGTCTCTCGGTTGGTAGTCGACGGGGAAAGTAGTTACAAATGTGACGGTTTTCCACCTTTTCTTTAGAAAAAGAAAAGGTTCGCCAAAAGAAACCGTGACGGGAACATTGTTTTTTGGGTTTTGAACAATACGTTATATGCTCGATTGCATTGTCGCTTGACCGCCATAAATCCAAGCGGTCAACCGATATAAACCCGAAATCAGCACCCACCCCAAAGGGAGGGTGTTAAGCCACCACGGCGAAAGAGGGAGATTCAGCGCAGAGTCGGGGAGAAGTAGCCCATAGTTACACCCATCCCTGATTTTGACGAACCGATGATAAAACCTCGAAAACCGTGAGTGTCAAAATCAGCATTTTAAAGATACAAAATTCCCCCGACCGAGCCACTCCCTCTTTTTGAGTGGAGCGCCTTTACTTAATTTCCCAAATCTTTGATTTGGTTGAAATTTAGTACGCCTGATGGTGTGAGTTCTTTTGTTTGGGGACAAAAGAACGGAAAAGGCGGCTCGCAAGCCGAGGAACTCCTGCCCGATAAAAAGTAACTAAAAAAAAGAAATAAGAAAGAACACACATATAGTAATGAAAGAAAAAAAAGAAAAAAACGAGAAAAAAGAAAACTCCCCCTTAACCTTTGAATATGAAAAAACCACCTTCGGTAACGGC
>JAZQIW010000027.1:0-7794 GCA_045541355.1 Eubacteriales bacterium | reverse complement strand
ATATGTGCCTGCAACGTCGGGGTTGAGTCTGCCGAGACCGGAAACGAGTTCGCCCTTACCTGCAGAATAACTTGAAGTGCCGACAGAAATGCCGTCATAGGCAGATTCCGCAACTGCATTTCCGCTGTTATCGGAGTCGAAATCCATATTGAAAAGGAGTGTACCCTTTTCAAGATCGTACCATGTGTCGTCGGCATTCAATACCGCATTGTCTTTGCCGCTGTAAGTACCGACATATTCCGATGTTTCATCGGCGGTATTTACAACACCTGAATTTGTGGGAGCTGCAAAGCTTACCGATGAAAGAATCATCATAACGGCAAGCACAACGCTCAACATTTTTTTCATGTCAAAAACTCCTTTTCGCAGTACAGCATAACACTATACCACCATAATTTATTACACTTTATTGTATCATTTTAACAAATCAATGTCAATAATTAACATGAAACAACTATACATCGGACAAAATATCCAAAAGAGAGATAACGCAAGCATTTACCCCAAGGCATCAAAACCGAAAAAGACAGCAAAAATGCTTTGATTAAGGGCGAAAAAAGACACACCCGAAGGTGTGTCTTTATATTGAGTTTAAATGCTATTAGTTACCGAGACCTGCATTTTCAACCTTAATCATAAGACTGTCCATATAAGTCTGAGCATTTGCGTCGAGAGAATTCCACATTTCTGTGTCAGACCAAACGCTGTATGCTACGTCGTACATACTTGCGGGAGCTGTGGGTTCACCGTAAAGTGTTTCACCGTCAACTACTGCGAAGGGACGAGCTACGAGCTTATCAGCAAGTCTTATAGCTGCGGGAAGTCCGTCTGCTTCTGTTGAGCCGAAGTAGAGGATACATGTGAACCATGCATAGTCGTCTTCTTCGAGGAAGAAGTTCTTCTTATCAACGCCGTTTTCACGTCCGTAACCGGATACCTTTGTTACAGCAGAATCAAGTGTGAAGTTTGCTGCTGCGATACCTGCACCTTCAAGGAGAGATGCTCTTGTTACGATCCAACCGTAGGATGTTGTAACATCAGCGCCCTTATTCTCTGTAAGGAGAGATGCCTTATATCTGATACCGGAGGGGCTATCTGTTCTGATAGACTTAGCTTCGTCTGTTGTAGGTGTTGCAGGATTGTATGCCTGTTCTTCGAGAACGAGTTCAAGCTGGCAGTCGCAAGGAACAGCAACTGTTTCTTCAAGACCGTATACTTCTGTACCGAGCTTAACGCCTGTTACTGCATAGCCTGTAACCTTAACACCGCTAACGAGTTCGGAAACGAGAACGCCTGCTGTGGAAACGTCTGTCTTTGTAGCAACAACTGCGCCGTTTGCAAGGAGGTCAACATTTGCGTTGAAAGGCTTAAAGAAGAGCTTTGCGTTGTCGAAGGAAAGCTTTGTTGTGTTCAATGCACCGAAGTTGAAGTTAGAGAATGTACCCTTAGGAAGGTTGCCTGCAGCATTGAGAGTTGTCTGAACGATAACTGTATCCCAAACGCCTACTTCTGCACAGAATGCATCTACGGGAACAACATTAGGAATATTACCATTAGTCATATCGAGTCTAGAATCTGTTGTTTCTTCAATCTTAGCGTCGAACATGAATGTGTAAACGCCGGCTTCACCCTGTACGTTACCCCAGTTAGTAGAAACAACCTGAGGCCACTGAGTTGTGTTTGTACCTGTTGTATAGTGGTTGCCGTTTTCGTCAACTACTACCTGCTGGTCAACTCTGGGGTTTTCGTTGATAACGAAACGTACTCTGTAGTTGTTGTTTTGGAATCTGGGATCATAGAAGGAAGCAACCTGCCATACCTGTGCACCGTTGCCATCAACGGAGTTGTCTACTTCCTGTGAGCAACCCCACCACTGCTGAGCATTTGCATTTTCAAAGTCGATGATGAAGAGTGCCTTACCGTAGTCAAAGCTTACTGTTTCATCGGGTGTGAGAACAACATAGAGCTTAGCATCGGAAACGAGGTTGAGAGAACCGGAGATAGGTTCGCCGTCCTTTTCGATTGCGAGAGCTGCCTTATAACCGAAGGGAGCTGCAACATCTGCGAGAAGTGTGTCGATATCTACAACAGAATCGCAGTTTTCATAAACTGTTTCTTCACCGTCAATACCAACAACTGTGAGGTTTACGGATGCGGGTCTGTAGTAGAAAGCAATGTCATCAAATGCTACATCTGTTGTCATAGCATTTGTGTAGTGCATTGTATAGTCATTAGTTGCATAATCCCATTCAGCAACCACTGTATCCCATTCGCCATTATCAACGAAACCGTCTATCCATGTAGCTGCGATATTGCTGCTTGCAAACACCTTACTCTGGTCAACTGCCGCAATAGTCTTTGCTTCAGAAGGATAGCCGTAGTTCTTTGTTCTTAAAACCATTGTGTAGTAACCTGCGGGAGCTGTTGCATAATTTGCATTATTAATTCTGATCTGAGCCCAGCCTTGAGTACCCTTAACAATCTTGTTGCCGTTTTCATCAACAATTCTGTTGATAGTTCCTGCAGGTAAATCATTGCCGTTGACTTCGTAGTTAATTGTGAGGTGGCCCCAGTCGCCGTTGAAGTTGTCTGTAGATTGTGCAATCGGTGCTCTGTCGGGAAGAACAGCGCCTGCTTCGAAGTTTTCGAAGTCAACGAGGAAGAGTCTCTTACCGAATTCGGTAATAGAGTCATCATCTACGAAGGATACATAGTATGTAGAATCAACAACGGGAGTTACAACGTTACCAACGGATTCGCCGCCGTTTGTAGCAGAGAGAACTGCCTTCTTACCGTAAGGAACTTCAAGACCTGCAGCAGCAAGGATTGTGTCAGCGGAAAGACCGGTTGTTGCAACATTTTCTGCAACGTATTCTTCGCCGTTATAAACGAGTGTTACGTCTACTGTGTTGGGTCTGTAGAAGATTTCAAGGTTATCAACCTTCAAGATTTCCTGTGCTACCGAGAACTGAAGCTGAAGGTTGTTTTTGCCTACAAGATAATCCTTGTTAACCTGGATTACAA
Organism: Eubacteriales bacterium; assembly: GCA_045541355.1. GTDB lineage: Bacteria > Bacillota > Clostridia > Oscillospirales > CAG-382 > UMGS1387. The sequence goes on along the minus strand of JAZQIW010000027.1, from coordinate 4,770 downwards.
CATGGTCAAATGAGTTTGAATCTTTAAAGGAATATTCATCAAGCACTGTGAAGGCCGAACTGCTCTGAGAAACAGCAAAGCCTGTTGTAGAACTTGTTGCCAAATCAAACGCAATAGTATAAATACCTTCATTGTATGTATAGCCACTGTGTGTAACGAGATTGATGGAACCCCATGATGTTATAGAGCTCTGGCTGTAACCGTTTGTGAAAGAAGGAACGCCTGTATAAGGAACATAGTACTGCAATACAGCAAGATTATGAGATGCATCATAGTAATCTGCTGCATTTGCAACATTGAACTGCGAATACGAATCATTGCAGAGTTCAGTAGAGAACTTCGAAGCGTCATTAAAGCTGAAAGAAGCAATCTTCTTACCGTATCTTACGTCGATTGTGTCATCTACCTTATAGGTAGGATAGAGAACTGTATCTTCAAAGAAGTACTTTTCAGTGAAAACTTCGCCGCCTTCTGTGAGAGAAAGACCGGAAAGAACATAACCTGTAGGAGCCTTTACCTTTGAAGCAAGGCTTGCAGCAGTTACGGGTTCACTTGTGGATACTTCGTATTCGTTACCGTCGATTGTAAGAGTAACTGTTGCAGGCTTGTAATAGAGAGCAACGTTATCAACGCAAATTGTTGCGCCTGCTTCAGCCAATGTAAAGTATGCACCTGCATTATTGGGAAGAGCTGCACCGTCTGTGAGCTCATATGAGAAAGCAAATGTATCCCAATCCGTTGTTGCACCCCAAGCGTCAACAACTGTTGCACCTGTAACATCAACGGGGTTAAGATTGTCATTTACTACATCAATCTTTATGTCGAGTGCATAGGTGTAGATACCGTCGCCCATTGTGTATGTGCCTGCACCCCAAGGAGTCCAGTTAAGAACTCTCCACTGAGGCCATCTGGAACTTGCAGTACCGGTAAGATAGCTGTTGCCGCCTACGTTGACAACTCTGTCATTACAGGGTGATGCTTCATGAATGAGGGACGCCCATCTGAGGTTGAGATTCTCATCGATGGAAGAATCGTATTCAGAAGCAATGTTTGCAACACGGTCACCTGCACCGGCATTGGATGTCATATCGAGTTCATGACGTCCGTCCCAGCCAACGAGACCTTCTTTTTCAAAGTCGATTAAAAATACTGTTTTACCGTATGCGGATCTGTCGCCTGCTGTTGCGGCGAGAGTTGCGTCTGCTGCATCTTCAGCTACTTCAACAGTAGCATCTGCCACGGGTACTTCTTCTGCTGTTTCAACAGAGCCTACCATGGAAGGAGCAGCAAAGCTTACTGTAGAAAGTACCATCATTACAGCAAGCATAATGCTTAAAAACTTTCTCATTGTAAAATTTCTCCTTTTTGTTTTTTGTTTTTATTTTTTTAAGGAAATTGCTGTTTCGGTTTATTAACCGAAGAGATCGTCACCATCAACGAACACTTCATTGTCGCTTGCTGTGAGAATATCCTCAAGCGATAATTTTGTGAGTTCAATTTCAGGCTTAATGTACTTCTGCTTCATACAGTGTTACCTCCTTCTTTAACATTTCTGTATAAAATTACACGCTTATATATTATCACCTTTCCTTTTGCTTGTCAATAGCTTTCATTGCATTTTAAATATCTTTTTTCCATTATTTTGAACAAAAACGCATTTTTTGCAATACCGACCATACAAGTATTGTATTTTATAATACACAAAAAACAGACGAAGAAAAGTCTCTCCGTCTGTTTATATTATTCTTCGACAACAAGTACCCGATGTATGCCATAATATTCAAAGCACTTCAAAGCATCATCACAAAGCTCGTCTCCGCACACCGCAACGGGAATTGCGGGAGGGCACGAAACCGAGGGGGCTGCAAGCACCCTTCCCTTTGCATCCTTTGCATTTACAAGTATCTTTTTTGCAAAGCTTGCCTGTCTCTGTGTCATAACAGACCTGCACACGGGAATTTCAGGCACACACGATGCGACAGGTGTTTTAAGGCAAAGGTTATTGAAAAAGCTTTCAAGTCTTTCAAAATCCCCATCCGAGTTTTGGGGTGAGAGCATAAGCACGGCAAAGTCCTCATCACAGAACTCTGCATATATCTTACTATCCTTCATCATTTCAGCAAGCTCCGTTCCCGTATAGCCTGCACTTTTGGCACAGACCGTTATCTTCAGGGGTTCTGTACCCGTCATGGCGATATTTCGCCGCAAAAGCACGTTTCTTATTCTATCCGCCCTTGTTTTTGCCCATTGATATCTGTTTATGTCATCCGAGAGCATCATTTCATTTGCCTTATCCATTGAAGCAAGGACAAGATACGACGGGCTTGTGGATGCAAAGAGGCTCATGGCACATTTTACATCGGCTTCATAATTATATATACATTCCTTTGACACATGAAGGTAGGCTCCGCCCGTCAGAACAGGAAGTGTTTTATGCGCCGAATCACAGCACATATCCGCACCAAGCTGCATGGGGTGAAGTCCGAAAAATGCAAGATACGCTCCATGAGCGTTATCAACTACAAGGGGCAGAGAATGTTTTCTGCACACCCGAGACAGCGATGCAATATCAAGCATATTTCCGAGATAATCGGGGCTTGTAACATAAAGGGCGCAGTACTCTTCACCCGAAAGGAGCTTTTCCTCGAGTTTTTTTTCATTTACCGTACAGGAATACAGGTTATCGCCCTCGCAGCTGAGCCATTCCACGTCAAAGTCGCAAAGTGCCGCCGCAGAAAGAAAGCTCTTGTGAACATTCCTTGCCGCAAGCACTTTTTTTCGTTTTCCGCTTACGGAATTTTTGCAAGTGGCGAGAAACAGCATTGTACGAATACAAAGCGACGAGCCCTCAGTGCTATAAAAAGAGGCTCTTGTGCCGAAAATCTCTGACAGTGTCTTTTCGCTCTGCGCTATTATTCCGTCGGCTTCAAAAAGGCTGTCTGCACCGTCTATTTCCGTAAGGTCGCAGTCCTCACAGCCGAGAACGGCTTTTCCCTTATGTCCGGGCATATGAAAGCGGGAGTTATCCCCTTTTGCGTATTCTTTTACAAAATCGTATATCGGTGTTTTACTCATTTTCGGTTTCTTCCGCAACCTTCATCATTATTGCACATTCCACCCTCTTTTTGAACAGGTCACAGCCGTCCTTATACACGCCCCTTACAGAGCCTGTGGAGTGATATGCGTTTACCGCACAGCCGCCGCTGCAATAAAGTCTTGCCCAGCAATCTCTGCATTCTTCTCTTGAATATACATTACAGGAGGCAAAATCCTTCTGCACGTCCTTATTGGTAACGCCATTCCATATATCGCCGAGCTTGAACTTTTCCTCGCCAACAAACTGATGGCAGGGATAGAGGTCTCCCCACGGGGTTACTGCCATATATTCCGTTCCCGAGCCGCAGCCTGATATTCTCTTATATATACAGGGGCCTCCCGTAAGGTCTATCATATAATGATAGAAGGTAAAGGGTCTTGACTCTTTTTTACGTTCCAGCATAAGACAGGCAAGCTCCTCATACTGTTTCATGACAAGCTTCTTATCTTCTTCCGTCAGTGCCGCCTCATCACCGGGTGCACACACAACAGGCTCCATGGACAGTTCATCAAAGCCAAGCTCGAGCATTGTCTTTATATCCTCTAAAAAGTCGGGGTTTCGATGGGTAAAGGTTCCTCTCATATAGTAATCCTTACCGCCTCGGCTCGCGACAAGCTTTTGGAATTTTGGTACAATCGTCTCCCAGCTTCCCTTACCGTTATAATCAACTCTGAGTGCATCGTGGATTTCTTTTCGTCCGTCAAGGCTGAGAACAACATTACTCATTTCGCGGTTGGCAAAATCAATAACATCATCGTCTATGAGCATACCGTTGGTAGTAAGGGTAAATCTGAAATTCTTATTATGCTTTTTTTCAACGCTTCTTGCGTACTCGACAAGCTGTTTTACAACATCCCAATTCATAAGCGGCTCTCCGCCGAAGAAGTCAACCTCAAGGTTTCGTCTTGTACCCGAGTTTTCTATAAGAAAATCAAAGGCGCGTTTTCCCACCTCAAAGCTCATTACGGCTCTATCGCCATGGTATTTACCCTGACTTGCAAAGCAATAGGAGCAATTAAGGTTACAGGTATGGGCAATATGTATACAAAGTGCCTTTACAACATCCCCGCTTTTTTCCTTAAAGGTACCCGCCATGCTTTCAAAGGTATCCTCGGTAAAAAGCTTTTTCATGGATATAAGCTCATTTATATCATCGATACAGTCAAGAACATCCTGCTCTGTGACATTATCGTACTTTTCGAGAATTGTTTTAATTATGGTTTCTTTTGTTTCATCCCTGAACATTGCTATAATATCATATGCGACCTCATCAACCGCATGAATAGAGCCCGAACAGGTATCAAGAACAATATTATAGCCGTTTAATTTATACTGATGTATCATGTGTTTTCCTTTCGGTTTACATTATACAACCCCCAAGGCACCGCCTTTACACAGGCTTCTCCTTATGCAACCGAGAAAAGCAGCCGAAGGCTTGCGGGAGGATTGTTTTATTGCTAACAAAAGCGAAAATGCCGCATTTTTACTGCGGCATTTGTGGAATAATCAAATTAAATTACTTGCTTTCCTTATTTTCGCACTTCTGGTTTGCGATGCCGCAGCTTGTCTTACAAGCAGACTGGCAGGATGTCTGGCATTCGCCGCAGCCGCCGTTCTTTGCGGATTCACAAAGGTTTCTTGTTTCAAGTGTCTTAATTCTCTTCATTACAATT
>JAZQIW010000026.1:0-9732 GCA_045541355.1 Eubacteriales bacterium | reverse complement strand
CCGTCATTTACGGTAGCCCTGAAGTCAAACATTATCCCGTCCTTCACATTTTTCGGGTGCTTGCCGTGAAATCCGTCCCAGCAGATTACACCGCAGGTATTCATAAGTTCAATAAAATCTGTAATGTCACAAACAGCACTTACCTCAAGCTCAAGCGTATCTACTCCATTTGAATATACTTTTCTGAAACGTCTGAGTTCTGTTTTACCGTCTTCGTTTGTGATTTCATACACATTACAGAATCTCATTCCTTGTAAAGTAAGTGTCATCGTTTCAATGGAGGTAATCGTTTTTCTGCAATCATTTGCACAACCGCACAGTCCGATTAATATCGAAGACACCATAGTGATTATTAAAGTTATAAACCTCTTCATTAAAGCACTCCTTTAATTAAAGTTTATCTATCTAAGCAAATTCTTATTTATCCGTTCGATATTTTTCGACATATCCGTATTGCGAGGCATAAGGTTTAGATGCAAACATTTTTGGTGTCAAGTTCATATCAAATCAGGAATAAAAAATATTAAAAGTACCTTTTATACATTTCCTGCAAAAATTCTTCTGTAATAGGAAATCCTGAACTCTCACCAATAACTGAATCTATACCGCAAAATGGACACAATGCTGTCCCGTCTGTATCTTCAACCCATTCTTCTATAACATTGGGATTAAAGATTTCCAAACAGTAAAAACAACCACAGACATTATCTTTTAGCAATTGAGGTCTGTTGTTTATAGAATATTTATGTGCCATTTCATACTTATCCATATCATCACCTTATTTCAACAAATTTCGACATATTTATATTGCGAGGCATAAGGTTTAGATGCAAACCATTTTAAATGAATTGACAACGAAGTTGTCATGAATTGGCTCTGCCATGAATTCTCGCTATGCTCCATGAATTGAATTACCTTAAAATGCACCAAAGGTGCAATTCATGAGCCGCCAGGCTCAATTCATGAAAATTTTATTTTTCAATTCATGCCGTCAGGCAATTCATTGCGGTCTTAAGACCGCATATAAAGACCGATACTAAAACTTAATCAAACACCAGCTGCCCGCAGGAACAGTGAGTTTGTATACACCGTCATTAAGTGAAAGCGTTCCCTTACCGTCGCAGACTTCGGGACATCTTTCGCCCTTAAAGGTGAGAGTAACCGTTTTATCGGCATTTTTATCCAGCGTTTCACCCTCAGCAACACTGCGGGATACTCCGCTGTTATTAAACACGGTAAGATAGTATCCGCCGCTTGTTTTCTCATTGACCATCCACAGAAGTCCGCCGTCAACATAGCAGGGAAGCTCATTTTTGAGTACGGTCTGAACATCGGATACAGGTATTACATTATCATATTTTTTGAGGCAATCGCTCTCGGTAAGGTCAACAAGATATCTATACTTATTAAGTGCGCCGTTTGATGTGAAGTTGAGCATATCGACAGCATCGGGAACATCGCTGTTAAGCAGTGCCTGATGACGTGCATTTCCGAGCATTTCGGTTCGGGTACAGAACACATTGAAAATTCCGTCTTTTATACGTTTAAGTGCCTCGCGTCTTTCTCCTTCAAGCTCAAAGCCGCAGAAGGTATCTCTTTTATCAATATCATCGACTATTATATGCTTTTCATTAAGCACAACGGCAACAGGCACTATCTTTTCACCGACATCCGTATACTTTCTTCTGAACTCGGAAAACCTAAGGTTTACAAGTCCGTAGGGAGAAAGCTCAAAGTCATTCCAATCATAGAAGTTATTGCAAAGTCCCCATTCCTCGGACATAAATTCGGCATTATTCATATACGAATATATATACAGTCTTTCCTGAAGCGAGCGCGAAGAGCCGCCGTTTTCTCCTTGGGCTACAAACGGGAAATCCGAACTATCACCTATTCCCCATTCATTTCTTCCTTCTTTATGGTAAGAGCAGGTTGAAAAAGGATTACCGCCCCAAGGCTCATAATATGTACCAAAGCTCTTGCCATGGGCTCTTGCCATCCCTCGTGCGTAGCAAATCTGCATTCTGGCATAAGGTGTCTGTGCACCGATTTCAGGTGCAAAGCGTTTTACGCCGTCTGCTATTTCAAGTGCATATGCAAGAAAACAGCTATCTACCGGCAGCAGATACTTATACTGTCTTGTTCTTTTTGCAAAGTGTGAGAGAAGAACCTTCAAAAAAGCCTCTGCATTTGTCGGATTTCCGTATTCAGCCATCTCGGCCGCGCTCATGCTCTCAACAAAAAGATACGGCATCTTAAAAACCCTGTTTATTTCGTCGGTAATAGTCTTTTCAGTCCACACAGTATCCTTTGGAAGTCCCGAAAGCTTTCCTATATCGCTCTTATAATTTGAGCACCATTCATGGAACTGAAATCCGTAGAAATTGTCCTCGCCGAGCATCTGTATATAATGTTCGAGAAGATCAAAATCATAGTCATATCCTTCAAAATATGTGCCGCCCTGAAGTCTGTCAATATAAAAGGCTCTTTTTTCATTCGCAAGCATTTTATAAAACGCTCCGTCACGTGAAGCAAGATTATTGAATTTGAGATAATCCTTTATTGTTATAGACTGGCAGTATCTGACTCCGTCATTATCATTGACAAGCCCTCTTTTTACCTGTGCATCCCACACCTCGGGATGATATCCGTGGAAAAACCTAAGCATTTGTGTTCTTCTCCTTCTTAAGTGATATACCTCGTATTCTTAGCCTTCAGAATATCCAAAAGCACTCTTTGTTTACTAGAATTGTATCACAGCATTATAAAAAAGTAAATAGAAAAAGTGCGCAAAAACGCACTTTTTCCGAGTTTTAACCAAATTGATTTATTCCATATAATACTTTGCTTTATATGCCTCGTACATTTCCTTGAACTCTGTTTCCTCATTATTAGACTTCAGGCGGTTAAGGTATTCGTGTGTTTCAAAGCTATCGTGGGACATTTCTATAAAGCATACGGCAATGTTTGAACAATGGTCGGCAATTCTCTCGTAGTTTGTAAGAAGGTCGGAAAGAATAAAGCCAAGCTCCATTGTACAGTCGCCCTGACGAAGTCTTGTGATATGACCGTTCTTGATTTTTCTCTTCAGGCGGTCAATAACCTGCTCCAGCGGTTCAACTCGTCTTGCAGTATCAAGATCATCATTTACCATGGAAGCAATTGCTATATCAAGCACTTCTGTAACGGCTGCTGTAATAACCTTTATATCTGCCTTTGCCTTTTCGGAGAAGTCTATCTTCTTTTCATGTATTTCCGATGCAACCTCTGCAATATTAAGTGCATGGTCGGAAATTCTTTCGATATCTCCTATACAGTGAAGAAGCTCGGTTACAACTCGGCTTTCATTTGAGGCAATTTGCTTTTCGGCTATCTTTACAAGGTAGGTGCTTATCTTATCTTCATACTTATCTACCTTTCCCTCAAGCTTTTTTACCTTATTGAAGACATCATCGCTATAATCCTCAAGCAGCTTTGTCGCCATGACAAAGGATTTATTGGAAATCTCCGCCATTTCACAAACCAATTCCTTTGATTTTTCAACAGCAAACGAAGGCATATCAAGGAATCTGTCATCGAGAACGGCAAATGCGTTTTCTTCTTCATCCTGCTGACCTCTGACTGTTACAACCGCAAGCTTTTCGAGAGGACTGCAGAAGGGAACAAGTATAATCGTGGAAACAATATTAAAGAAGGTATGTGCAAAAGCAATGCCCACAGCCGTTGCACTTGTTTCCATAAACGGAAAGGGCGATATGGCGTGAATTATATAGAAAGCGGATGTAACCACGGCAACACCTATCATTTTAATATAAAGGCACGACATTGCAACGCGTTTTGCATTTACATTACCGCTGATTGATGAAATAATGGGGGTAATTGTTGTACCGATATTCATACCGAGAAGAAGCGGAAGCGCAATTGAATAAGGAAGAACTACGCTTTCTGCAAGGGCAAGGGTTATCAGAACACCGACAGATGCTGAAGATGACTGAATAATTGCCGTAAATATGGTGCCGACAACAATACCGACAATTGGGTTTTCAAACATCACAAGAATACTGTTAAAGGAATCACTCAGACCTTCAACAGCACCGCTCATGGCATCCATGCCAAACATGAGAATTGCAAAGCCGATAAGGATTGAGCCTGTATTCTTTCTTCTGTCATTCTTTGCCATCATTATCATCAAAAGACCGACAAGGGCAAGAACGGGGGTAAATGAGCTGGGCTTGAACAGCTTGAGAACAAAGCCGGCAGCATCAGGAATATCGTTAGTGGTAAGCAACCATGCAGTAACGGTAGTACCTATATTGGCACCCATGATAATGCTGATTGTCTGACCGAGCTTCATAATACCGGAGTTTACAAAGCCTACAAGCATTACAGTTGTTGCAGACGAGGACTGTATAACCGAGGTTACGCCAAGTCCGAGAAGAAGTCCTTTAAGGCGTGACGAGGTCAGACGCGCAAGAACGGATTCAAGCTTACCGCCTGCAAGCTTCTTCAAGCCGTCGCCCATAAGGTCCATGCCGTACAGAAACAGCGAAAGACCGCCTATAAGGGCAAGTATGATGAATATACTTTCCATAGTTACCTCCTGTGTTGTTCCAAAAAAGTTATTCACATATACTTTATTATAACATATTATCCGTCATGATACAATAGAAAATGAAATTTTTTGTCAGATTTCACAATTAATTTACAGCAAAAAAACCGATGATTTCTCATCGGTTTTTATCTATGCATTAATCCGGAATTCATTATCCGGAAAGCTGCTTTATGCCTTTTTTTCCTTCTTATATGTAGCAAAATAGGATGCGGCAACTATGCACACAACTGCTGCAAACACCTTCCAGTCGGGTACAATCTTATTGACAACCAGTGTAACAAAGGGTGTAAGAATAGGCTTTATAAAGAAGGCAAAGGATGCCATAATGGCGCCGCCGTGCTCCATAGCCTTAAAGTAAAAGAGATAGCCAAGGCCTGTTACAAAAATACCGAGGTACACAAGGTTAACAATAACATTTGTATCAATTACAGAAGGCATAATCGCATATGAGGCATCCTTTGTAGCCACGCTCATAACTGCAAGGAACACGAGAAGAACTATGCTTCCGAAAAGAAAACCGAGACCTGTCTGGATAATGCCTCCAAACTTCTTCATAAACTTTTTGGAAAGCACGGTATAAAGGCTGAAGCTGAGGGAAGCAAAAACCGCATATGCCACTGATTCAAGGTTTGTTCCCGAGGAAAAGTCGGCACACAAAAGCACGCCCGCAATACCGAGAACAAGGGCAATTATTTTATTCCTTGTGAGCTTATCCTTAAGTATAAAGATTGAAAACAGAATTGTAAAAATCGAATTAGACGAGAAAATGATTGCAATAAGTGCCGGAGAATCCGCCTTCTTTACGCCTATCTGAAGGGCAATCATACTAAAGCAGACAATAAACACTCCAAGTATTGCAATAAGTCCTATGTCCTTAATATCAATTTTTATTTTTTCTTTTTTAATCTTCATTATAGCAAAGGGAAGCATCATAACCGAGCCGATGATGAATCGCCAAAGAGTAATTGCAAAGGGCGTTACATCATTTGCAATAAGCTTACTGACCGGCTCTAAGGTTACAAAAAGAATAGCTGTAAGTGCTGCAAAAAGAATACCTTTTTTCATAAATTATTTTCTCCCTTTACTTATTGCTGTAATACAGCTCATGTGCTTCGGAGAGACAATCAACCGCATCAAGGTTTCTGTCTCTATCCTTTTCTGTTGTCATAACCCATGAGGTCATCATAAAGCCCTTCAAGCGCTCAGGTGCGATAATTTTAGGGCACTTTTCAACTGTAAGGCACATATTTTCTCTGCAGAATTCAATTGTAGTGTTGCAGTTACTTCCTGCGGGAAGCTGGTCAAAGCCGTGCTTTTCAAGCGTCTCGTAGGAGCTCATTGAATCATGCAGATAGCCTTCAGTATGCTTGAAATTTCCGTAGTACCAGTTACTGTAAAGTACTTCTTTCGGGGCATTTTTGAGGAAAGCCTTCTGGCTTTCATTATCGTGCCAAACATGGTCTGCCCAAATCCAGGGACGGGCACCGCATTTTTCGGTAACATCGAAAAGATAGTGGAGATCATGCCAATAAAGTTCATGGCTTCTGATAACACATACGGACATTTCTGTCTGACAAGAGTAGCACTCTTCGTCCATACCGAGATGGAAAAGCTCCGGTTTTCCGAACAGCTCACTCACTTCATCAATTACATCCTTACAGAAAGCGTAATAATAAGGAGTAGAAATCATTCTTGAATAAATACCAATCCACTTATCGTGTGCGGCAGAAAAGTTGAGCTTGGGATACACCTTAAAGCCGAGAGAACGCAGTCTTGAAATCTCGTCAGAGAGCTTTTGTTTTGACCATGCGCCGGGTGCCGAAATTTCGGGGTGTGATTCATACTGTAAACCCTCTGCAACGTCAATAAGGATTGTGTTACAGCACTTTTTTTCTACGAGTCTATCAATTATTTCATTCCACGCCTTATCCTCGCATTTGAGGGGTTCTGTCTTTATACAATCGCTGCCGTGTTCAGGACCGTAGTCGCCCCACATATTATCGCCAAGATGAATAAGATAGCTCCAAATGAGATTGTCTTTCATTTTTCATCTCTCCTTAATTTACAGTTCTAAAAGCTCTATTATTTTTGATTTACCTAAATTTTCGACAGCAATATCGCCGCCCTGTGCTTTATTTACGGCAAGTGTCTTCATGCCTGCGCGTTTTCCCGCCTCAATACCTGCGTCAGCATCCTCGACAACAAGGCATTCCTCATAAGGCATACCAAGCATATCGGCAGCCTTAACAAAAACTTCGGGATCGGGCTTTGATTTTGTAATATTATTTCCGTCTGAAACCGCATCAAAGTATGTATCAAGTCCGATTTGCTTTAAAATAATGGGGGTATTCTTACTTGAAGAGCCTATGGCAATCTTTATGCCTTTAGCCTTTAATGCTTCAAGGTTATCCATAACACCTATGAGTATATCATCGGGTGTAAGGCTCTTTATATACTCCTTATAGCAATTATTCTTTCTTTCGGCAAGAGCCGTTTTTTCGTCATCAGAATAGCTCTTTTCTGCCCTCTCAAGAACAATATCGAGGCTCTCCATTCTGCTGACTCCTCTGAGTCTCTCGTTGATTGTTCTGTCAAAATATATACCTTCCTCGTCGGCAAGCTTTTTCCACGCTTTATAGTGGCACTCGTCTGTCGAGACAATTACGCCGTCAAGGTCGAAGATTACTGCCTTTATACTCATTGTCATTACCTCACATTTTTTCCGATAATGCATTTTTATTCTTTACTTCAAGCTCTTTACCTCTGAACACCACCTTTACGGGTGTATCGCTATCTGAGGTAAGCTTATATTCACCGTCTGTCATTTCAACGGTGAGCTTTATACCATGATAAAGGAAGTTGAACTTAACGCTATCCCACCAAGGCATCATATGGGGATTGATTTCAATTTTATCTTCTCTGCACACAATACCCGCAATTCCTCTGAACACAGCCATCCATGCACCTACCAAGCAGCCGGAATGAACGCCCTGCCAGCCACAATGGTGGATATCATAAACATCAATATAGCTCGTTTCGATAAGGTAGTTATATGCAGACAGCATTCTGCCGTTATCGGCAGCGCATATCGAATGAGGTGCAAAGGAAAGGGATGAGGAGGATTCACACATTTTCTCATAATAGTCCCAGTTTGCGGCATAGTCGGCTCCCTCGGGCTTCATATTGAGGTAGCTGTATATGAGCATTACGTCAGGCTGCTTTATAACCTGGCTCTTATGGTAAAGTCCCGAGGACTTCATCTGGAACTTCTTTGCATCGCTTCCGCCTGCTTCCTCGAGTGTTCTTGAAAGATTAAAGTAACCGTCAAACTGAGGAATCATACCGCCCTTTTCAAGGGGAAGGTAGAGTTTTGATGCAACCTCGGTATAGTCCTTATCAATTCCGTACTTTTTACAGTATTCACTCGTCTTTTCGAGTACGAATTTTACAAGGTAATTGGTATATGCATCATTATTCACATAAGGATGATGCTCGTCTGTACCTGTTACACGTTTGATGTGATAGAGACCGTCAACAAGCTCTACTCTGCTTTCCCAGTAGTCACAGAGCTCACACAGCATTTCCATACCGTAATCTTTAAGGAATTCTTCATCGCCCGTCACAGTATAGTAGTGGATAATACCCCAGCAGATATCGGCATTAATATGTATCTGCATGAAGGGGTGTCTTGCATATTCCCAGACTCGCTCATCCCCCTCTACTGACGAGCAGAAGGCATATTTTGCGCCCTTATAGCCTGCTTCAGCCGCGTTTTGCTTAGACTTTTTGAGTCTATCGTAGCGATACATGAGTGCCTTCTTTGCCGCATCCGGACAGGTATAGATAAATACGGGAAGCTGATAAACCTCACAGTCCCACCACACAAAGTTATTATATCTTTCGCCCGTAAGACCCTTAGCAGAAAGAGAATGTATACTATCATTACGTGCCGCAGAAATTACAGAGTGATAATTTGCAAATCTTACACCTGCATCTGCCTTTTCGTCGCCCTCAATTTCCATGTCAATAAGGTCAAACACTTCTCTGTATGCCTTAAAATGTGCATTATAATATTCCTCATATCTCTTTTCAAGGGCTACGGGTTCTTTTACATCGCCTTCACGGGAGGAAATGATATAAATACTCTTTTCAACCGTTACCTTTTCGCCCTTTTTGGAGTCATATTCTGTTACATTATAAATAAGTCCGTCCTTATTCTCGCACTTCCAGTCGAAATCGGGGTAAATATTTGTAACGGTGGTAACAGCAGTTTCAAAGCCGTACTTCTTCCCCATGGACATTCTTACAAAGGTCTTATTTTCCCAAGCCTTTTCATCGAGTACGCTTGTCACCTTCTGACCGCCTGTTTTTACTCTCTTATCGGTACCCGAAAGCACCTCTATTTTCTTATTATGGTTTACAGGTGTGATTTCAACTTTTATACAATATGTATGGTCATTATCAAAGGAGGAAAAGCGTTCAAAACGGATGTCGGTAATATCGCCCTTACTGTTTTCCCATGTCACCTCTCTTACAAGGCTTGCGTTTGTCATATCAAGGTATCTTGTCCATGAGTGTAATTTGCCTTCCCAAGGATAGAAGGTTTCGCCGTCAACAGACACACGCATAAGAAGGAAGTCTGCGTTATTGATAACGCTGTCCTGATACTCAAAATGCTTGAGTTTATCTTCGTCGATATAGTATTTTTTCATATATTCATTATCGGCAAAGGGTTCAATAACCTCTATAATTTCGTCAATAACGCCTCTGATATATGCACCCTGAATACGTATAGAGCCATATTCCTCATAGCTTCCGCGAACACCGATATAACCGTTACCTGTTGTAAGAAGCGAGGCATTTAAGGATTCTTCTTCTATTCTGTATTCTTCTTCAATAAATCTTTTGGATGTAGCCTTTAGCATACGTTATCCTGCCTTTCTATACTTTGAATACTCACAAACATACAAGCTAATGATATCATACGGCATTTTATTTGTCAACAAAAAAGCACTTGTAAAAAGTGCTTTTTGATATTATATTTCATTGGATTTGCATTGATCCTTAACTATTCACTATTACTTACAACCTTGCCAAAAATCCCGCAGGGTTAGTGAAAA
>JAZQIW010000025.1:0-12449 GCA_045541355.1 Eubacteriales bacterium | reverse complement strand
CATGTCAACATTTCTTGTTATGTTTTCTTTGCCTATAAATTCCGAAGCAACGTCGGCAAAAAGCTCGCCAAATGCCTTGTCCTGATTGAAAGGCTGGTAGCCGAAAACAGTCTTTATGTCAACCTCGGCTCCTACCATCATGGCAGCTCCCTTGATTGCTGCATCCGTTTCTTCTGCCGCTTTAATCATGGCAGGGATGTTTGCACCTCTTACCTGACATTCAAGAACAACCTCGCTTGGAACGGCATTAACCACATCTCCGCCTTTGGTAATTATAAAGTGTACCTTGATTTTGTCCTCTTCGCGAAAACGCTCTCTGTTGGCATGAATACCGAGAATTGCAAGAGCCGCAGCATTAAGAGCATTTACTCCGTCATATGGCTTTGCGGCGTGAACTGCCTTTCCCTTGAAGGTTACCGTTTTCATAACGAATCCGAGACTTTCGGCGTGGATGAAAACCTGCTCTTCTTTTTGGTCGGGCTGTGCATGCACCATCATGGCGGCATCTATGTTGTCAAATACTCCCTCGTAAATGAGCTGCTGCTTGCCGCTGAAAAATTTGAGCTTGCCTTCTTCTTTTAATTTCTTTCTGTACTCAAGCTCTATGTATTCTTCGGCAGGAGTCGCAAGAAAGGTGACCGCACCGCCGAGGTTTTCCATAACACCGCTCTCGGAAAGACCGATAGCCGCTCCGATAAGATTTGCAATCTGTGCATGGTGACCGCAGGCGTGTGCGGCACCCGACGGCATAACCGCTTTTTCGTGCTCGGGACAGACAATGCTGTCAAGCTCTCCCATTATGCATACGTTAAAGCCGTTTTCGTCACCTAAAACACCCTTAACACCCGTTACTGCCAATGAATCCGTGCATTTTAATGAAAGCTTTTCAAATTCATCCTTTACAAGCGCAGATGTTTGGAACTCTTTAAAACCAAGCTCCGGCTTTTCAAGTACCTTCTTTGCGATGTTTATTATTCTTTCGGCATTGTTGTCGATAGCCGTAAGAATTTTCTGTTCAGATTGTGAAAAACTCATGTTTTTCTCCTTTCTCAGGATCTTGACATTGCCAAAACTCTCTCTTTTGTAACCTCGTTTTTAAGCTCCTCACCCTTGTCAATAAATAAGAAGCTCTCTTCAAGAATCTTTTTTGCAATAACACTTCTGAGATTTACCGTAGGTCCTGCCTGATGGGGAGTGAGATGTGCATTTTCAAGACCAAGAAGCTCGTCATCCATGTCAAGAGGCTCTTTTTCGTATACGTCGAGCGCCGCCCTGAAGTCACCGTTCTTTAAATGCACCGTCAGACATTCCTGATCAACAACAGGTCCTCTTGATGTATTTACAAACAGTGCATCCTTCTTGATGAGCGAAAGAAACCTGTCGTCTATTAAATGGTGTGTTTTTGTGTTTAAAGGTGTGTGAACCGATATTATGTCGCACTCTGAAAAGATTTCTTCCATGCTGCACTGTTCAAGACCGTATTTTTCTTTGTCATCCTTTGGAATGTCTATAATGTCAAATACCTTAATTTCTACGTGAAAAGGCTGAAGCATTTTTATTAGATTTTTTGCAACGGCACCGTAGCTGATGATGCCTACCTTTTTGTAAAGTAAACCGTCGTTGCTGTCAACGGCACTGTTCCACCATTTCTTTTCATCGCATAGCTTTTTGGTGAAATAGGGAAGACGCCTTTGCGCCGAAAGAATGTACGATAAAGCACCCTCTGCTGTTGACTGGGCAAAATACTCGTTGCCGCAGATAACTCTGATGCCCTTTTCCCACATGGCATCCGAAACAAAGGGGAAGGGTGTGCCCGCTGTGTGGGCAAGGAGCTTTAGCTTTTCGGCGTGCTCAAGAATGTCCGCTGTCAGTGCGGGAGAACCCCAACAGGTAACGTAAACATCGCAGTCTGTGATTCTTTCCTTAATTTCGTCGGGCGTAAAATGCTCATTCTTTGTGTTCCAGACTATGTCTCCGAGAGAATTTATGTACTCGATGTTTTCCTTGGTGAAAAACGTATCAAAGGGTGGACATAAAGGAACAGAAATCAATGCCTTCATATTTTTATACCTCGCTCTTTGTTTCTATAAAACAATTTTACAGCAATTACATAAATTTTCAATAAACATTTCGCTCATGTTTTGTAAAATTTCGCTCATTATATTGACATGAAAGCCTTTATTTGCTAATATTTGTTTGAAAAACAATGAAAGGAATAAATCATTTATGGGTTTGGATAATTCATTTCAGTTCTGTGATAATCCCATTAAGGAGTTTGTAAATGCAGGCTTTCATAAGTATAGACCCCATTGGGGATGGGAGAGAAATCTGCCAAATGCATCTTTTTATTATATAGCAGACGGTTCATTGAAGTTTACTTTAAAGGATAAGGAGTTTTTTGCAAACACAAACGACGTTGTGTTCTTAAAGAGCAGTGATATAGCAAGCATATCCAATGAGTCCGATAAGTATAGCTCACTTTATTATATTGCTTTTAATTATGACGAAGAATATGATTTGAAAATCCTGAGACTTGTAAAAAATACCTCCTGCCGAAAGACGTTTAAGGATATAGTCGATTCAAATCTTTCAAAGGCTCCGTATAGTGAGCTGAAGATATCGGCTCTGCTTTTAAAGCTGGTTTATACGCTTGCCGTTGATAGCTTGAATTCCAACAGCGATTATCTATCTACCTCAAGAATACAAAAAGCGGCAGAATATATAAATATCAACTATTACCGTGAAATATCGGTTGAAACGCTGTGCAGATTAACGGACTATTCTCCTGCACACCTAAGACGCCTGTTTGTAAAAAACCTTGGTATGTCGCCTCAGAACTACTTGCTTGAAAAAAGAATAGAAATGGCAAAGGAAATGCTGCTTGATATCCCCGAAAAAACGGTTGAAGAAATTGCCGATCTTCTGGGTATATGCTCTGCATCCTACTTCTGTAAGCTGTTCAAAACAAAAACAGGTATGTCACCGACGGAATATAAGCTTATGCAATCAACGAAAAAAGAAAAGGAGAATGAATAATGGATTTTTTAAAATTTGCTTCCGAAAGGTTTTCTGTACGCAAGTTTAAGAGTACTCACCTTGAAAGCTCTGTTGTAGAGCAAATCCTGAAAGCCGGTCATGTTGCTCCGACAGGCTGTAATAACCAACCCCAGAGAATACTCGTTCTCAATAGTGACGAATCGTTGGATAAGCTCAAGAGCTGTACAAGATGTCATTTTGATGCCCCGACGGTGTTTGTGGTATGTTATAATAAAAACGAGAGCTGGGTAAGAAAGTATGACGGAGCGCTGAGTGCGCCTGTTGATGCTTCAATTGTTGCAACGCATATGATGCTGATGGCACATTCCCTCGGTGTCGGCTGCACATGGGTTATGCATTTTGACCCGTTCAAACTGAGGCAGGCATATAATATTCCCGAGGATGTAGAACCCCTTGCACTTCTTACAATGGGATATCCCGCGGAGGATGCCTTGCCCCTTGAGCTTCATTCTGCCTTCCGCCCCGTAAATGATGTGGTATTTTATGATAGCTTCCGATAAAAAAAGCACCCTTTGCGGGTGCTTTTGTCATATATTAAGATATACTGCTATTTCAGCGGCGTTTGTGTCGGGCTTTACTTTTGGCATTACCTTTTCTATAAAACCCTTTTCGTCAATTATATATGTCGTTCGTACAACGCCCATTCCTACTTTTCCGCACATTTTCTTTTCCTGCCATACATCATATGCTTTAATGGCAATAAGCTCAGGGTCTGATAACAGAATGAAGGGAAGATTGTACTTTTGAGCAAATTTCTTGTGAGATTCCGTGCTGTCTTTGCTGATACCTATTACGACAATGTTTTTGGATTTGAAAACCTCGTATGAGGCGGCAAAGGCGCAGGCCTGCCTTGTGCAGCCCGGGGTGTTGTCCTTGGGATAGAAGTATAATACTACCTTCTTGCCGATAAAAGATGAAAGGCTTATTTCATTACCGTCTTTGTCATAAAGCGTAAAATCAGGTGCTTTGATGTTTTCTGTAAGCATAAAATTTTCTCCTTGTTATTATTAAATTCCGATAAGACAAACGGCTATAATGCCGACTGCAAGACCTATAAGCTTCTTTGCAGGCAGCTTCTCTTTGAATAAGAATATGGAAGCAAGACCTGAAAGAATAATTACTCCACCGTTCACAATGGGGAAGAATATGATGCTTGGCAGCTTCCCCGAAAGATAAAGACAAATAAGATTAATTGCACCGACAAAAATTCCTGTAATAATCATTGCAGCGTAATCTTTTTTTGAGTAAACCTTTTTTTCTCTGCCTTGCTTCTTGTGCTTTAAGCTATACGGAATGTAAATTACCGTAAAAAGAATTAATGAAAAAACAAAAGCCCAGAACAGGAATCCGTAAATCTCGCCGGCAAATACCGATGTCTGGTGCACTGTCTGACATACCCCTACAAGACCCATTCCGAGAAAGCTTCCGAAAACAGCAAGCAGCCACTTTATGCTCATGCTGTTCTTTTCTTCGAAATCAATGCTGAGAATAAAGGTGATTATCATTAATACAAGTCCCGAAATCTGAAGAACAGTAGGGGAAGCTTGCCTGTAAACAATGCCGAATATTGTCGGAATGAGGGCACTGAGATATGTAAACAGCACGCTGAAGGACATTGAGCCGAGAGACATGGATAAAAGACAAAAATACTGTGCTGCTGTTGTGATGACTGCAAAAACCAGAGCAGAAATAAATGTGTATATAGAAACGGAGAGGGAATTATTGGAAAAAAGCAGGAATAAAGCAAAAAAAGCCACAGTACCGATGCTTCCGATAACATTGAAGAATACCGTATCCTTGTTTGTTTCAAGAAGATTTTTTCCGAAAAAGTTGTAGTATATGTTTTTGAAGGTGTCAAGGAATACCGCTAAAAACAGTAATAAATACAGTGTTGCCATATGAACTTCTTTTAACCACACTTTCTTTGTTGTAAAGATGCTTTATGCATCGCCGATTATATTATATATCTTTTTTTGATTTATTGCAATATCTTTGTGTTTGAAGGAAAAAACAGTTTTAAATAAAGTCATAAATTATGCTCCAAAAGGTAATATTTACCTTGTATTATTATATTGGGTTAGGTTTTGGATAAATTCCAATGCTTAATCTTTTAAAAATCGGCAAAAGCTATGAATAGAGCTTTTAATACGCAAATACCAAGTGGAGTGGCAAAATGAGAAAGACAAAAGTAATATGTACAATAGGTCCTGCCTGTGATAATGAGCAGACACTTACAAAGATGTGCCTTGAAGGAATGAATGTGGCACGCCTTAACTTTTCCCACGGTACACACAGTGACCATCAGGAAAAGATTGATTTAATTAAAAGAATAAGGGAAAAGCTCGGACTTCCAATTGCCATAATGCTTGACACAAAGGGACCGGAGTATAGAATAAAGACCTTTGAGAATAAAAAGGTCATACTTAATGACGGAGATACCTTTGTTTTCACGGTTGATGATGTTGTTGGAAATAACGAGAGAGTATCTGTAAACTATGATCATTTGGTAGATGATATTGAAAAGGGCGACAGAATACTTGTAAATAACGGTCTTGTTATTTTCGAGGTTAAAGAAGTGTGTAAAAACGACGTTGTGTGCACGGTTGTGACAGGCGGCGAGCTTTCAGACAGAAAGAGTATGAGCTTTCCCAATAAGGTTATGAAGCATGAATTTCTCTCCGAGCAGGATAAGGCAGACTTGCTTTTCGGCATAGAAAATGATGTGGATTTTGTTGCGGCTTCTTTTGTGTCTACAAAGAAGGATGTAAGCGATTTAAGAGAATTTCTGGATGCCAACGGCGGAAAAGGGATAGATGTAATTGCGAAAATCGAGAATCGGTCGGGTGTTGATAATATTGACGAAATCTGTACCGTTGCCGATGGAATAATGGTTGCAAGAGGTGACCTTGGCGTTGAAATACCCTTTATTGAGGTGCCCTCAATCCAAAAATATCTCATCAACAAGTGCAGAATGCTTGGTAAACGCGTAATTACGGCAACAGAAATGCTTGAATCCATGATTCATAATCCGAGACCTACACGTGCAGAGCTTAGCGACGTTGCAAATGCCGTATATGACGGAACAAGCGCAATCATGCTTTCGGGCGAGACGGCATCGGGAAAATATCCTGTCGAGGCAGTTAAGAATATGGTTGAA
Organism: Eubacteriales bacterium; assembly: GCA_045541355.1. Classification (GTDB taxonomy): domain Bacteria; phylum Bacillota; class Clostridia; order Oscillospirales; family CAG-382; genus UMGS1387. The sequence continues at coordinate 6,235 of JAZQIW010000025.1, read as the reverse complement.
ATCGCGGCATTTACGGAAAAGTGTATTGATTATAAAACAAGGTTTAAAAATGCAGAGTTTAAGATAAAGAATAGACTTGACGCCGTTTCCCACTCAACCTGCTCCATGGCAATAGACCTTGACGCAAAATGTATAGTTGTAAATTCAATAAGCGGAACAACCGCAAGAATGGTAAGCCGATTCAGAAGCCCTGTTGACATTCTCGGAACTACCACCAATGAAAAGGCATGGCGAAAGCTGAATCTCAGCTGGGGCGTTACACCCGTGCTTTGTGAAGAATATAATTCAACCGATGTTATGTTCTATACTTCGCTAAACAGAGCAAAAGAGATGTTCGGTCTTGAGAAGGGCGATAATGTGGTTCTCACCGGCGGACAGATTAACGGAAAATCCGGTAACACGAGTGTTATAAAGGTTGAAACTGTATAAAATAACTCCCCGACGAAAAAGCGTCGGGGAGTTTTGTGTATTTTGGTTATCCGAGTAAAACATCTGAAATCAGCATTACGCAGAAGCCTAAAAGTAGAGCATATGTTGCACCGCGCTGACTTCCGTGTGAATGGGTTTCGGGAATCATTTCATCACTTATTACATAAAGCATTGTACCGCCTGCAAAGCTGAGAGCAAAGGGAAGTATAGCGTTAGAGATGCTTACGGCAAAAAAGCCGATAAGTGTTCCGACAACCTCTACAAGACCTGTAATTGAAGCAAGGATAAACGTCTTTTTGCTGCTGACGCCTGAGGCTATCATCGGTCCTATTATTACCATGCCCTCAGGAATGTTCTGAAGAGCAATGCCTCCTGCAATCATAAGTGCCTGAGAGGCGTTTCCGGAGCCAAAGCCGACACCCGCCGCAATTCCCTCCGGAAGGTTGTGAATTGCAATTGCAAGTACAAAAAGCAGTACCTTGTTAAGCCCCGCGTTTTTGTGGCTTTCGTCTTCAGTGCCCATAATTTTGTGAAGATGCGGAACGGCTTTGTCGATGATGTTAAGACAGAGTGCTCCGGCAAATATTCCGACTACCGTCACTAAAAGACCGTACCTTCCGCCGTACTCAAGACTTGGTAGAATAAGACCGAGAACAGAAGCTGAAAGCATAACACCGGCAGCAAAGGATAATACAATGTCCGAAAACCTGTGACTGATATTTTTGAAAATAAAGCCGAGCAGAGCACCTATTATTGTCGCACCGCCAACACCGACGGCTGTAAGTAATACGAGATTCATAATATGTAAAGCCCTTTATAAAACAAGTGAGGGAGCCGTGTAAACACGCGCCTTAAGCTCGCTGTTGAGCATATAAAGGCTCTTGGGATCGGAACCGAAAAGCTCCATTTTTGTAATCATATCGTTGGCATTTGTTTCTTCTTCGCCCTGTTCCTTTACAAACCAGTCAAGAAACTGCATGGTACGGAAATCCTTGTTTGCATAAGCCTCGGCATATATGTCATTGATAAGACTTGTTACGTATAATTCATGCTCAAGACCTGCTTTAAGCACAGCCATGTCCGAGTCAAGCACCTTGTCGGGCTTTGCGATAGCTTCAAGAGTTACCTTTTCATCGTTATTGAGAAGATAGCGGTAGAAGAGCATTGCATGATCTCTTTCTTCCTGCGCCTGAATATAATACCAGTTCGCAAAACCGTCAAGACCTCTGTCCTCAAAATAGTTGGAAAAGTCAAGATAAAGGTATGCCGAATAAAGCTCCTTGTTTATCTGCTGATTGAGTAAATCTCTTACCTTTTGATTTAACATTGTATATTCCTCCGATGTCACTAAATTGTTGTTTATTCTTCTGAAAATGAATCTTTATCTACACCGCAAAGGGGACAGACAAAGTCTTCGGGAAGGTCCTCAAATTTTGTTCCGGGATTTATGCCGTGCTCGGGTGAACCGGCATTCTCGTCATAAACCCATCCGCAAACGTCACATACATATTTTTTCATAATATAATCCTCCTGAAACATTTATTTTCTTTTGTGATTCTATTATAACACAACGATATAATAATGTCAATAGTGTAATCATTACAAAAATGTAATTTTACGGTTTGTTCATATATTTAAATTTATAGCATGAAAAGCAAAAAGAATAGTCAGAAAGCATAGATAGATGATAAGCTTTTTTGTTGACATGAAAATGGGTTTGTGATAAAATTTTAGTATAAATACCGAAAGGAAAAGAGCCATGAAAAAGTATTTGAAAGTAGTAGTGATGTTGCTTGTCGCTGTTCTTGTGTCTGTTTGTGTCGGTGCAGCACCGGCTGAGTTAGATACAGCTGAGTCTGCAGAGGAGACTTTTGATCAGTCTTGCTCTTATGAAGATTCACTTCTTTTAGATGTTGTAGCATCCGGAAGCTGTGGAAGCAGATTAACATGGACACTCGATAGCGACGGAACGCTTACTGTTCAGGGAAGCGGCAAGATGAATGACTGGTCATACGCCAAAAATACTCCGTGGTATTCTAAAAGAAGCCGTATCAAACATGTTGAAATATGTGAAGGTGTTACTGTAATTGGAAAAAACGCATTTGCTCGCACATCTGTTGAAAGCGTATCAATGGCTGATTCTGTTACTGCAATTAATGACTTTGCATTTGAATCAAGCAGTCTTGTCAGCTTTAAGCTCGGAAAAGGTGTTAAAACAATAGGTGACAGTGTTTTCAACAATTGTCAGCATATTCAGGAATTTCAACTTAATGAAGTAGTAACCGATATAGGCAGCGGTAATTTTATTAACTTTAATATGGAGTGTAAGGTAGACAGTATTGTTTTTCCTAAAACACTTAAAACTCTTGGTAGTGGCTGTTTTACAAATGCACAAGCTGTTGAAGCAGTTACATTCTATAATAAGGATACACAAATTGGCAAAGATCAGTTTTATAGTACCGATGTCGGTTTAAAAGTTTACGGCTTCAAATACTCTACCGCTGCAACTCTTGCCGCAAGAGAAGGCAAAGAGTTTGTACCTCTTGGTGAAATGGTTCTTGTAAGCGGTGATGACAGCGTTGTTGTCGGTGAAACCATCAGCTTGACTGCTACTTATTTTAATGAGCTTGGTGTTTATTCGGAAACAGGTTTTACATTTGATGTGGCAAATCCTTCTGCCGTAACATATGAAGTTTCTGATAATGAGATTAAGCTGACAGGTGTTGAATCGGGACAAATGGTTACCGTAATTGCTACCCATAATGAATCCGGTGTGCAGGGCACAAAGGAAATAATGGTAGGCGGATTTAATTTTAATATTTCTGAAGAGATGCCCTACTACACCTATGTCGGCTACAACCTTCTCAGCCGTGTTCAGGATATACCCGCGTCAAATGAATCCTTTGAAGGCATGGGTATATATGTTTCCGATGAATATGATGCTTCTGACCTTAATATATATAGCTCTAATAATGATGTTTTTGTTGTCACAGGCTATCATCAGGACGGTGACTTTGTCAAAATTTCCGTTATGGGAAAGGATAAGGGCGAGGCAAAGATTGTTGCCGACTGTCCCGACGGAACTACCGTCACAAGAACGGTTATTGTTGACTACGTAAATGAAATAGAGTTTGAAGCAACATATGATACATTTTACAGATATTCAAACGGCGTAATGTTCGGCAGTAATGATAAAATGTCAATTACCGTACCGATACTTATACGCATGAAGAATAAGGTCAATGAGTTTTTTTATAATGCAGGCTCTGAATTCTCAGACTTTTTGACAATTGATGACCTTGAAATAGAAGCTACAATTGACAGTCCAAATCTTTCCTTTACTCAGGATTCTTACAGTAATAAATCAGTGATTAAGCTTACCGAGGAAATGTCACTTGAGCCTGAAAAGACACTTGCCGACCTTGTACTGCTCTTCCCGTACAACGTAGGTGAGGACACCTTTAAAAGCCTTTCTCACTATACACTCACGTTTAATTTCAAGTCTGAAAAAATCAAGGAAACATCGGTTGATATTGTGGTTTCAGTCATAAAACGTGACAGCGTGCTTGCATATGAGCATATTGAGTTTATCAATAATAACAGCTACTATTATGCCTTGAAGGCTGAGGACCCTGCCGAGAGCATGATTGAACTAAAGAGTGACCCGAGATATGCCTGGACATCAATAACTAGCACTATCAGCGGTGAGGCTCTGACCTTTGATAATCCCTATGAGATTATGATGGCAGATGTCATTCTTACATATACCACAACACCCGATAAGGCACAGTCGAGCTTAGGTGAGATATGCTCTCAGTTCAAAGCGTCCTATGATTATTTTGTTGATGCGCTTGATTTGTATTTGAATGACAGCTATGCAGGAGTTGTCAGAATAACAGAGCCGGATATAATTAAGGTTATGGAAGCGGCGAAAAATAATTATAACAGTGCTGAATTTATAGACAGATATAAGCTTTCAAAAATTGATGAGTTAGTTCATTCCGCCAACGGAAAAACCAAGGTTAAAAACATTCTGAAGCTTGGAGGCGTTGCGGCTGAAATTCTTGAGTATGCATCAATGGGCTTCGATGTTTATAACGATGTTATGAACTGCCTGAATGTTGCCTCTGCGCTTAAAGCATATAATTATCTCGATGAACACAGCAGAAGTGTTTTCAGAGAAATTGCTTCGGGCATAGATGATAATAATAAGCTTCGCGATGCCATGATGCGATATGTCAATTCCGAGGCTGACAGCGAAGCATACAGAAAGGAAATGATGAAAGCCTGTGATACTATGATGGGCAAATCTGCAATAGAGGTTTTCAACGTAACACTTGGGGTATATGCAAGAGAAACCGTATGGAATTATCTTGGAGGTATTATCGTAAAGAAAGCAGGAGAAGCCGCAGTACTTTCTGCCACAAAGACGGGTGAAGTATTATACAGCAGCCTTCCGTCGGTTGCCGGAGGCGTTGCGGCAGGTGTCATGCTGGGGCTTGAAGTATCCGACATACTTTGTAACAATACAGAGTATGCCGAGGATTGCAGAAGAATAATTGTGTGCGCAGAGTTTTCACCCCATATTAAAAAAGCACTTGAAAAATATGAAACAAGGCTGATGCTTGACCTTACTGCAGAGTCAATTGCCGGTTTTGAAGCTGCCTTTGAGCTTTATAAAGCACTGCAGTATCAGTCGGCAGAGTATACCAAAGAAGCACTCGAACATAGTTGGGACTCCCTTGTTGCCAAAATATTCAACAAAAAAGGTGACTATATCGGCGTATATAACGATATAGGATACAGACAGTCAAGAATAGAAGGGCTCATTTGCCACACGAACAGCAAGGTGGGAAATATCAGCACAACCTTAAGAAAAACCCTCATGTTTAAGTGTCCCGTAGATGTGTACCTTTATGATGAAGACGGAGAGCTTGTTGCAAGCATCGTTAATGAAGTGCCCGAAAGCTATGACGTATCCGTTGCAGCGACGGTTATACAGAATGCAAAATACTTCCATGTCCCCTCCGGTGTTGATTATAAGGTGGTTGTAGAAGCACGCGAAGACGGAAAAATGAACTGCTCATTCGCTGAGGGAGACTCTGAGCAAGAAACCTCAAGAGTGAATTACAATAATGTTGCTCTTTTAAGCGGACAGCAGTTTGTTGTAGATGTTTCGGGTGATACGGATAACGCTTATACCATGAGCCTTGACGGTGATGTAATTGTTCCCGATGACATTTTCGGAGACGGAGAAATTCAGGAAGTTACAGTGAACGTAACAACAGACGGAGAGGGAAGAGTAGTTGCACCCGAGACCGCATCAAAAGGCGAGTATGTAATCGTTATGGCAATTCCCGACGAAGGCAAGAGCTTCCTCGGCTGGTATGACGGAACAACGCTTGTATCTTCTTCTGAAAAATACGGATTTATCGTTGACTCAGATATAAATCTTACCGCAAAGTTTGGTGACTACACCCCCGCCGACATCAACGGCGACGGCTCTGTTACAAACCGCGATGCCTCCCGCCTTATGCAACACCTCGCAGGCTGGGATGTTGACGTCGTTGAAGCTGCCCTCGATGTAACAGGCGACGGCATCGTAAATAACCGCGACGCTTCCCGTATCCTTCAGTACGTCGCAGGCTGGGATGTGGAATTGCAATAAGAAAGTTACAAATAGCAGGAGTTTTTTCGCTTTCTTGAAAGAAAGCTCGCAAAGAACTTTCGTAACGGGAACATTTCTTTGAAAAACAATATTAAACGTAATATTCTCGATTAAAACGATGCCCGACCGCCATAAATC
>JAZQIW010000024.1:0-16094 GCA_045541355.1 Eubacteriales bacterium | reverse complement strand
ATTCTCAAAAAAAGCCATATTTTTCAATAAGTTCCACGATATTTGTTCAAGAAAATTTCCGAAGCGGTATTGTGTTGGCGCAGAATATGTGGTAAAATAAATCTATATTAAAAAAACAGGAGGAATCCCTGATGGGGCTTTTTGATTTTATAAAGAAAGGCAATGGCAAAAACGACAGTAAAGGGGCGAGTCCTGCACCGTTTGAGCCTGCCGAAGCCGAGGAAGCCTCAAAGCAGACGGCTTCCTCAGAAAACGCGCTCCCGGCATCTTATGAAAGCGAAGGCACAAGCACTGTTGACGACGAAGCGTTCTTAAACAATCTTCGTGCCCTGTCAAGGCAGATGCTTCCGTCAAATCTCAAAAGCATTGATGCCCAAAAGCATATTCTGAAAACCATGTCGGAGACGGTAAGCACCATTGCTTCGCTTGAAATCAACGCTTCTCACAGGTACTGGATGCCTATCGAGAACGGAAGTGCCGAGCCTGAAAAAATACTTGCCGTAATAGGGGTTGACTGTGACAAATTTCTCGGCATAACAACAGAAGAGGCTATTGACTCTTCCCTGACAAGCTGTGACAACAAGAGGCTTATTCTGGTCTTTGGTATCACTGACCTGTTTTCTCGTATTTTAAAGCCCGAGTACTGCGTGCATCTCTTATCCGTAAGGGATAAAATCACAAATATTTTATGCCGCAGGGGCATGAAAATAGAAGCAAGAAAAGCAAGCCGTCTTGAAGCCTTGCAGTCAAGATGCGTACACCTTACCTCCCTTAAAGACAAAAATCTCGAGAAGGAACTGACCGAGACAAAAAAGGAGCTTTGCAAGGAGCTTTCAGAGCTTTCGGAAATCTATGCAGCATATGACGAGGACTACGGAAAAGGCTTTGTCTTTGTTACACTTACCGGAAGCATGGAGCTGTTTACAAAGGAGGAATACGCGCAAAAGGCAAGAGACTTCTTCCAAAAGAGCTGTGAGGGCAATTTTTCGGTGAAAAAAATCAAGAACGAGGAGTTTGATACCTTCTTTTCGGGTGCCCTGCATCTCGGCTTTAATATGTTTAACCTTGACAACGGCATAATGAATGTTTCCCTCCCCACAGCCTTTATGTCAGGCAGCAAAAAGCGTACTCATCTTGTAGATGACTGCAACAGTCTTATACGCAGCTGTCTTATAAGGCGGCTTCAAGCCTCGGCACGATTCAGAAAAATGCCCGAGGGAGAAAAAAAGCAAAGTCTGGAGCCGTACTACAAGAACATTCTTTCGAGGCTTGCCTCAAGCGGCTATACGTCTATGTGCAATGCTGTTTTATATGTTCTGACCGACGGCGAGTGCGTTGAAAAGACAAGTCTTTACACGAACAATGCATATACAAAGCTCACCTCTATGCTTAAAGATAAAAAAGATATGTCGCCTCTTCTTTGTGAGGGCGACAACAAAATCGGCACAATCGGCGGCATAAGAGGGCTAAGATACATAACCCTCGGCAGCAAGGGCAATTATCTTTGTATGTTCACCGACAGAAACGAGGCGGAGGCGGTCCGCAAAAAGCATCTCGACGGAGGAATTTCCCTCAACGTCATCGGAATGAACTTTGATGAAATTCTCCCCCACGCTCTCAAAACACACGGCATTGTAATTGACGTTTCGTCATACGGATACATCATTGAAAAGGCAGAGCTTGAGGAAATCAAGCGGCAGATGGACTCTTCAAAGAAAAAGAACAATCCGTCATAAAATTCCTTTTGGGTGAAACACTAATAACACAATTTACGGAGGATATTTACATGAATATTACAAACGACATACTCTACGTCGGCGTAAACGACAAGGAAATAGATTTATTCGAGGGACAGTACAGAGTCCCCAATGGCATGGCTTACAACTCTTATGTCATACTTGACGAGAAAACGGCAGTCATGGACTCGGTTGACGCGCGTTTTACAGACGAATGGCTTTGCAACATAAAAGAAGCCCTCTCGGGCAGAAAATGCGACTATCTCATCGTTCAGCACATGGAGCCTGACCATTCTGCAAACATTTTGAGCTTTGCCAAGGCATATCCCGAGGCAAAAATCGTCTCCTCTCAGAAAGCCTTTTCCATGATGAGTGCCTTTTACGGCGACAGCTTTGATGACAGGCGCATTGTTGTCGCTGACACAGACTCACTTTGTCTCGGAAAGCACACGCTTTCTTTTTTCACGGCTCCCATGGTTCACTGGCCCGAGGTTATTGTGACATACGACAGTCTTGACAAGGTTTTATTCTCGGCAGACGGCTTTGGGAAATTCGGTGCGCTTGATGCTGTTGAGGAATGGGCTTGTGAAGCAAGGCGCTACTACTTCGGCATTGTGGGAAAATACGGCGCACAGGTACAGCAGCTTCTCGGCAAGGTATCGTCTCTTGAAATTGAGAAAATCTGTCCCCTCCACGGTCCCGTTCTGTCGGAAAATCTCGGATACTACATCGGGCTTTACGATACCTGGTCAAGCTACAAGGCAGAAAACGAGGGAATTGTAATTGCCTATACATCAATTTACGGCAACACAAAAAAAGCGGTGCTTGCCCTTGCAGAAAAGCTGAGAGAGGTCGAAGGCGTAAAGGTTATCTTACACGACCTTGCAAGATGTGACATTCACGAGGCAATCGAGGATGCCTTCAGATACTCAAAGCTTGTGCTTGCCACCACCACCTATAACGGCGACATTTTCCCGTTTATGCGCACCTTTATCCACGCCCTTTACGAACGCGGATATAAAAACAGAACCGTCGGTTTTATTGAAAACGGCACATGGGCACCCCTTGCGGCAAAGATTATGAAGGGACTGCTTGAAGGATGCCAGAACATCACCTATACCGAAAACAACGTAAAGCTTCTCTCTGCCATGAACGAGAGTTCAAAAGCATCTGTTGATGCTCTTGCAAAGGAGCTTATCGGATAACCGAAACAGCAAAGAAAAAAGCGGCTTTTGCCGCTTTTTTTATTTATCTTATTTTCTCAAAGGCTTTGAGCCATGCTCTCTTTATAATTTCATGTCCCGCCTCGGTGGGATGCACTCCCTCTCTTGTCCAATAAGGCTCGGGGTGTCTTTCCGCTGCCTCATCAAAGCTTTCCTGAAGGTCTACAAAAACACAGCCGTATTTTTGTGCAAGCTTCTTTGTGATTTCTGCCTTTTTTTCGGTTTCGCTTTTAAAAACCTCAAACGCCTCTTCCGTTGCCCTTGCCCGAAGCACAAATGCGCCGAGAAGTATAATTTTTATATCGGGAAGTGCTGCCTTTATCTCTGAAAGAAGCATATCGTAAATCATCTCGAATTTCTCTGTGCAAACGCCGTCTTGTGCTTCAATCTCATGCCACACATCATTTATGCCGATAAGAATGCTCAGAACATCGGGCTTGACATTTATAATATCCCTTTTTATTCTCGCATAGAGATCCGTCACTCTGTTTCCGCTTACGGCACGGTTTATAAATTCGTACTCTCCCGGATAGTCTAAATTCAATTCGCCTATCACTCTCAGTGGATAACCCGAGCCCTTAAAGTCATCGTTGTCCCTGCTTCTTCCGCAATCGGTTATTGAATCGCCCTGAAATAAAATTCTTTGCATTATGTCTTTCCCCTTTTAAGTTATCTTAATATAATCAATAATAAATTCTCCATCTGCATTTGCCGCGTCAAACCTGATGCCCGTCACCGTTCCCGACCAGTAAGCGTTTTCGCTCATCGGAAAGGTATAAACGGCATAGCCTTCGCCGTCCTTTTCGGCGCTCGAAAGCTTTAGCCTTACACTCTTCTTTTCATCAAAGACAGTATCCTTATTTGTTATAAAGTACACTGTCGCATAGTCATCACTCTTATCAGAAAGAGTATACTTCATTCTTATGCTTATACTGTCACACATTTCTGCGTAAATCACCTGTTCAAGTGCAGAATTAACAACAATCGGGTCATATCCGCCGTTTGTCTGAAGCTTTGGGATAACATGAAGTGCACCGTTGTTAATAAAACCTATTGCCTTTGTTAAACCAAACCCCATATAATCCGAGGGATTGTTAAAGTTATATTCTCCTTTTATGTTCTCGGAACAGTCTATGCTTCTTACATCAATTTCGAGAGTGTTATTTTTAAGTATATACCCTACGCCCGAATTGTCAAGAATAAATTTCACGGGAATTACGGGTATTTCATCAAATAATCCGAACACTTCGTGAAGCTTTTTTTGTTCACCGTTGACCGAACAGACATCCGCCCCCACCGTAAAGACAAACTCCGTCTCGTTTTTGCCAATACCGGATTTCAAATAAAGATTTCCGTCAAATCTATGCCATTCATAATAGATGTTGCAAGCCGAATAAAAGCCTTGGCTCGGAAGTGCGGCAAGGTATATTTCTCCATTCCTCTGCCAAACATACTGTGAATGAATATCAAGCTTTATGCCGTCAACCGCAATACCAAAGTCTGCAGCTTTTTCGTATGACAAAAGTTCGATGGTATCGCACGCAAAATTGCCGTAGGTGTTGATAAGATCAAATCTCAAGGTCTCGATTTCGCCCTGCCAGAACCCAAAATCCTCTGTATAAAAATATAAATCCTGCCACTCGTTTGTAACCGTAAGCCTCTGTGTCATTATTTTGTCAGCTGTGATGGCTGTGTCATAGTCAAAGCCTGCATATACATTTACACTTGTTGCAACATCCGCTTTCATTCTGATGTGAATAATGTCAACATCTTCTGCATCAATTCCTTTAAAGCAGGAGGTTTGAAAAAGCGGATCCTTCTTGGTGCTTTCACTCTCCGCTTTGCCGTAAAGAACACCGTTATCTATTGTCAGAGAGTCAAAACGATAATACTTGATTTTGCCCATTGCATCATCTGCGGAAAAATCAATAAAGGAAACAGACTTTGTTTTTTCTTCAACCGTTTTTTCCCTCGTGTCAACAAGCTCTGCACGTATAGGAGTTGTTATTGCGGGATACATATAGGATATTCTCTTTTTTTGCGCCTCTGTCGGATTTGTCAATTCAACATTTTCTCCCACAAAGGCTTCAATCCACGCATTGATATAGTCAAACTGAGGACCTTTCCCGTTTATTCCCGACGGTGCAAGCCAGTGTCCCTCGGCATATTCGTTCCATGTTCCGAGAAACAGCAGGCGGGACTGCCACGAGTCTTTGCCGAAGTCCCTTTCGTATGTCGGCAAAAGCTCATCTGTCAGATATTCAAGCACCTCAAGGTGTTCCTCGTGCGTTGCAACAGGACTTCTTGTCTGCTCCCAGCCTATAATATTTCTGCCGGTACTTGCACAGGCGACAATCATATTGTCTCCCTTTCCTGTATAGCCGCTTTGGTGCTGGCTCTTTATATACTCCGGGTCATGTGCCTTTATGCCCCAATGGTAAGGTACAAGACCGTCAATTTCCACCCCGTCTTCAAGTACAAAAGCATCAATGCTGTCAGCCTGAGATGCTGAATAGATATTGAAAAGAAGAATCAAGCCGTCATAGCCGTATTTCTTTATGTCCTCACGCATAAAATCAATAACCTTTTTTGCCTCGTCAGGCGAGGAAAAGCAGTTCATAAAGGTTTCGTACTGATATATTGTCAGAACAGCCTTATTATCAAGGCGCATATAGTCGGGGTCCTTGAAATACCAATCAACCCAGTAATTCCAAAGAAGGTTTTTGAACTTTTCAAGAGTAAGATTTGTTTTAAAGCCCTGATTTTCCCACATGATACAAAAGTCTAAGATTTCCTTATACCTTGCATTGAAATAGCCATCATGTATGGCATATTTGTTGAGCTTCGGCTCTTTCATGGGGGTGTCGGTTGTTGAAGCATACCAGCAAGGCTGAATTGCATCAATTCCGCTTTCAGCCATGTATTTGATTTCCCAATCCGCCGTTTCAGCAAGTCCTTCGTCATAAAAGCCCATTACAGGTATAAGCTCATCATATGGCGAAACATAATCCCAACCGTAGTGGGTGCCCTCATGCCACAACGAGCACACACTCATGCAAACGGTAAGATCATCATTTTTATTGTTTGGCGACGGTGCAGGTACATAATCGTCAAAATCATATATATTATAACACTTTACATCGTCAAACCAGAGTGTGCCGTATTTGTTTTGGATTTCAAGGCTTGAAACAGCTCCCCTGTATCTGAAGGTATACACATCCTTGCCGCAGATTCTGACAGTGACATTATCATTTGAATCGCGTTCAAATCTTATGCTCTGCCATATGTTTTGGTTGTATGTTGCTATTATTTTGCCATCAACAAGGTATTCTCCGCCTGTCATTTCCACCGACACGGCATCGCCGAGCCTTATTGTTGCACTTCCCGAAAGAGAAGGCTGCAGCAAATATATTTCGCTGACAAAGCCGCCAAAAAGGGCGTCAAACTTTCTTTCGGCAACCGTGTTTTCCTTCATAAGCACACTGACAGAATCGCTGCTACCGCAACTGTTGAAGGATGTTTTAACGTTTGCGCTGACAGTATAATTCTCGGGTGCGGCATCAGTTTCCGACAGCATAAAAGTATCGTTTACATTAAAGTTCATGTAAAGAGCAATTCTTTCGGGGGAAAACATGAGTGTGCCCTCGTCTGTTGTCCCGAGGGTGATTTTGTCAAGTGAAGCAAAGATACCGATTCTCGCCTCTGCGACAAACATGGAATTGACATACAGCCTTGCCTTTTTCACATCGAGGTCCATTTCAAGGCGAATTTTTGCCGAGCCGTCGCAAACCTTTACATTGCCGAGTATCTTTTCTTCACCTTCAACGCCGAAATATCCGTTTTGGGTAAATACACTTACAGCCTTTTTGCCGTTATCGGAAAAATATATTTCAAAGCCGTCCTCAGCATCCTTTAAAAATACTTTTGCTTCAAGAACCGCCCTCTCGTCTGTGAGAGGTGTAATATACCTGTGAACTGCAACCCTGCTGTCCTTTTCGGAGTCGGAGAAAAATTCGTTATGGCTCGCATATTTATTGATGCCTTTTGCTCCCCTGTCATCCATCATCCAGCCATGAAGCAATTCGTACCCATGCCCGTCATAACGTTCCTTTGAAAAAATGATGTCATCTATGAGATATACTGCCTGACTTGCGGCATCGGGAGCGTTTTTTACAATTCTCTTTTCCGGATATACAACCCTTGAGATAATCGCCGACAGTTCGCTCCGTTTGACGGTATTGTCGGGATAAAAGGTTCCTGCCTCGTCACTTCCCGTGACAACGCCTGCTGTATAAAGAAGCATAACGTCGTTATAAAATTCATCCTCCGCCGAAACATCCGGAATTGATTTTATGACATTTTTTGCCTCATAATAGTCCTCATCAAAAGCATTTGCAAAAAACTCTGCAATCTCTCTGCGATAAGCCGGTCTTTCGGGATTATCGAACCTGCCCGTTTTCACAATGCCGTATTTTTCGGCATATGCAATATAGGTGCTATACCACTTTTCACCTTTTTCAAGAAGCTCGCCTTCCCTGCCATAAAAAGATGCATTGATTCTCGATACTATTGTTAAAGCCTGAGCAACGGTAACATCACCCGATGGAGACATGGTTTTATCTGTTGTTCCCGTCATAAAGCCGAGCTCGTAGGAAGCGGCTACATCCTTTTCATACCATTCACCGCTTACAACATCGATGAACAAACCGCTTTTGTATGTATTCACTTTTTGAAAGGATGCCGAAACGGCTACACACATCAGCAGAGCCAGCACAAAGCTGACAAAACACCGTTTTCTCATTCCATCCTCCTTATATTACATAAACAAATCGTGCTTTTCTTCCTCAATTCCCAGCGCTTTTGCTATGAGAGTGCCTATTCTTTCAGCCATCCTCATAAATCCAACGTCATTTGGGTGACAGCCGTCAAGGGTGCAGGCGGTATAATACTCACCCGAAAACAAATCCTTGCCGTCAATAAAATACACGTTCTCATCGCCCTTTTGCTTTGCATATTCATAGGTTTTATATATAATCTGCGCCCTTCTTCTGCTATCCTCAAAATCCTTGAAGCAGTCGGGCTTTGTTATTATGATATAGGGAATATTCGGGTGCTTTCTTCTTATAGCCTCATACATTGGAAGATGTGTTGCCTCAAGAAGTCCATCCTCGTATGCATTATGGTCATAGTCACAGACAAAGCAGGACATTTCCAGCTCTGCCATATACTCTGCCATCGCCTTATCCCCCTTTGCACCGCCCGAAAGTCCGAGATTGAGATAATCAATGCCGTACTTCTGAGAAATGAGAGAGGTATAGGTCATGCCCGGTCTTGATGCAAGACCTCCGTTTGTTATAGACGAGCCGTAGAAAACAACCGGCTTATCATTTCTGTATTTCAAGCCCTTTCCGAATTCCGCATCCTTTTCTATGCCTATTTCTACATATTCAACAAAGGCAAAGCAGGGAAAATTCAGGGTGTAATACTGCATTTTCCTCTCATTCTGAACGCGTCCTTCGCCGAGTCTTGCAACAAATTCCCCCTCGTGGATGAGAAAAAGTGTATCTCTGTAACCTGCGGCAAAGTATTCCCTTCCGGTCTTTTCGTCAACCCTGTAAAGGTCAAAGCCCATGTCCCAATGGAGACTTGCCTTTGCACGTATAACAACGGTGTTTGAATCGGTGGAAAACCTTGCTCTGCCGCCTGCGGAATAGCCCGAGGCAATCCTGCCGATTTCATTTATGTTTTGTGCAACACCCTCCGGAAGCCTCTTGAAATCCTTATCGAGATTATACAAGTCAACGCTCTCAGGTGTTACTCTTATCCACTTTATTCCATCGTAATTATCCATCTTAAACAAGTGCCTTTCTTCCGTCTCAGGTCTCTTTTTATTCCATGAGCTTTTCTGTTTTCGGAACGATATCCAATGTAGTGATTGTTTCTTTTTTCTTTTAAAAAAATGATACCACACAAAAAATGCAAAGTCAATAGCATACAAAATTTACGAAAAGGATTTGGATATGGCACAAAACCGTGGTAAAATATATTAAAAAGCACCGCAATCGGAGGATAACATGAGCATACGCAGCGACAATGCAAGACTTTTAAGACAACTGTCACTTTATCTTAACCTGATGCCTGACGCCATTGACTTATCAATGGTTGATTCTCTTGCCTCGGGACTTGACAAAAACGCCAGGGAATACGCATTTGCAACGCTTCTTGCTACCTATTGCGGATTTGACCTTGTTGACAGCACCGAGGACAAGCGTCTTTTCAGAGAACGCTTTACAAGAATGATTCAACTTTTGAAAAAAGAAGAATTTGAAAACGATCCGTACTACAAAAACATTGTCTTTCCGAATGCCGCAAACGAATCCTGGGAATTTAAAACCATGTGCTTTAAGCCCTGCGAGGCTTTTCTTGCAAACGAATCGGTGCTTGACGGTGAAGGAAGGCTGTTTCCGAAAATAGGCTTTTTTGAGCAGGAGTTTTCGTACCCCGCGGTGCTTGAAAACGGCAGGGAATGGATGACGGTAACACCTCACGAAATAAGAACCACAAGCCCTGCGGTAACGGAAAGCTTTGGAAATGTTCTCACATACGGTCTCGGTCTTGGATATTTCACCTACATGGCATCGCGAAAAAAAGAGGTTTCGCGTGTTACGGTGGTGGAAAAAGACAGGCGTGTTATAGACTTATTTGAAAAGTATATTCTCTGTCAGTTTGAGACAAAGGACAAGGTGGAAATTATATGTGCCGATGCCTTTCAATTTGCAGAGGAAAACGTAAAGGACAATTTTTACGACTTTATATTCGCCGACACCTGGCACGACCCCTCTGACGGCATTGAAATGTACAAAAAATTCAAAAATGCCGAGAAAAACAGTCCCGACAGCAAATATATGTACTGGATTGAAAACACTCTCAGATACTATATGTCTCTTGACAAGGACAGCATTGAAGATACAAGTACGGTGTTCAGGAACAGCGGCGGCTTTTCGGTAAAGTTTATTGAGGGATAAACTCACAGAATCAGCTTTATTTTGACATTATTACCTGTTGCAAAACAAAAGCAAATATGATAAACTATTAAGGGTGATATTTAATGAACAGTTTAAATATAATAAAAAACGAAATTTACGATTGGCTTATATCTCACAAGGAGCAATTTACGGATGACCTTTCGCAGCTTATTGCCATACCGTCGGTTGAGGACGACTCAGACGGTGCTTATCCTTACGGCAAAAACTGTGCAGCTGCCATTGATGCCATGACGGCTCTTTGCGAAAAGTATGGTTTTAACACCAAAAATTTCAACTATCATGCGGCAACTGCCGTTTTTGAGGGAAAATCAAAAGAAATCGGTCTTGACATACTTTCCCACCTTGATGTTGTTGCAGCGGGAACGGGCTGGAACACAGAGCCTTTTTCGCTTGTACAAAAAAACGGCTTCATATTCGGCAGAGGCGTTGCCGACGACAAAGGGCCTGCACTCGCCTCCCTGTATGCAGCAAGGGCACTGAAGGAGCTGGGACTTCTTCCCGAAAAAAGCGTAAAGCTCATCTTCGGCAGTGCCGAGGAGACGGGCTCATCCGACCTGAAGTATTATTTCAAGACGGAAAAAAGTGCTCCCTACACCTTTACTCCTGATGCGGATTTTCCCGTATACAATGGCGAAAAGGGCAGATACTGCGCTGAGTTTTCGATGACGTGCGAAAACGAAACAGGTGCAAAAATTAACAGCTTTATATGCGGAAATGCTCCAAACATTGTTCCCGAAATTTCAAGAAGCAGCATTTGCGGAATTGAGGCTGCACTTGTCCGCGAGGTTGCGGCAAGTCTTGAAAAGGAGCTTTCGGTAAAATACGAAATTGAGGAAGAAAACGGTTTTATAAACCTCCTCTGCCGAGGAAAAAGCGCACACGCTTCAACTCCCCATCTCGGCACTAATGCTCTGACAGCCATGATAAAGCTGCTTGTCTCTCTCCCCTTTGACAGCAACAAGTCCTTTGATGCCTTTAAAAGTCTTGCAAGGCTTCTTCCCCACGGCGATACAAACGGCAAAAACATGGGTGTTTACATGAAGGAGGATGTCAGCGGAGAAATAACGGTTGCATTCAGTATGCTTCACTATGACGGCAAGAGGCTTCTCGGTGTATGCGACAGCAGACTTCCCTTCTGCGCAACGTATGAAAACTCAAAGGCAGTGTTTGAAAAGAACCTGCGTGAATGCGGCTTTACCGCCGATGGCGATATGTCAAATCCCCACTATGTTGAAAATGACAGCAGCTTTGTAAAGAGTCTTTTGAAATGCTATGAGGCGGTAACAGGTCTTGAGGGCAAAACCCATGTAATGGGCGGAGGAACCTACGTTCACGACATTGAAGGCGGCGTTGCTTTCGGTCCTGTCTTTGAAAACATTGATTACGATGTGAATCTTCACGGCGCAAACGAATGCATAAAACTTTCCGACCTTTTACTTGCGGCAACCATTTATGCTATCGCAATTCTTGAGGTGGCTAAATAGCTTTTTGGCTTTTTTTGATGAAAGCAACAGACAGCGGATTTTTCCACCTTTTCTTTGGAAAAAGAAAAGGTTCGCCAAAAGAAACCGCAAAAGGAACATTTCTTTTTGGGTTTTGAACAATACGTATTATTCTCGATTGAAGCGATTCGCTGATGCCAAAGCAGGCATCAGCGATTTTTTCTTTTTAAGTTACATTTTACTTATTCAAATTACATTTTTGTTTGGCAGGTATTTCGCTGTCTGCGGACAGCGAGCCGTACTTTTGCGTTTTTTTAATTACATTTTTGTCTGACAGGAAGTAACTTGAAAAAGAAAAAGAAAAAAAGAGAAGTCCTCTTTGTAATGCATTTTTTTGTTGATTTTTATTGTGCCCGGGTGTATAATTGGCTGTGGAAAAAACATTGTTGGAGATAAATATGCAATCACTCTGGATAGTATTTGTTTTTATATATAGCATACTCAAGGGCGGCCGCGACGGAATGAAAAAGGCGGCACTCAAAAAAAGCAGTACAGACGAGGTGCTGTTCTTCTACACGCTTATTGGCTTTGTGTTTACCCTGCCGAACATCGCCGAGGCAATTCAGCTTCCATATGAGCTTGTATTCTTTATATTCATAAAATCCGCCGTGTGCTGTACCGCCTGGCTGTTCTCATGCATGGCTCTCGGCAAAATGTCGGTTAGTCTTTACGGAGTTATCGACCTTTCGCGAGTTTTGTTTTCTACTATGCTTGGCGTCTTTGCCCTTGGCGAAAGCATGACATGGCAAAAGGCTGTCGGTGCTTCGGTTGTAATCGCCGGTCTTTTAATGCTCAATGCAAAAAAGACATCCGAGGTTAAAACGGCAAGCCTCGGCGTTATAACCGCGGCTCTTCTCAACTGCTTTTTCAACGCCGTTTCGGGAACTATGGACAAGGTTTTGATGAAGTACATGAGCTCATCACAGCTCCAGTTCTGGTTTATGCTGTTTATGACACTCATTTACCTCGCTGTCATTGCAATAAAACGTGAAAGGATATCTGTCAGGACATTAAGGTACAACATATGGATTCCGCTTATGAGCATATCTCTTGTTCTTGGCGACAGATTTCTGTTTGAGGCAAATGCCGCACCGCAAAGCGAGGTTACGGTTATGACAATAATCAAACAGTCCTCGGTTGTGGTATCGGTTCTTGTGGGCAGGATTTTCTTTAAGGAAAAGCAAATTCTCTACAAGCTTTTATGTGCTTTTGTTGTTCTTTTGGGTATTTTCATTCCCATTTTAATAAAATAGTTAACCTAAAACAAGTGTCAAAAAACTCCCCTTTCACAGGGGAGCTTTTTTTCTCGGATAACCAAACAAGATTAAATGTTCGCTTGTTCAAACAGCTTATCAACAGACACTCCAAGCACCTTTGCTATTGCAAAAAGCTCAATGTCGTAACTGCCCGAAGTCCGCTTTCTATTATTGATATTGAGCCTCTGCAAGTATACACGGCTTCAAGCTCAAGCTTTTCCGAAAGCTGTCTCTGACTGAGCCCTGCCTCTTTTCAGAGTTTTCGGATTCTGCTTCCGGTAATATTTACAATGTTGTTATCTAAAATTCTTTTCATAAAACTACACCTTTAATTTTAAATCCCTTGCGCCGTCGTTTGGTGCAAGGGATTGGCTGTAACCGTGTAAACTTCATTCGATCTTGCACCTTCAAAATAACGGTGCTGATTGCGAGTTCTTTTGCCTACTTTTCTACGAAAGAAAAGTAGGTCAGATCTTGAAAATGCCAAAAGCATCAAGAACAGAAGAAATGAGAATAAGAAGAATGCATATAGGAGCAAGGTACTTTATAACAACGCTAAAGAGTGCCTTTCTTCTGAAAGAGCCTGAAAGCTCAACCTCTTCGATAATTGCCTTGGGTTTGAGGAAATATCCGACGAAAATACAGGTAAACAGTGCAACGACAGGCATAAGCACGCTGTTGCTGATAAAGTCAAAGAAGTCAAGGAACTTCATACCGATAATGGTGACTCCTGCCCAAGGGCCGTATCCGAGAGAGGAAGGAAGACCGATAAGTACGCTGAAAATAAAAACGACAAGACAGGCAGGCTTTCTCTTGAGACCAAGCTTGTCGCATACAATCGAAACAACCGTTTCCATAAGAGAAATAGAGGATGTAAGAGCTGCGAAAAGCACCATGAGGAAGAAAGCGATACCAATAATTGTTCCGCCCTTCATGCTGTCAAATACCTTGGGAAGTGTAACGAACATAAGGCTGGGACCCTTGCCGAGTGCCTCGGGTGTTCCGCCTGAGAAGGTGAATACCGCGGGGATAATCATAAGACCTGAAAGGAAAGCGATACCTGTATCAAATATTTCAATCTGAGAGACGGAATTTTCAATACCAACTTCTTTTTTCATGTATGAACCGTAGGTAATCATAATACCCATGGCAAGCGACATGGAGTAGAATAACTGTCCCATGGCAGCAAGCACTGTCTTTATAGAAAACTTTGAAAAGTCGGGTAAGATATAATACTTGACACCTTCAAGTGCACCCGGTCTCGTAACCGAATAAACGGCTATAACTACCGAGAGAAGCACAAGAATAGGCATCATGAACTTGCTTACGCTTTCAACTCCCTTTTCAACGCCGAAAAGAACAATGAGAGCCGTAGCACCAATAAATATTGCAAACCACAAAATCGGCTGTCCTGTCATTGAAGTAAAATTACCGAAGTATTCATCTCCTGCCGCAGCCTGTGCCTGACCCGAACAAAAGGCATACAAATACTTCACTACCCATCCTCCGATTACCGAATAGTACGGAAGAATAATCATGGGTACAAGTGCACCAAGGTAGCCAACAAAAGAAAACCGCTTGTCAAGTGCTCTGTATGCGCCAATTGCACTGAGACCTGTTTTTCTGCCGATTGCAATTTCTGCCGTCATAAGGGCAAAGCCAAAGGTTACGGCGAGAATTATGTATACAAGAAGGAAAATTCCTCCACCGTATTTTGCTGCAAGATAAGGGAATCTCCAAATGTTGCCAAGACCTACTGCTGAGCCGGCAGCAGCAAGCACAAAGCCGATTTTCCCCGAAAAATTACTGCGTTTCTGCTGTGTCATTTTTCTAATCCTTTCCATTTGTTGTCAATTGTTATATTTTGTTATATTTTAACATACATATCTTAATTTTGCAAGGCAAAAACAGGCTTTTCTTAAAAATTTATTAAAAAACAAGCATCCGACACTTCTGTCAAATGCTTGCTCTTTTACATATATTTACCACAAAAGTCGGTATTCCGAAATGACATCCCCCACTGCCTTTGCCATGGACGCAAAACCGAAATCGGTGGGATGGCAGCCGTCAACCGTACCCTCGTCAAGACAAAGTCTGCATAAGTCATAGCCGTCAAGGAAATATACATTCTTATCGCCCGAAGCAAGGGCGTTTTCGTATGTAGTCTTTACGATTTCACGTCTTGTTTTTTCATCGGGTGTTAAATAATACTTAGGTCTCGACATCATAATTACGGGAAGATTCGGCTGTACCTGTCTTAGTGCCCTGAACAGCTTTTCGTGGGTGCTTGCAAGATGCTCGCATGACGGCGAGTTATGGTCATAATCGTATACGAAAACAGACATTTCAAGGCTCTTAATATATTCAATCATCTCATCCTCTGCCCTTGCGTTTCCCGAAAAGCCAAGGTTTACATAATCAACATTAAAGCGTCTTGAAATAATACTCTGATAGCTTGTACCGGGACGGGAAGCGCAACCGCCCTGAGTTATTGACGAGCCATAATATACAATTGGCTTTTTATCAATATAAGGCGAAGGCTTTTCAACACGGGCATTTTCATCAAGTCCAATATAAAGCCTTTCGACGTTACTGTAAAGCGGGAAGTTTATAGTAACCTCCTCCATGCGCCGCACCCCATAGTCAGCAAGCCTGTCAAAGCCATACTTATCATCAAGACCGGGAATAAAGGTGTTGACGTACCTTGTGCCGAAATACAAGTCGAATCCGCAAGAGCCGGTAAATGCAAAATGAGGCATCTTTCCCATTTCGCCCTTATAGGATATGGCAATATACGGGCTGTCGGTGCGAAAGCGCACTCTGCCGCCTGCTGTATTACTGCTTAAACCATGGACACCGGGACTTACGGATTTTGCAACCTGCTCGGGCATTCTTCTGAATTTACCATCTTCAAATTTTACGCCGTTAATCTCGAAAGGCTCCTCAAGTACGTCGTAAAACTTCATTCCTTCACGTTCTATTGCTTTATCAACCTTGAAATTGGGGTCTAATTCTGCTATATCTTTCATTTTTTCACTTCCTTGTATTTTCCATTTTAACACACACAAGGGAAATTTGCAAGGGATTTCATGGTTAAGTTTGTTGTTTTAAAATTATTAATTGTTAATTATTCATTACTCCCGGAAAAACCTTTTCCTTCTTCACTATTACTTATTACCTCCCAAAAATAGACAAGTATTTTTAGGGAATAGTGAAGAGTGAATAGGTAATAAGTAAAATCGACAAGATTCTGTCGAACCTTGTCGATTTTTGGCTCCCCCTGCTGGGCTCGAACCAGCGACATCATGATTAACAGTCATGCGCTCTACCG
>JAZQIW010000023.1:0-8529 GCA_045541355.1 Eubacteriales bacterium | reverse complement strand
GTTGCAGTTGTGCGTAAATTCGTATTGCTCCTTCCGCTTATTTATATTATGCCAAACCTTCTGGCAGACAAAACAAAAGCTGTTTATATGGCAGAGCCTGTGGCAGATATTATTGCAGTTACGTTCACGGCAATACTGTTTACATTCCAATTTAAAAAAGCACTAAAAGAGATTAAATAAAAAGGAGAAAAACACCATGAAAATTGCAGTAACCTACGAAAACGGAGAAATCTTCGGACACTTTGGACACACAAGACAGTTTAAGGTATATGAAACTCAAGACGGCAAGATACTTTCATCGAAAGTAGTGGATACTAACGGCAGCGGTCACGGCGCACTTGCCGGTATTCTCTCGGAACTTTGTGTCGATGTGCTTATCTGCGGCGGTATTGGCGCAGGAGCACAAACGGCGCTTGCAGAGGCGGGCATCAAGCTATTCGGCGGGGCTTGCGGTAATGCAGACAAAGCAGTTGAAGCTTTTCTGAACAATGCCCTTGCATACGATCCCGATGCTAAATGCGACCACCACGATCACCAACACGGCGAAGGTCATACCTGTGGTGAACACGGTCGCGGCGGAAGCTGTCACGGACATAATTAAAGGTAACTGTTATGAGAAAATTTTTGTTTGCCGCATCAGTCTTACTTTGCATTTTCATTGTCGCCTGCGAAAATAACAGCAGCATAGGAATTATCGGCGGCTCAGATGGACCGACCTCGATTATAGTTACCGAAAAAGGTGAAAAAGCAATGTACGAACAGATTACGCCCCAAGAGGCGAAAAGAATAATGGATTCAGGCGTGGAACATATCGTTTTAGACACAAGAGAACAGGATGAATTTGACGAGGGACATATCCCGGGGGCAATTCTTATTCCCTATACCGAAATTGAAAACAAAGCAGAGGCAATGCTGCCCGAAAAGGACAAGCTGATTTTAGTATATTGCCGTTCAGGCAGACGAAGCAAAATAGCATCACAAAGCCTGTCCGAACTTGGCTACACAAACGTAAAAGAGTTTGGCGGTATTATTGACTGGCCGTATGAGATAACCAAATAATTATAACAACAAAACGGGTATATTTCTCCCGATTAAAAGAAAGCAAAAACCGCTTTGGATTCACACCAAAGCGGCTCTTTTTTACTTCTTTATAAGAAACAAAAGCTCGTTCTTTTTTATTTCAAAAGCATCCGACTCAATTCCTGTTTCTCTATTCTGCCAAAGCCCTGCAAGCTTCAGGGTGTAGCTTTCGTCCGTAAGATTTGAAACGGCAAGGTAGGTTTCTTCATTTACAAACATTGACACATAGACTCTTTCGGGAATATCAGAAACAACATCATCACATTTTCTGATTTCACAGAAGGCTATACTGTTTTCTGTCGTCATGGGAGCATATAGCTTCATATAATAGCTCCATACTTCAAACTCTGTCGGATCATCGGGGATTGATGACCACAACGAATATACATAGGGACCCTCGGGGTGCTCTTTCATATACTCGCCGACAGCTTCATAAAACTCCTGCTCATCTCCTCCAAAATATGTCACATTCGGAAGCTTTGTGTTACAACCCATGATAGGTCTTCCTGTTTTAAGAAGAGGAAACTGAAGAAAAGGAACAGTATATGCAAAGTATGTTTTAGCTGATACTTCAGTATAGAAATGTCTGTCAAGGCAGGGAACAACATATCCGTCATGCTCCTTACCGTTACCGGGTGTCAGTTCCTTAAGCCCCTCACCTGTCCAGATATAATCATAGACTTTATCGCGGCTTGGTACGTTTCTGTTTCCTGTATGTATTTTATAAATTCCGCCACGCTTTTTGATTTCGGAATAAATCTGTGCGTGCATATCCTCAAAGTCGGGATCATACTTTACTTCTACATCCTTGATGCATCTGCCATCCTCGGTGAGATAATTTGTATCGTGTACGTCGCCGGTCTCGGGGTTATATTCAACCTCTTCGGTCTTAATATAACATTCTCCCTTTTCATAGTCATATACATAGCTATCATACCAGAAGTCATTAAAGATGCCGTCAAAGCCGTAATAATCAACCGCCTCAAACATTTTATTCATAACATATTCGCGCCATGTATCACTGCCATGATTACAGCCTCTGTAAGAAAAATAGTTCATTTCGAGAGTGCCGTCTGTTCTTGAAAAATCCTCTTTGAAATCCGGGTCATATCTATGAAAGAATGTTGAGGACATATATGCAATAACCTTAATTCCGTTATCATGACAAAGCTTGACAAAGTTGCGTGTTCCTTCGCGGTCCACAGCATTGAACTTATCAGCACCGTAATATCGGCAGGCATCATTCCAATCCTCATGGAGTTGAATAAGCTTTACACCATTTTCGGCAAGGCTCTTTACAAGCTTAACATCGTATTCCGTAGGCTCTGCCGAAACTCTTGCAGGATAATCTCCAAGGTTATAAATTGCCTGTCCTGATATATAATCGGAAATCCGAACTCTCTTATAATACTCTTTATTTGCTCCCTCTGCGTGTCTTATATTATCAATACGTTTCTTTTGGTTTTCAAATGCCATGTCTTCCCTCCATACATATTTTCATTAATTATAAAGCCAATAACAAAAAAATGCAACACTTATATTTAATTTTTGTCCAATATATTCGCCTTAAATGAAAACTATTAAGAACAACCGCATTATCTCTGTATTTTCGGGGCATTTCCGGAGGAAAAACCGCTGACAATTCACAGTTTGCCAGGTGCTTTTTCACAATTTAAAAAAAAAGCTCAATTAAAGCAAGGCGGTTAAATTTATACTCTTACTGAAAGGTGAGATAAATCCATCAATTCTGTCCGTAATAGGCATTTTTACCGTGTTTACGAAGGTAATGCTTATCAAGAAGCTCCTGCTGCATGGTCTTTACTTCAGGATTTATCGCTTCTGTATTATATGCCATAAATGCAAGTTCTTCAAGAACAACTGCGTTATGCACCGCATTATCGGGATTTGTTCCCCATGCGAAAGGACCGTGGGAATTAACAAGCACGGCAGGAATATCGGCATAGGATTTATCCTTAAAGGTTTCAACGATTACATTACCCGTTTCCTTTTCGTACTCGCCTGCAATTTCTTTTGGTGTCATCTTTCTTGTACAGGGTATTTCGCCGTAGAAATAGTCACCGTGGGTTGTACCGTATGCAGGAATTCCCCTGCCTGCCTGTGCCCAGGAGGTTGCCTTACGGGAATGGGTATGCACAACCCCTCCTATACTCGGAAAAGCCTTATAAAGCACAAGATGCGTAGGGGTATCTGAGGAAGGCTTCCACTTTCCTTCCACTACATTTCCATCAAGGTCTATGACAACCATATCCTCTGCCGTCATACCGTCATATTCGACACCGCTCGGCTTTATTACTACAAGTCCCTTTTCTCTGTCTATTCCCGAAACATTTCCCCAGGTAAATGTAACAAGTCCGTATTTTACCAATTTGAGATTTGCTTCAAGTACTTCTTTCTTTAACTGTTCAAGCATAAATACAACCCCTTATTTCAGTTTCCATGCAAGGTCATTGAGGAACAGTTCCTTTTCAAGTGCATCAACCGTAGTTTCCTTTGTTATATGCACAAACTCTATATCCATCATTCTTGCAAAATCCTTCATCTGTTCTGCCGAAACATCGTAGGAAAGCACCGTATGATGTGCGCCTCCCGCCGTTATCCAGCACTCAACACCGTCGCAAAGATTGGGCATTGCCTTCCACATGACTCTTGCAACGGGAAGATTCGGCATTTCCATTATGGGTTTTACGCAGACAATATCCTGACAGATAAGGCGAAGTCTTCCGCCCATATCCACAAGCGAAACAACTATTGCTTCACCTGCTTTTCCTTCAAAAACAAGGCGAGCAGGGTCCTTTTCGTTCATGCCGATACCGAGATGGTGGGTTTCAATTCTCGGCTTTGTTTCGTTCGAAGCAAGGCTGGGACAAACTTCAAGCATATGTGCGCCGAGTGAGTATTCCTCACCATCGGCAAGATGATAAGTATAATCCTCCATAAATGCCGACGCGCCGTTGCCGTCCTTTCCCATCGCCTTCATAATGGCAGTCATGGCAGCAACCTTCCAGTCACCCTCACCGCCGTAGCCGTACCCTTGAGCCATAAGATGCTGTGTAGCAAGGCCGGGAAGCTGCTGCATACCGTAGAGGTCCTGGAATGTATTTGAAAAAGCAAGGCAGCCTTCTCTGTCAAGCATTTTCTTAATTGCTATTTCTTCTCTTGCCTGATAGCGAATTGCCTCAAGGTTATCTGTTGCAACATCATACTTTGATGTATATTCTGCCACAAGGTCATCAATTTCCAATTCTGTAACAGCATTCATTTCCTTTACAAGATCCCCGACAGCCCATGTGTTGACCTGCCATCCGAGCTTTGCCTGAACCTCAACCTTATCACCCTCGGTTACTGCGACCTCACGCATATTATCGCCAAAGCGCATAACACGCAGCGTCTTTGAAACCGAGACTCCGACTGCCGCACGCATCCAGTCACCTATTCGTTTATGCACCTTTTGGTCTTTCCAAAAGCCTGCAATTACTTTTCTGGGCATACGCAGTCTTGATGCAATAAAACCGTGTTCACGGTCGCCGTGTGCCGCCTGATTGAGATTCATGAAATCCATATCTATTTCATCATTTGGGATTTCTTTATTATACTGAGTAGCAAAATGGCAGTAAGGCTTCTGAAGGTTTACAAAACCATTAATCCACATTTTTGACGGGCTGAAGGTATGACACCATGTAATGATACCCGCGCAGGAATCGTCATAGTTTGCTTCTTTTACAATGTCGGAAATTTCCTTATTTGTTTTTGCAGTTACCTTATAAATGAGAGGATATGGCAAATACTTTGACAGCTCCCCTGCCATTTCTCTTGCTCTCTTTTCAACCGTCACAAGTACTTCTTCTCCATACAAAAACTGTGAACCTACAACAAACCAAAAATTATACTTCATAACTACATCTCCTTAAATGTTTTCAACTGCTGCTCTTTCAACCTTTAGCAGCTGTATATATTTCGACATATACTTATCAAAGCCCTGAATGTCTTTTTCATCAGCTTCCACCAAAGTACTCTTAACATTTACGAAAACACACCTGTCAAGGTATTCTTCGAGGGTTTCACTTTCCCGCTTATTTTTTGCAAAGGATGCAAGAATTGCCATTCCGTAAGGACCTCCCTCACCTGCCGACTCAAGACAAGCAATTGGCGTTTTACAGGCTGCAGCCATATACTTCTGCCCTACAACGGGTGTCTTGAAAAGACCGCCGTGACCTGTAAGACTGTCTATGCGAACATTTTCCTTTTCAAGAATAGCCATGCCTATTTTAAGTGTTGCCATGGTGGAATAAAGGGTTGCCCTGAAGAAATTTGCAAGGGTAAATTTAGCATCGGGGGTTCTTGTAACAATAGGTCTTCCGCTATCAAAGTGTGTAACACCTTCGCCTGCCACATAATTGCAGACAACAACACCGCCGCAATCAGCGTCACCCTCAAGGGATTTTTCATACAGCTTTGTATACAAATCCTTTCCGACATCTGCGCCGAAAAGCTCCGCTGTCTCATGAAGCACCGACACCCAGGCATTCGAGTCATTTGTACAGTTATTACAATGCACCATAGCAACGGGTTTTCCTGTCGGTGTCGTGACAACGTCTATTTCTTCATACACGTTTTCAAGTCTTTTTTCAAGCACTACCATGGAAAAAATCGAGGTGCCCGCAGAAACATTTCCCGTTGCTGTCTTTACCGCATTTGTTGCAACCATACCCGTACCTGCATCGCCCT
This sequence comes from Eubacteriales bacterium, assembly GCA_045541355.1. GTDB lineage: Bacteria > Bacillota > Clostridia > Oscillospirales > CAG-382 > UMGS1387. The sequence continues at coordinate 2,703 of JAZQIW010000023.1, read as the reverse complement.
CGGGCGGTACAAACATTATCCCCTGAGGCAGAAGGTAATCAACAAGCTTTCTACCCTCCTCGGTAAGCTTTCCCGCGCTTTCACCTGCAGTAAGAACGCCAGGAAGAACGTCGCAAAGCTTCCACGGAAGATTATATTCCGAGACAAGGCGGTCAAACTTTTCAATCATAGTTTTATCGTAACAAAGATTTTCACTGTCAATCGGAAAAATTCCAGAGGCTTCGCCTATCCCTACTGCATTTACGCCCGTGAGAAGATAATGAATATATCCGGCAAGAGTTGTTATATGAGCAATTTTACGTACGTGCTCTTCACCGCCGAGGATTGCCTGATACAAGTGCGAAATGCTCCAACGCTGGGGAATATTAAAAGAGAAAAGCTCTGTAAGTATTACGGAAGCCTTTGCAGTCATTGTGTTTTGCCATGTACGGAACGGCACGAGCAAATTCCAATCCTCATCAAAAGCAAGATAACCGTGCATCATTCCCGAAATACCGGCACATTCAATGCTTTCCACATCCTTTATTCCGGAAAGTGCTGTTTTAAGTCCTTTGACAGCTTCATCGAGTTCATATGTCCAAATGCCGTTTTTACACTCTGACTTCCATGTATAGTCACACGATGAGTGGATTCTGTTCTCTTTATCTATCTGAACGGCTTTAATTCTGGTTGAACCGAATTCTATACCAAGATATGTTTTCATAAAATGCCCCCTTTGAATATATTATATTTTCCAAATCACACATAAACAAGAAATCTAATGTTCGGGTATGGACATTTATTGATATTTGTGATATAATACAAAGCACAGCAAGGGGTTGATATGGAATTATGTTGGGTATTTATGAGAAAAGGAATTTTTCAGACGGCGAAAAAGTATGGCTTGGCAGATACCGAAATCTTACAAATGTACTTCACTGGCATTTTGAAAGTGAAATTATAAGAATTGTCAAAGGAAGTGCAAAAATTAAAATCGGCAAGTCTTTATTTGAAGCAGAAAAAGGAGACAGCTTCTTTTGCACAAGCGAAGAATTGCACTACATAATAAGCACAAAAGAGGCAGAGGTGGATATTGCAATTTTTGACGAAAAGCTATGCCCCGATGTAACCGAAAAATACCGTCTTATTTCTCCAAAGCTTCCGCATGACATTCCCGTAAAAGAAAGCTTTACGGACATAAAAAAAGAACTCACGGAAAAGGGTGCGTTCTATCGGGAAGTTATAAACAACAAAATGGAGAATCTGATTATTGATATTTTCCGAAAATGCGAGTTTGAAAAAAATGAAAGAAAGACAAGCTTCCACAAGGCACTAATCACAAAAATAAACAAGGAGTATTCATTTATAACCTTTGAAGATGCCGTCAGGTATTCGGGATACAGTGCTTCTCATTTTTCAAAAATGTTCAAATCCTTTACGGGTATGACCTTTTCCGAGTATCTGAATGTCATAAGAATTGAAAATGCTATTATTCTGCTGCGGGATAATATAACGATGACCTCCATTTCCCAAAAATGCGGCTTCTCAACCATACGCAACTTCAACCGAGTATTCAAAAAAATAACCGGCTATTCGCCGCTTTCACTTCCTGCCGACTTTACGATAGATACGGGTCTTCGCATTTCAGGTGCTGAATTCTTTGACCCGACGGACAAGGCTTCAATATTGATGTAGGATATATTGCGGGCAGTTATGCTTCACAGCTTATTCGTAATGAGATAAAGTCAACAGGACAAAAAAACACGGCATTCGATGGAATGTCGTGTTTATAAATGCACCTTTTTTTATTGCACATACAAATACAATGCCTCCCCTGCTTAATTTGCAAGGGAGGCAGATTTTTATATCCGATTAGTCGTAAAGACTGCCCATATCAATACCGATTGAGTATTCGGCATCAAGCACTATCTTTAAAAGCTCCTTGTTTTCGGGGTCTGTTGCAAGAAGCTTCTTTGCCGTTTCGTAAACATTACCGACAACGGGCTCGCCGTAAACAGTAAACTGTTCACCGCCTACGGTAAGCTTAGTATAAGTCTTACAGGTAAGATTTGTCTTATACTTTGACACGGGAATATTTTTAACAACGCAGGTAAAGATATCAGTGCTTTCGTCGGTGCGTTCAAATACGATATCCGTATTAGCTGCCTTATTATACGCTACGCCCTTTACGTACTTGGAATAGTCAAGTGTAAGCTCATTTTCTCCAAGGTCATCTGTTATTGCAACCATAAAGCCGATTTCATCAACAACAAACTCCTCTTCCTCTACCTTGGCAGAAGCGAGAGCCGCATACCTGAAGCGGATACCCATAGGTTCTTTTATTCTTATTGACTTCTTTCCGTCGGTTGTCATATAGGAGTCAAGTGAGAGCTTTGTGGCTGTTTTTGCCGTTGCATCTACAAAATAATACTCGCTCTTAACAATTTCAGGAGTATCTGCTCCTGTTTTTTCTGTCACTTCAACAAGAAGGTTGTTATCTGTAACAGGAACAATGTAAAGATTTTCGAAAGCTTCCTTCTGAACACCATTAATTTCGACATATCTTACGTTGTCTGCATTTACCTTATCACCAAGGTCAATTATTACTCCCTCGGAAGGAACAACCATCACATAGTCATCTTTTGCAAGAAGCTTGCAATTATCGGCAACCGAAGCATTGCTTGCCGCAAAATCGTCAAGAGCTGTATTAAAGGTTGTGCCAAA
>JAZQIW010000022.1:0-14739 GCA_045541355.1 Eubacteriales bacterium | reverse complement strand
CATAGTTACCCTATGGGATTTTGATTTAGATTTCAGGAGTAAGACACAGAACGGTCCCCTGTCTTAGTTTTAGGGTCTACTAGTTTAGGTTTTCACGCTAACCATCCCCTGTGCTACCCTATTTTTCAATCATTTTCCCATATTTTTCAAGTGCCAATTGAGCAGTTTTGCATAACTGGAATTTTCGATCATTCAAAAAAAACTGTTCTATATTTCCTGAAGCACTATAAGTTACAATTCCTACTGCCGGCCAACGAAGCGATGTGCATTTTTTAAATTTTGCAATCTCTTCCCATTTGTACTCCCAAAGTATTTTACTTTCTTTTTTACAGGAAACACCAACATCGTTAATAGTGATATAATAATTAAAAAAGCACTTAAAGTTCAATATAATGACAACTAAAAATATGACAGCCCAAAGGAAAAAAAACAAACACAAGACCTTACTTTTCGAGTTGCAACACAAAAACAAAGCTATAAGAGTAAAAATAATAAATACAATTGTCATTTCGTAAAATGACATAGTATCTTTTCTAAATGACATCAATCATCACCTCGTTCAAAAAACTACCAAGTCAACAAAGTAGACAAGGGAACGGTTCTGTGTCTTAGTTAAATTTTATCAGACAGGTGACTATCCTCTGTGTACTTTTTAATGCATCCATTTATGTATGTTCAAATTGTATCACACTCAAATTATGCTGTCAAATCCGATCTCCAACAACAATACATAGCAAAACAGGGTGTCACGAGGACACCCTGTTAAAGCTTATTTATTCTTATTCTTACTTATTGCGCGCTGAATGAGTTTTACAATTTCAACAAGCGGGATAATTGAAAGTCCGAGCAGGAATGCAATGCTGTACTCTTCCCAACCGATTAATGCAAAGTCAAATGCCTTTGCAAGGAACGGTACTTCAATAACAACAGTCGTAAGAATGAATGCGAGAACTGCTGAGCCGATAAGCCACTTATTCTGCTTCTTGAGTGAGAAGATGCTTCCGCGCTGTGAACGCATATTGAAGCTCTGGAAGATTTCAGCAAGGCTCATTGTAAGGAATGCCATTGTCATACCGTGTGTGCTTTCGCTGATTTCCCAGTTTCCTGTCTCAAGGAAATGTCCGATGAAATATGATGCGATTGTAAGAACTGAAACAAGTATACCCTGATATGCAACATCAAAGCCTACACCGCCCGCGAATATGCCTGCCTTAGGATCACGCGGTGCCTTCTTCATAGCGTCGGGCTCGCCGTGCTCCATTCCGAGTGCAAGCGCCGGCAGTGAGTCTGTGATAAGGTTAATCCAGAGCATATGAACCGGCTTGAGGATTACAAAGCCGAGAATTGTTGCAACGAATACGCTGACAACCTCTGAAAGGTTTGATGAAAGAAGGAACTGAATAGCCTTACGGATATTAGCATAAATCTTTCTGCCCTCGCCTACTGCGGCAACGATTGTTGCAAAGTTATCGTCAGCAAGAATCATATCTGCAACATTTTTTGTAACATCAGTACCTGTAATACCCATACCGATACCGATATCGGCTGACTTGATGCTCGGCGCGTCATTAACGCCGTCGCCTGTCATTGCGGTAACCTTGCCTCTTGCCTTCCATGCGTTGACGATTCTTACCTTGTGCTCGGGCTGAACTCGTGCATAAACGCTGAATCTGTCAATAACATCGTCAAGCTCATCGTCACTGAACTTATCAAGCTCCTGTCCCATAATAGCCTGTGACGGATCGTCGAGAATACCGAGCTCCTTTGCGATCGCAACAGCTGTATCAATATGGTCGCCCGTGATCATAATTGCGCGGATGCCTGCGCCCTTACATTCCTCAACAGCGAGCTTAACCTCAGGTCTGACGGGGTCGATCATACCGGAAAGTCCGATAAAGATCATATCCTCTTCAAGAGCAGTCGGCTCAAATGAGTCGGGCTTAGCGGAATACTCTCTGTATGCACCTGCAAGCACGCGGAGTGCCTTATCAGCCATTCCCTTGTTTGCTTTTCTGATTTCGTCGCGAAGCGCATCAGTCATGGGAACAACGCCGTCTGCGGTAAGCATTGAGGTACATCTCTTGAGAATCTCGTCGGGTGCGCCCTTTGTATACTGCATAAACTTGCCGTCCTCAGAATGAACGGTGCTCATCATCTTACGCATTGAGTCAAACGGAGCTTCGCCGACTCTGGGGCATACCTTTTTGAGCTCATTTTTATTGAGATTTATTTTATAAGCATAGTTTACAAGCGCAGCCTCTGTCGGCTCACCGACAGCCTCGCCTGCTTCCTCGTCAACCTCAGCATCTGTGCAAAGGCACATTGCTTTAGCAAGAAAATTATCGTCAGAAGCATAGCTGTCAACAACAGTCATCTTGTTCTGTGTGAGTGTACCCGTCTTATCTGAACAGATAATCTGAGCACAGCCAAGTGTTTCAACCGCAGTAAGCTTTCTGATAACTGCGTTTCTCTTTGCCATCTTTGTAACGCCGATTGAAAGAACAATCGTAACAACAGCTGCAAGTCCCTCGGGAATAGCGGCAACAGCAAGGCTGACAGCAACCATAAATGTTTCAAGCAATACGCTTGTTGAGAATTCGCCTGCTTTGATGATACCGACACCGAACATTACAACGCAGATACCGAGAACAAGCCATGTCAGGATACGGCTGAGACCTGCAAGCTTCTTCTGAAGCGGAGTCTGCTCCTCCTGAGCCATTGTGAGTGCATCGGCAATCTTACCCATTTCGGTATCCATACCCGTACCGCATACAACAGCAGTTCCGCGGCCGTAAACAACCGTGCTGCCCATATAAACCATATTCTTTCGGTCACCGAGTGCAACCTCTTTCTCATCAGAAAGAGTGTCAGCCTTCTTGACAACGGGAACGGACTCACCTGTAAGAGCACTTTCCTCGACCTTCATTGATGCACATTCAAGAATTCGTGCATCAGCGGGAACGGCATCACCGGCCTCAAGAAGAATAACATCACCGGGAACAAGATCCTCACTGTGAATAACCGAGAGCTTACCGTCACGCATAACCTTTGAGTTTGCGGCAGTCATTGTTTTGAGAGCTTCAATAGCTTCTTCAGCCTTGCTTTCCTGAACAACACCGAGAACAGCATTGAGTATAACAACGAAAAGAATAATGAAAACATCAGCAAAGGATTCGCCCTCATAAACAGCCGTAACGCCCGAAAGGACAGCAGCAACGAGCAGAACGATAATCATCGGGTCAGCCATCTGTTTGAAGAACTTGACGATGAGACTTTCCTTTTTGCCCTCAGCAAGCTTGTTTTTGCCGTGTTCAGCCAAACGCTTTTCAGCCTCGGCAGTTGTCAGACCGTCTTTATTGGTTTTGAGCTCTTCCAAAGCCTTAAGACTGTCCATTGTGTAAAATTTCATCCAAAAAACTCCTTTCCGGATAGTATAAGAATCAAAAAGACCGAGATACAGCCACGCTGTAACTCAGTCGCAAAAATACTCAAGCACAGCATAACTGCACATGAGTCTCGTTTATAAAGATATGCCAGGCCGAAGCCGTGTTCTTGTTGACATATCAACACTATTGTGTAAACTACTCCCTCATGGGTGATTTTGATTAAAAGTATTTTAGCAAAAATTTGCTTTGCTGTCAAGAGGCGGAAAACTACAACCACACAGCTGTATATTTCCGCATGCGACTGAAAATATTCAGAATTATCAGAATCTGTTCCAGAAATCAACACCCCAGGGATGAGACTGCTCCTCCCACTCATCGCGGTGCTTGAGAATTTTACCCTTCATTTCTTTTACCTTATCTTTATATTTTTCATCGTCAGCAAGATTATTTGTTTCCCAAGGATCATTTTTTATATCATAAAGGAATGTCCACTTATCCTCCTGTGAGTCACCGTTGCGGTATTCGATAAGCTTGTAATTGTCATCCTTGACTCCGCGGACAAATTTATCAAATATCAGATACAGCTCATCGCGGAAGCGCTCGCCGTGCTCACCGTCAAGAAGATGTGCAAAGCTCTTTCCGTCAACTGAGGACGGAATGTCAATGCCGACCTTTTCACAAAGCGTCGGGAAAATATCATAAAGATATACATAGGCATCGTTTCTCTGATTTTCGGCAATCCCCGGTCCTGCCATAATAAGCGGAATCCGTACTCCGTGCTCATAGATATCCTCCTTACCGAGCCAGCCGTGCTGACCTACCGCAAGTCCGTTGTCACCCGTGAAAACGATGATTGTATTCTCAGCCTCTCCCGATTCATAAAGCGCGTCAATAAGTCTTCCGATTTCGTGGTCAAGGTGAGTTATCATTGCGAAATATTCAGCAATATTCCGTCTTATTTCCTTCTCGTCGCGCGGATATGCCGCAAGGTGCTCGTCTCTGTGTACCATAAGAGGATAGTTTGTATCAATAATCTCCTGAAAATTCGGCGGCAGAGTGATTTTATCTGCATCATACATTTCGCGGAATTCATCAGGCATAGTGCGCGGATCGTGCGGTGCAAGGTATGCAAGATACATAAAGAATGGCTTTTCTTGGTTTGCGTTTTTCTTTAGCAGGTCGATTGCCGAATCCGTAAGCAGAGTGCTCGAATGCTTACCCGGGTCAAACTCGTCGCAGTGCTGCGGCTGAGGATGATTGTCGCTGTAAAAATCAACCACAAAATTTATCACATTATCGTACTTGCCCGTAGGGTCAAACCGACAGGTAGGAACATTCCAATGATCCCACATTCCGCCGAAGAAAATCTTAGCACCCTGAGTAAAGCTTCTTGCGTAAGACGGGCATCCGTTATGCCATTTGCCGAGGCCGATTGTTTCATAGCCGTTATTTTTGAAGGTTTCGGCAAGTGTTTTGTGGTGCTCGGGAATATTTCCGCCGAGCTCATCAAGGTGAAACGGATTTCTGCCCGACAGAATCATCGCGCGGCTTGGCATACAAACAGCACCGCAGGTACCGCCGGCGATATGAGCGCGGACAAAGGATGTTCCGCGGGATGCAAGCTTGTCGAGATTAGGCGTGATAATTTCATTGTTGCCGAGAGCATGTATCGTGTCAAAACGCTGATCATCGGTAACGATAAACAGAACATTCACTTTTTTATTCATATAGCTTCACCTGTCTTACGGATAGTTTTAATGTTATTTAAGAACATTATATCACATTGATGATGAACAAATCAACTGACATCCGTTGAGTCACAAGCAAAAGAAAAAAGCCGACAAAATTCTGACGAATTTGTCGGCTTTGGTACGGATGTTCATAACACAAGCAGTTCTCCGGCAATACACATTCTGCTTTTCGTACTTTATATATTTCCTCAGATACGGAGAAATACATAATGTCAAATATCATTGAAGATTTCTAATATGGCAACCTTGAGCCACAAGAAACCTATAGTTTGTGAAAAAGGACAATTACATTTTATTAAACGATATTTATTGAATAACATCCCTTTTTTTGTTATAATTAATTATAAATACATAGTGAGGAAGATAAGAATGGCAGATTCATTTATAATTAAAGGCTCTGAATTTTATCTTAACGGCAAGCCTTTTAAGATTTATTCGGGAGCTATGCATTACTTTCGCACCCTCCCTGAATATTGGGAAGACAGATTATTGAAACTGAAACTTGCAGGCTTTAATACTGTTGAAACTTATGTTTGTTGGAATCTTCATGAACCTGAAAAGGGTGTTTTTGATTTCAGCGGTATGCTTGATATCGTAAGGTTTATCGAAACAGCCCATAAGCTCGGCCTATATGCAATAGTAAGACCCGGTCCGTATATCTGTGCAGAATGGGACTTCGGCGGTTTTCCTGCCTGGCTTTTAAAGGATAAAAACATCGAGCTTCGCTGTAACAACGAAACTTACCTCGGTCATGTAAGAGATTACTTTGAAAAGCTGTTTTCGATTCTTAAACCCTTGTTTATTACAAACGGCGGAAATATTATTGCTATGCAGATTGAGAATGAATACGGCAGCTACTCCAATGATAAAAAGTATCTTCATGCACTTTCCGATATGTATGATGAGCTTGGTGTGGATATATTAAAGTTCACTTCTGACGGAACATGGTGTAATATGCTTTCAGGCGGAACGATAGACGGTATTTTACCTACTCTCAACTTCGGTTCGCATGCTTCAACTGCTTTCAATGCATTAAAATCTTATGGTGAAATGCCGAAGATGTGTATGGAGTTCTGGTGCGGTTGGTTTGACCATTGGGGTGAAAAGCATCATACAAGAAAAGCAGATAATCTGGTACCGGAGCTCGAAGATTTTCTTAAGCAGGGTGCCTCATTCAATATGTATATGTTCCTTGGAGGAACTAACTTTGGTTTTACTGCAGGTGCAAATCATATCAAACGCTATGAACCTACGGTAACAAGCTATGATTATTGTGCTCCCTTAACTGAATGGGGCGATTATACCGATACATACCATAAAATAAGAAAGCTCCTGTGTGAGCATCAGAATATCCCTATGACCGAGTTGCCTGAACCACCTGTAATGCAGAATATCGGTACGGTAAAGCTCACAGAGTCTGCAGATTTGTTTGATAATCTTGATAATATTGCTCAGAAACATTATTCGCCGCTTCCGAGAAGTATGGAAGCCTATGGACAGAATTTCGGTCTGATTTATTATGTTACAAAGCTTAAAGGCACTTATGATGCCGGATTTCTTTCATTTGACGATATTCACGATTATGCACACATTTATTTTGAAAAGAAAAAAATTGCAACAATAAACAGATGCAAAGAAAAATCCCTGTTAAATAAAATTAAACTTAAAAAACAGCTTTTCGTTAAAGGCACCAAGTCCGAAAGTGAAATAGGCATTCTTGTTGAAGGAATGGGCAGAGTAAACTACGGTAAAGAGCTTTATGACCGTAAGGGTATTTCAAATGTTCATTTTGCAAATCAGGTGTTGACCGATTTTGATGTTTACACAATACCTTTAGATAATCTGGAAAACCTTAGGTTTGGAAACATTGAAACGGAAAATAAAAACGGTCCCGTTTTCCTTAAGGGAACATTCAAGGCAGGTAACGGTGAATGCTTTGTTGATATGAGCGGTTTCACTAAGGGCTATGTTTTTGTCAACGGATTCAATCTCGGCAGATATTGGAATATAGGTCCGCAAAAAGCTTTGTATCTGCCGGGTGCAATTCTTAAAGATGAAAACGAAATTATAATTTTTGAAATTGAAAAATATAAAACACCTGAAACTGTTATCAGAGCAAATCCGATGTTAGGGTAAAGAAAAAATGTTATTGAGGTAACCGTATGGCCAACATAAAAGATATTAAAATCTTATCTTCTCTTGAAAAAATCTATGACAGCGACAAAATGCCGACTGCTGAATATAAAAACTTTTCAATGCTAAAAAATGAAAAGAAATCCTTTCAGCTCGCCATCAAAGCTGCTGAAGCTTGCGAAGTGGATTTGATGTATGAAAGCACTGTTAAAGACATCCGTATCTATACAGTTGAGCATATCAAATCTGATTTCCCTATGTGGAAAAAGGGCACAGACGATTATTACAGATTCAGTGAAAACGGCTATTACCCTGATTTGCTTTTGCCTTCTGACGGTCAGGTGAATGTTAAGAAGGGCATAACCGTACTTTGGTTTGAGGTTGATGCGGCTCAGAACGACACAGGTAAACACAGAATAGACTTTATTGTCGGTGAGAAAAAAGCAAGTATTGATATTGAAATTATTGACGCAGAGCTTGATTTTAAAGATTTTGTTTACACCTGCTGGTTTCATACCGATTGCCTGATGTCTTATTATAAATTTGATGCTTTCTCAGATGAATATTGGAGAGTGACGGAAAACTTTCTTAAAACTGCAAGAGAGTACGGAATGAACTGTGTACTCACACCGATTTTCACTCCTCCTCTTGACACCAAAAAAGGCAAAGAAAGACCCACTGTTCAGCTTATTGATATAACAGTAAAAGACGGTGTTTACTCCTTTAACTTTGACAAACTTACACAGTGGATTGAAATGGCTCATCGCTGTGGTGTTGAATATTTTGAGCTTGCTCATTTTTACACACAATGGGGAGCAAAGCACGCTCCAAAAATTATGGCAACAGTTGACGGTAACTATAAAAAGATTTTTGGTTGGAGAACAAGAGCAAACTCACGCAAATATAAAGAATTCCTTATTGCTCTTTCTGTTGAACTAAAAAAATATCTTGAAGAAAGAAATCTCAAAAGCAAGGTCCTTATCCATGTAAGTGATGAGCCTAATACCACAATGCTCCGTACTTATAAAAAAGCATCTATGCATATTCACAGTCTTTTTGAAGGTTATATAATTGTGGATGCTCTTTCTGATTATTCTTTCTACAAAAAGAAAATAGTTTCAAATCCAATACCTGCAAGTGACCATATAGATAAGTTTATCGGAAATGTTGATAATCTCTGGGTATATTATTGCAGTGCCCAAACGAATCACAATGTAGCCAACAGATTTTTCTGTAATGACTCAATAAGAACAAGAGTCATCGGTTATCAGATGTTCAAATTTGGCATAAGAGGTTTTTTACAGTGGGGGTATAATTTCTATTTTACAAGACTTTCAAAAGCTCTTGTAAATCCTTACGAAGTTACAGATGCAGGGAAGCAGTTCCCGTCAGGTGACAGCTTTATAGTGTATCCGGCAGAAGACGGCACAGCCTATCATTCGCTCAGACTTAAGGTTTTCTATGATGCTCTTCAGGATATGGCTGCTCTCAACACGCTGGAAAAACTTACAGATAAAAAAACCTGTCTTTCTATTATTGAAGAAGAAGGACAGCATAACATAACATTCAGGGAATATCCTCATAGCGACGAGTGGCTCCTTACAACAAGAGAAAATGTAAATGCCGCTATCAAAGAAAATATATGTAAATAAACAAAAAATCAACCACCGACTCAACTGTATATGAGCCGGTGGTTTTGTCAATTTTGCTTGCGGTTGAAATAATAAAGTGTATGAAATTATTGCAAATCAATTTCATATGTATTTTTGTCCAAATCAATAACGACCGATGTGCCGTCTGAATATGTAGCTTTTTGTTTACGGTAGCTTCCGAGGAACTCGTGCTTTAACATTTCCTTGTTATAAAGCTTTGCCTGCAACTCGCAAAGAGGTCTGATGCGTTCAAACTCTTTCTTCAATTCTTCATCGCTCATCATTTCGATGTCAGCTGTACGGTTGTCTGTTCCGATTTTACGAAGAGAATTTCCGTACGGGTGAATATAAGGCATACCTGCATTTAATGCACCGTATAAGTCACCGTCTTCACCTTTAGGGATACCCCAGTTGTTAAACCAATTCCACGGAACCATAATACAATCGTGATAAACAAGATTTCCGAGAGGAACAGGAATTCCGACCGCCTCGCCGTTTTCCTGCGGGCGGAGAGCATGAGGCCCGTGATGTACAAGAGCAAGGTGGTTGAGAAGCTGCATTCCGGGCTCTTCGGAAGACATAATAAAACCTTTTTCGTTAAGATAATCAAAGCACTTGCCGCGGAATTTCATGCTTTCCTCTCTTGTGAGTCTGTGGTCCTTGTGGAAGCATTCATCTCCTTGCATAATTGAAAAAACATCAAGATATGCTCCCTGCACATCGACACCGTGCTCTTCAAGCTCGGTATAAGTTCTTTTTACAGCTTCAAGAGCAAATTCGGAGCAAAGGTAGCTGTGTTCACCGCCATCCCAAATTGAGCAATACGGATTTGTGCCATCAAAATTTGTCACAGCTTTTTCCTTGTCAAAAACAGGACTGTCGTAATAATAATCCCTGTATTGGTCATGCAAAGCAAATACGAAGCCGAGTTCACGGCAAACTTCAGAAAATTTCTTAAAGCCGTCCCATCCGCCTGCTTCTTCACAAGGCGGAAGAATATAGGGGTGCTTGTTGTCATATCCGTCTTTACCCCAACCGTCAGTATGAATATACAGTTTATCCAAACCAAGAGTTTTAAGCCGTTTCATTTGTTCCGCACGCTCACAGAATGTGGCACAAAGAATTTCATTCGAGCCGTTTTTGTCGTAGAACTGCGATTTCTTATTGATTTTTGAGAATATTTTGTGATGAAGAACGGGAGCGCCGATAATCTTCTTTATATTGGGATTTTTTGCAATTTTCTCATCAATAGTAACAAGCTGATTTTTTTCGATCAGATAGTTGCGGTAATCCTTTGCAACGGTATTGTAATCACCGTTTTCGTGGAAAACAAATCGGATTTTTCTTTCATAGGACAGTTTGCCGAGTGATGATTGCCAATAAACCGAATTAACGAATGACCTGTGTTTACCGAATGATGAATACAGAGAAGCATCATAAGGGGTGTCAACAATGGCCGTAAACATATGTCCGTCGCACACTCTGCCCCAGACAGGCATATAGCAATCACCTGTGTTAATCGGGCGTTTTACATGTGTATATCCGAGTATTGTTGCAAAATTCTTTTTATATCCGTCGGGGAGGATAAAGCCCTGACGCATAGGGTCAACATGATAAGAGTTTTTTCTTTTTGATTTAGAATTAAACGGTGCGGGGAAATAGACAGCCTGAATGTCATATCCTGCTTCGTTTTCTGCTTTCAATGAGAAGTCAACAGTATCTTCACCTGTTATCTCGGCTGTGCAAACAAGAGTAAAAGGCAGCTTCTTGCCGAATGCAATGAAATCAGAATAGCGGGTAACAATTTTCCTCTCAGAAAAACTCGTTTTCTTTGTTAAAGCCGACCAGAAAGGTCGGGATATGGCTATATACTTGTCCCCGATTTTTTGGCGAATAGTGATATAAGGCTTCCTGCCATCGCTTATCCAAGCAAAACCGTTATGGATTATTTCATAATTTCCGCTGAATTTGCTGAAATTCAGCTTAATAGTGCCTTTGGTCATTTTAAACCTCCAAATTGCAATGTAATGACGGATGAACTCGGATGTAAACTTTTTTATCAAGCGATACCGTCATAAAGTATTCGGTTCGCATACTCATCATCTGCTACTTTTCAATGCCTTATCAACTGATCTGAGCAAGGAATCCTCATGTGTTGAAGGAAGGTCGCAGCTATAATGCCAAATCATAACCCCGCCGTAACCGCAATTATAAGCAAACGATGTTTTCTTTTCTATAACATCCTGAGTATTAAACCAGAAATCCTTGCCTGTGGCTTCACAATGATACCATCCGTTTTCATCAATTTTCTCGTAGCATCCGTTATAACCATACCAATACGCAGACATATCTGTCGGGCGTGAATAAAAAGGAAGTCCGATGTTTACTTTTTCGGCAGGTATTCCGTGAAAGCCAACTTTTTTGACAAGATCTTGTGTCCCTTCAAATGTTGCATGTCTGCCTTCACTGTCAACAAAGTCATAAACCATCAGTTCAAAGGTGTCTATCGCACCTATTGCGGCAGTTGAAAAGTCAATATTCCAGTCACTTACCGCAACACCGAGAGTGTATTCACCAAGCTTTTTGTCAAGTGAAACCAAAAACTTATTGTAACAGCGCCAAGCCTCTCGGGAAAGAGGATATTCATAGTCAAAATGCACACCGTCGAAGTCATATTTATCAAGCATAGTAATGATATTGTCTTCGAGAACACCGCTTGTGAAAGCTTTGTTATGTTCGTTGCTCTGAGCTTCCATTTGTTCTTCCCAGACATCAGAATCGGTATTTCCTCCGGGGCCAAGAAGATTGAGCGTTATGTTTACTTCTCTGTCACCGATTGCGCCTTTTACATTTGAAAGTGCGGTTTCAAGTTTGCTCTCATCATAAACAATCTCACCGCTACTGTTAAATGATGCACATTCAAAAAGAATAACATCGGTAATTATATCAAAATCCTCAGGATAAAGGCTGTCAGGTGCTTGAACATAGTCACCTCTTATATAAGTCGTAACCCTAAAATTGTCGGACTTTTTTGCAGGCTCATAGTCTACACCAAACCAACCCGCCATCAGTGTTATAAGTGCTGTAAAAAAAGCAATTACCCTTTCAACAAAAACCTGCATTTTACAATTCCTCCATTCATAAAAACCCTTCAAGATAAAAGGTACAGTAGACAGATATAACATTCAATGTTCGTAACATCAAATATTTCGTAAACTACCTCTCGTTTAAAAGGATAACATAATGTTTTAAACTATGTCAATAGAATATAAATGTGTTTACATAGCATCACCAATATAATAAACATTCGCTATTGCGGTTGTTTTTTGGTGTTCATGTGATATATTCATGTGGAAAACGAAAAATAAAGCTATTATACCGATATTGTAACATTTGTCTTTATGTCTCAATATCGGTATTTTTCTATTAGTAATATTTCGTTAAACTGATTAACACAAACTTATCATACCTCTTGTATTTTGCGATATATTGCACTATAATTTTAGATAATACAAATATTAGCTCAACATTGAAGGGAGATAATTGTTGTGAAGTTTAAAACGGTTTTTGGTCCGGGCACAGGCGGACCTTCAGATTATTACAGAATACCCTCGATGATTACAACAAAAAACGGTGTGGTTGTAGCTTGTGCAGATGCCAGATTTTTTACCGGTGCAGACAATCCCAACAGAATTGACAAGGTTGTCAGAAGAAGTATGGATTCAGGTGAAACATGGGAGGATTATCAGACTGTTGTTGAGGAATACGGCAAAGAAAAAAATCTTTCTTCTGCGGCTATTGACCCGATTCTTACATATTCAAGAGATTCCGGACGAATTTTTATGCACTACTGTCACACTCCTGCAGGTGTGGGCATACTTAACTGCAATTCCTGCGTCGGTGAAGATATCGAAGGCAATAAAATCATCAGCCGTGGACTCAGAAAATACATTTTGAAAAATGGTGCGCTCTATACAAAAAGCGGTAAAAAAACCGAATATTCTGTTTCTGAAGACGGTAATGTCAGCAACGGAAGTGCAGAATTCGGAAGCATATATACGGGCGGTAAGTTCAGAGAAGCCCATACTTCAACACTTATGATGTGCTACAGTGATGACGATGGTTTAACCTGGTCAAAGCCCGTTTCACTAAATTCTCAGATTAAAAAGAAGTTTATGAGCTTTATCGGACCCGGACCCGGATGCGGAATTGTCATCAGACACGGAAAATACAGTGGCAGAATTATTGTTCCCATTTATTATGGTGTAAGAAAATTCCCCTTAGGTTTATCCTGCTGTGTAATTTACAGCGATGATAACGGCGAAACCTGGTCATTGGGTGAAACACCGAATAACACAAGGAAAATTCACGGTATTAAGGCAAATCATCACTTTATCATTGAACAAAATATGCTCACGGAATCGCAGGTTATTGAACAGGAAGACGGTACTCTGAAATATTTTATGAGAAACCACGACCCAAAGCGCTGTGTCGCAGTTGCATATAGCAAAAACGGCGGTGAAAGCTGGGAAAATTTCACTCACGATAAAAATCTTCCTCAGCCTATATGCCAGAGCTCAGTCATTAAAATCGAAAACGCCGAAAAGCCCTATGTGGTTTTCCTGAACGCTGCAGACAAAAAAGCAAGACAGTGCGGAACAGTAAGACTTTCAGAGGATGACGGTGAAACTTTCCCCTACAGCCGTGTGTTGAAGGAAGATTCTTTCGTTTACAGTTCTATGACGCAGCTTCCTGACGGTAATATAGGAGTATTGTTTGAGCCTGATTTAGAGTGTCAGAATATTTGGTTTACTAAGTTTTCTTTAGATTGGATAAAGGGTAATGAAGACTATAATAATTAAGTGATATAGTTTTAAAATTGGTGCAGTAAACAGAACCTCCGGCTAACCCGAAGGCTTGAATAAGCCCTTCAAGAGCATTATACAGACATCCCCTTAAGGGGCGCTGAATAGTTTGCCGACCGCATTACTTTTTCAGCTACCCCTCAAGGGGTTTCTTTTATGCTTTTCTTGTTCTTGCGGCCCGTAAACGGATCTAAGTATTCTTTCATACTTATTTGATCTGCAATCTGATCTTCAGCGAGTTGTTCCTTATGTATTACTGTACCTGATTTTTGTTTCGCCCAACTGTATTTACAAAGTAACCTCTTGCCCAAAAGTGCCTGTTCCCATATTTGTACTTTAAGTTTGCATGTCTGTCAAATATCATCAAACTACTTTTTCCTTTTAAGTAACCCATCACTTGTGATACGCTATACTTCGGTGGTATACTCAGTAACATATGCACATGATCAGGACACAATTCTGCTTCTATTATTTCTATTCCCTTTTGTTGGCATAACTGTCTTAATACTTTTCCTATGTCTACTTTTATCTCTTTGTATATTGCCATTCTTCTATATTTCGGTGCAAATACAATATGGTATTGACATCTCCAGCTTGTATGCTCTAAACTATTTATGTCTTTTTCTTTCACGTTAAAGACCTCCTTGATATTTTAGTTGTGTGGTCGGCAAACCACTTCTACTATATCAAGGTGCTTTTTTCTTGTCTACTTTACTCCTCGCTATAAGCTATTTTTATTTCCCCTGTAGAACAGGGGGTTGACTTTGTCACAGACAACACAAACCTCCTATGGTAGTTTTTAAAATTCTACCATAGGAGGTTATTTCATTATCCGTTTATAATGTCTTTATAATGTATCACTTCAGAATTTTGAATTTTCCGATTATCGGCAATTCTTTTGCTTTACCGCCGAGGGCATTAACGATACCGATAACCGCAAGAATAGTAATTA
>JAZQIW010000021.1:0-20312 GCA_045541355.1 Eubacteriales bacterium | reverse complement strand
GCGGGGGCTCCCCGCCCGACAAAATGTATCTTTAAAACAAAAGATAAAGAAGAAAGAAAAAACCTTTAACAAAAAAGCTCTTGCAATAAATCGTAAATTGTATTAAAATAATGAGGTATATTATTTTAATGGGAGGAAAGTATGTCCACCTCAAATAACAGAGACTTAGAACACATCAGAAATTTTTGTATAATTGCCCATATTGACCATGGAAAAAGCACTCTGGCAGATAGACTTCTCGAGCTGACAAATACAGTTCAGAAAAGAGAAATGGAAGAACAGGTGCTTGATAACATGGACCTCGAAAAAGAAAGAGGTATCACCATCAAGGCAAGGGCGGTAAAAATTTCATACGAATACGAGGGTGAAAACTACACTCTTAACCTTATAGACACTCCCGGTCACGTTGATTTCAACTACGAGGTGTCCCGTTCTCTTTCGGCTTGCGAGGGTGCACTTCTTGTCGTTGACTCGACTCAGGGAATTGAAGCACAAACGCTTGCAAATGCATATCTCGCAGTTGACAACAACCTTGAAATCATTCCTGTTATTAACAAGATTGACCTTCCATCGGCAGACATTGAGGGAACGCGCAAGGAAATTGAGGACATCATCGGTATTCCCGCGGATGAAGCTCCTGCTGTTTCTGCAAAAGCAGGCATCAACATCGAAGATGTACTAAAGCAGGTAGTAAAAAATATTCCGGCACCGAAGGGCAATATAAACGACCCCTTCAAGGCCTTGATTTTTGACTCATACTACGACTCTTACCGCGGCGTTGTTGTTTATATCAGAGTATACGACGGCAAGGTTAAGGTCGGAGACAGAATCCAGATGATGTCAACGGGCGTAAGCTATGAAGTAACCGAGGTAGGCTTTCTTGATGCATTTGGTTTTGCAAAGGCAGATGAGCTTCACTCGGGAGAGGTTGGCTACATCACGGCGGCAATCAAAACCGTAGGTGACACAAGAGTCGGCGACACAGTAACAAACGCTGACCGTCCTGCTGCCGAGGCTCTTCCCGGATTTAAGCAGGCTCTTCCCGTCGTTTTCTCGGGCATATACCCGGCAGACGGTGCAAAGTATTCCGACCTTCGCGATGCTCTCGAAAAGCTTGCACTCAACGATGCTGCCCTGACATACGAGCCGGAAACCAGCCAGGCTCTCGGTTTTGGATTCAGATGCGGGTTCCTCGGACTTTTACACATGGAAATCCTTGAGGAACGTCTTGAGCGTGAATTTAATCTCGACCTTATCACAACAGCACCCAGCGTTATTTACAAAATCAAGCGAAAGGGTGACGAAAACGAAATATACATTGACAATCCCACAAATTTCCCGATGTCTGACGAAATTGAGGTGGCGTATGAGCCGATTGTCAACGCAAGTATAATCTGTCCTACCGAATATGTCGGTGCAATTATGGAGCTTTGTCAGGACAGGCGAGGCACATACAGGGACATGACTTACATCGACACAGGCAGAGCCGAGGTACATTACACCCTGCCTCTTAACGAAATTGTTTACGATTTCTTTGATGCATTGAAATCCAAAACACGAGGATATGCCTCCCTTGACTACGAGCTTGCAGGATATGCACCCAGCAAGCTTGTTAAGCTTGACATTCTTCTCAACGGCGAAATTGTCGACGCTCTTTCCTTTATCGTTCACACAGACAAAGCATATGCAAGAGCAAGAAAAATTGCCGAAAAGCTAAAGGACAACATCCCGAGGCACCTGTTTGAAATTCCCATTCAGGCAGCTGTCGGCGGAAAGATTATCGCAAGAGAAACCGTCAAAGCAATGAGAAAAGACGTTCTTGCCAAGTGTTACGGCGGCGATATTACCAGAAAGAAGAAGCTGCTTGAAAAGCAGAAGGAGGGTAAAAAGCGTATGCGCTCCTTCGGCAACGTTGAGGTTCCGCAGGAAGCATTTATGGCGGTACTCAAGTTTGACGACGAAAATTAGGCAGCCACAACTTTAAAAATTAAAAGAGGTATTTTATGAAAGGTCTTGGACTTTATATTCATATACCATTTTGCCTTAGCAAATGCAATTACTGTGATTTCTACTCCATAGGCGGTGCTTCTGCCGAAACACGAGACAAGTACATTAGTGCAGTATGCGCTCACATGAAGGAATACAAATTACAGGCTAAAAACCACATTCTCACATCAATTTACATCGGCGGCGGAACCCCTTCCCTTATGAGCGAGGTTCAGCTCAAAACTCTCATGAGGTCAATAAAAAAGAATTTCCGTGTTTCATCAAGATGTGAAATTTCCATGGAAGTAAATCCCGGTACCGTTGACGAAAAAATGCTCAGAGTTATGCGAAAGCTTGGCATAAACCGTCTTAGCATGGGTGCTCAGAGCTTTAACGATACCGAGCTTCTCACCTGCGGAAGACGTCATACATCCGAGGACATTTACTCCTGCATATTATCGGCAAGAAAGGCAAAATTCGACAACATAAGTCTTGACTTAATCTACGGTCTTCCCGACCAGTCAAAGCAGAGTCTTTTTGAGAGTATTGACACGGCAATAAGCATGAATGTTGACCACATTTCCCTTTACGGGCTGAAAATCGAAGAGGGTACACCCTTCTGGTACGGCAGACATGAGCTGAATTTCCCCGACGAGGATGCCGAATGTGAAATGTACTTTGAGGCGGTAGAGAGGCTGAAGCATGCAGGCTTCAGGCAATACGAGATTTCAAACTTTGCAAAGCAAAGACGTTCCTGCAAGCACAATCTGAGATACTGGAACGGAGACGAATACATCGGTCTCGGTCCGGCAGCACATTCATATTTTGGCGGCAAGCGTTTTTCCTTTAAGAAAAACCTATCACTCTATCTCGACTCCTTTGACGAGAACAAGAGGGTTTCCGAAACCCTCATTGACGAATACATAGACATTCCTCCGCAG
This sequence comes from Eubacteriales bacterium, assembly GCA_045541355.1. Taxonomy (GTDB): domain Bacteria; phylum Bacillota; class Clostridia; order Oscillospirales; family CAG-382; genus UMGS1387. Next base: position 17,385 of record JAZQIW010000021.1, on the reverse strand, counting down.
GCAAGAATTGCAGAATACGTTATGCTTAGATTCAGGCTTTGTGAGGGTGTAAATCTTGCAAAATTCAAAAAGCGTTTCGGAAGAAGCTTTGAGGCATTATACTACGAAAAAATGTGGCCCTACATCAATTCGGGGCACATTATGAAAACCAAAACGGGATATGCTTTCACAACTCAAGGAATGTATGTTTCAAACTACATTCTCTCCCGAATGATCGGCGAGGACCTTGTTATTCCCGGTTCAAATTCATAAATCAAGGAGTTTTGTCAATGATTAAGCACACAATTATGATAAAGTTAAAGGACAGCAGCGAGCAATCAAAGCTGGCGGCAAAAAACATGCTTCTCTCCATGAAGGGTAATGTTCCCATGATGAGAGAGTTTGAGGTTCATACAGACATTCTCAAATCAGAGCGTTCCTATGACATTTTCTTATGCGTTCTGCTTGATGATATGAAAGCCCTTGAAGAATATCAGAACGACCCCTACCACTGTGCCATCAAGGTTTACATCAAAGAGGTCGCTTCTTCCACAATTGCGGTGGATGCCGAGGTTTGATAATTGCTTTTGTCGCGTTCACGCCGTTTACAGCGGCGTGAATTTTTATTTTTGCAATTTTTCGGAAAAGTAACCTCAAAAAGCCTTATGGAACAAAAAACATATTTACAAAAAACAAAAAGCTTTGATATTGCAAAAACTCCTATACATAAATGTTTTTTACATTTTTATCCAAAACCTCTTGAAAAAACATCACATACAAGTTATAATGAACTAAACTAAAGTGAATACACATTTACTTTTTAAAGCACCCTTATGAAAGGACTGATACGACATGGCAAGAAAAGAAAACTTGACTGCATATCATCTTATTGATGATGAAATCCACTACCCCGGTCACCACGAAGAAACAGGTTGGGACACCGACCACAGAGGTGCGGGAGAATTTTATGCGCCTACTGTTGAATACAGGCGTGTAAAAAGCGTCGGAAACAAATTTCCAACCTTTAGAAAAAGAAATATCACTGAAGAGACAAGCGGAGTTATCACTTTTGAGTGCACCTATCAGATTATTTCAGGTGATGGATTTTATCTCGGATTTTTTGGCGACAAGGGTATTGAAAACGAGGCATTTATTTTAAGACAGAAAAACGGCGGCATATATGCCGGTGAAAAGTCTGTATTTAAGGCAGACAACGAGTGGCACTACCTAAAAATTATCATTAACATAGACAAAGGTGAATGCTCATTACATCTTGACGGCAAATTCTTATCTACTCTTCCCTTTACGGGAAAAGCAAAGAGCATATCCCGTTTCCAGTTCGGTTACGAGGCAGGATGTATCGGCGAGGCGGTAGTTCATGCGGATTTAAAGCTTTACAAGAACTACCTGTTCAACGATGTTGTTATCTCAAAGCAGACAGGAGCTCTTCCCGAGGAATATCTTATCAGTAAAGACGGCAAGGCAAAGCTTCAACGACGTCTCTACCGTCAGGGTTCTCCCTATTCAATTTACGAGCTGTGCGGTTCTTCAAATTCAACAACCGCCATCACTCGTCTTTTTGAAAGAACCGGCGGTGTTGTAGGATATGAAATGAAGTATCTTCTGCCCAAGGCAGGCGGAACACTTACGGTAAGTCTTATGAGTGCAGGTGAAGAGGTTATCTCCATCTATGACGAGCTTTGCGAAATACGCTGCAAAGACGGTGCTTTGAGAGCTCACTCAAAGAACGTATGGCAAACTTTAAGAATTGAAGCTGACACAAATACAAACACAGCTCTAATCCGTCTCAACGGCAAGGTTGTTACAACCCTTTGCTTTGACAACGATGCACAGTTTATTGACGGTGTAAAAATTGCATTTGTATGTGCAAAGACTGCAACTCTTATGTTTACCGATCTCAAGGCATTCCCCATTCCTCCCCTGCCCGATGACTATGTCCCCGCACCCGTTATCCCCAAGAAGAAGGGCGATTATTATGTAGGCATGAACATCTGCTCCCTCTGGAGAACGGGTACTCATTACGGCTGGGACTGCATTACACCCTTCCCCGAAAACAAGCCTCTTCTCGGCTACTACGACGAGGGTATTCCCGAAACGGCAGACTGGGAGCTTAAGTGGATGGCAGAGCACGGTCTTGATTTCCAGCTATACTGCTGGTACGGAAGCGAAAGCAATCATCCCATGGTAAAGACTATGCTTTCTTCCGAAATTCACGACGGTCATATGCTTGCAAAGTATTCCGACACCGTAAAAATCGGTCTTCTCTGGGAAGCCTCTCTCGGTCACCCTCGCAGTTTTGAGGATTTGAAAAACTACTACTTCCCCTATTTTATCGACTACTTCTTCTCGGATCCGAGATATATGCAGATTGACGGATATGCAATCATGTCTATCTACGCACCCGACAGACTTGCTGCAGACGTAGGCGGTCCCGCTGTTCTCAAGAAGTCACTCGACTATTTAAGAAAAGAAGTAAAGAAGCTCGGCTACAAGGGTCTTGTTATCCTCTGTTGCGGCGAAAGCATTCCTGTATACAAGGCTTGCGGTATTGACGGCGTTCACGCATACAACTGGGGCAACAAGGGTTATGACGTTGAATTCACAAAGAGCAGAGTTCTCTGCAACATGAACGAAGGCAGCTGTCACACAGTTCCCACAGTTTCCAGCGGTTACAATCTTCTTGGCTGGACAGGCAAGCGTTCTCCCGTTCTTGAACCGAATGACATGGTAGAGCTTCTCGAATGGTCAAGAGACGACATTGTTTCACGTTACCCCAAAGACAGCTGGAAGTCAAAACTTATAATGCTCTCCACATGGAACGAATACGGCGAAGGCACATATATGTGCCCTGCAGGCGTTCACGGCTTCGGCTATCTTGATGCTCTCAGAACCGTTTTCCGTGAAGATGTTCCCCATGTTGACGTAATTCCCAATCAGGATCAGCTCGACAGAATCTGTATTCTCTATCCCCAGGACAGAGCACTTCTTGCTCCCGCAGATTCACTTCCCAAGGATGAAACAGACTACGGTATTATCAAGAAGTACGAATTCAAAAACGAGGAAGACCTCAAGAAGTGGGAAATCCACAATCTTACAAGCTACGAATTCAAGGCTGACATAATGTTTGGTCACTCCGAGCAGGACGACCCCTACATGATTCTTCACGATGATGAATTCCTTCCCATTGATGCAGAAAAGATAGGTAAATTCGTTGTTCACATCAGAACAAGAAAGCCTATAGACAACGCTTGTTGCATTCAGTTCGGTTTTGCGTTCAACAAGGAAATGAACTTCCATCCCTTCCAGCCCCACTGCATCACCGACCCCTACGGAATTGCAGAGCTTACAATCGAGCCCAAGCGTTTTATCGAAATGCCCTGGCACGGCAAGATTTACGGCTTAAGATTTGACCCCGTATGGAAGGAAGGCGACTTTGAGCTTGTTGACATTGAAATTCATGCAGCAGGCCCCGTAACAACTCTTACCGTTGACGGCAACATCGTAGACACAGCCCACGACTGTTACGTTGAAGACGATACTCTCTACATTCCCTTTGATACAAAGAGCAAGCTCAAGCACCTGCCCAATATGTATTATGAATGGGACAAGACAACCGAAATGCTTACCGTTTTCAGCGAAAAAACAGCGGTATTTATCAAAGACTGCGACGTTGTAAACATCGACGGCGAAGATGTAAAGCTCAAGAAGCCTCTTACATTTATTGACGGCATTCCCCACATTCAGTCTGACATTTTCTGTGACATCACGGGAATGAGACTTGAATACGACGAATCCAACGTAAAGCTTTTCAGTAAATAACAAGATGATTTGTCAAACTAAGTGCAACACTTTTTGATAGAATCCTCAAACAAATCCAATGGATTTTTAAAATTCAAAACCTTTTTAGGCCTGGCGTTGATCAACGCCAGGTTCTTTTTGAGAGTAGCAGGACTGACTCTTGATAGGTTTCTGCCTTTTGGATAAAACTCACGAAGCAAACCGTTAAGGTTCTCGTTTGTACCTTTTTGCCAAGCACAGTAAGGGTCGGCAAAATAGACAGAACAATTCAATTCCTTTTCAATAGTTTGCCAATTGGCAAACTCGGTGCCACGATCGCAGGTAATTGTCTTTACGGCTTCATCGGGAAATTCTGAAAGTGCAGCTATTATTGCTTTCGCCATTGTATCTGCATTTCTGTTTGGCATTTTCACAGCAATATAGTACCTTGTTTTACGCTCAGCCAAAGTTGCAAAACAAGCCTTTGATTTGCCTCTGCCGGACACAACTGTATCGGCTTCCCAATGCCCGAACTCTTGTCGCTTGTATACGCTTTTATCTCGTTTTCTGATTGTTTTTCCAAGATTGAATTTGCCTCGTGTTTCTTTTTTGCCTCGGCTCTTTCCTTTTCTGCGAAGCACTTTAAGGTTTACATCAATATACTTTTCGTATATCCAACGGTATATAGTCCTTGTTGAAGGCATTTTCAGGTTACAAGGTGTATTTGATATTTGTTCGGGAGACCAAGTAAGTAACAGCTTTTCTTTTATGTATTCAAGTTTTTCAGAGTCTTGAAACATTCCTCTGTGGCAATATGACCTTCTTAGCAAATACTTTTTCTGTGCTGTGTGCGGATAATATGTTGGAATATCATACATATGCGTATAGTTTCTATTTAGCTCTCTCGAAATAGTACTTACGTTTCTTCCTAGTAATTCTGCTATTTTTCGATAACTATAACCTTTTTTGTAAAATTCCCGTAGACAACAGCGTTCTTCTATGGTAAGATGTTTGTAGCTCATATAAATCCTCCTTGGTTTTTTGTTTTGTAGCAATTACATTATACCATGGATTTATATGGGCTTTCCATTTTTTTACTGTTGCACTTGATAGTATAACTCACCAACAACAAAAAAAGCCTGCAGCGAAAGCTGCAGGCTTTTGAAACTTAAAAGCCGACGGCTATACCGTCGGCTTTTATTAACATCTTAATACTTTCTGTTTCTATTCATTATTCCTCTATACTTGAAAATGAGAACACCGAAGAGTATGTTTGTAATTGCCGTGAGAACTGCCGAAACAGTATATCCGAGACCGAATATCACAATACTCAAAACGCCCGAGATTATCTGGAAGAAGCCCGATATAAACAGAAGAACTCCAATTAACGCAGATGCGTTTCCGATTGCCTGTCCCGAGTATATCGACCTCTTACAGCTTGAAACAGACTTAATAATAAGCATATAGTACACAATTATTATCGCAAGAATTACAAGAGGAATAAGTATTATCCACCAGGGAAGCTCTGCTCCGGCAACAACAATTGCAAAAAGTGCCGTTACAAGAACTACGGGCAGGCAAGCAAAAATAAGGCTTATTATATAGATTACCGAAATGGCTGTAAGTCCGCCTGTGGACATTGTATTACTATGCTTATTCTTACCCGTCGAAACAGTTACCCAAAGACCTATGGCAATAACAATTGAGGGAAGCATAGAGATTGCAGTAGATACCATTGCCGAGGCTTTTACGGTATTGAATATGGAAAACAGGTCTATATATCCAATGCCAAGCTGATATCCAAGGTCATTAAGGCTCAAGCCTGCCGCCGCAAGTCCTGTCAGCAATGCATTAAGCAATCCGTCGAACACCGCACCTGACGAAAGAATTGAAACAATTATTGCTGCCGAGAACATCGACGAAACAACAACCATAAGGGATGAGGATGCAAGCTTCTTTATTGCATCAATCACGCCATTCGTTGAAAAGGCGGGTGTTGGTCTTTGCATATTTACATCGGGTACGGGCATGGGTGTCGTCTGATACATTGTATCGGGTACGGGATTCTGTACGGGATTCTGCTCCGGAAAAGGATTCTGATAAGCGACAGCCTCGTTATATACAGGTGCTTCATTATAAGAAGGTGCTTGATTATAAACAGGTGCCTCTCCATATACGGGAGCAGCATCGGGAGCACTCTGAGGAGCAAACGGAGTCTGCTCGGGTGTTGCTTTTACAAATGGTACCTCAGGCTGCACCGATGTGTTTTCAACAGGCTGATTTTGTTTTACATACTGAGGTGTTACGGGGTTTCCATCTCTTGACACAAGCTGCTGACCGCACTCACTGCAGAAGGCCGCCTCGTCGGGATTTTTTGTGCCACACTTATGACAGAACATATATAATCCTCCTAAAAAATAATCAAACTTACATTTGTTACAAATATTTTAACACGCAGCACAGATTTTGTCAATATATGTCAAAAAAGATATATGTAAAAGTCAAAAAACAGTCCCCGTGAACAGGGGACTGTCTTGATTTACAACTGATATTAATAGGAGTAAACCGAATCTATTCCGAGAAACTCCTCGAGGCAGAGGCCGCTTTCATAGACCTCGGTTGCTTTTTCGATGCCGAGATATCTTACGTGCCACGGCTCATAAATATATCCCGTAATATGCTCCTTATCCTTCGGGTATCTTACAATAAAGCCGTATTTATAAGAGTTTGCGGCAATCCACGCAGCCTCAGGCGTATTAGCAAAGCTATTCTCGGTGGAATTAAGGTCAAAGGCGAGTCCCGTCTGATGCTCGGAATGACCGGGACGTGCAGAATATCTGTCTGCCGCCTCCTTACCGTCTCTTGCCACGTATCCATTATATATTATCCTTTGGTCAACATAGCTTCTGTATCCCGACTTTACAAAGAGCGATATTCCGTCTTTCTTTGCAGCCGCAAACATGACATGAAGCTGAGAGGATGCCTCCTCATCCCATCCCGGAGCATAGCTCTCGGGCAAAGGATATGTTTTATTGGCAACAAGTATTCCGTCGACATATGTACATTCGGGGCTTTTTACAACCGTAACTTTCACTGTCGCCGACACATCGGGGTTATCTGTCGACCTTACCGTAACAACGCATTTTCCCTCCTCAACACCCCTGATATTGCCGAGTTTATCAACCGTCGCTACGGAAGTATCGGAGCTCTCCCATATTTCGCCCTTATCCGAAGCATTATGGGGTGTCATTGTGACAATGGGCATTGTTTTCTGTCCGATATACACCGTTACATCATAGGTTGTAAGGGAAATGCCGGTGACAGAAACATGATTCTGCGGCTTTGGCGGACTCACATGTTCAGGCTCTGCCGAAACAGGCTCCTGCTGTTCATCCTCAGGCACATCGTCTCTTTCGCCAAAAGACTCATTCTGTATTTCTTCAGGCTGTTCGGGAAGGGATTCGGGCAAAGACACCGTTTCCTCCGTCACTTTTTTATCGTCATTGGTTTCCGGCGTCGTATTTTCATCCGTCTTTTTAACGCAGCCCGCAACAAGAACGCAAATTAAAAGGGCAACAAGAACAATTTTTGTTTTCATAACACACGCTCCTCGTCGAAATTTTTTTAGAGGGATTTATGCAAAGCATTAAACCAAGCTGATTACAGATAAATTATAGCACACATTTTCCAAAAACTCAACCTATTTTTTCTCACAAAAAAGACGAACCGCTTTTACGGTTCGGCTATCGTTTTTAGTATTCAAGAACTACTATCTGACTGCATGTAAACTCATCAATTTTGAAGCTTACTCTGCCGTTCTTGGTTTCAAAAGGAATCTCCACGTTCTGAGGTACAAGCTTTATCTTCTTTACTGCTTTTTCTGTCTTTACTTCAAAGCTTGTATTATACACGGGAACAAGATCCTCGATAATCTGTGTATTTGTGCCTCTGACAACGGGTGAAGCATAGAGAGCATGGAGAACATACCTGTTCTCTGCGTACTGCTCGTTGAGGGTTACAATACCGCCTGAAACAAGGTTTGTTCTGAGAGACTTTTCATCGCCGAGTATTGCTTCAATTACTCTGATTACCGTATCCTTAAGAATTATGCTTCCCTTTTCAGCGTATTCTTCAAAGATATTCCATGCGATATATCCGCCGTCTTTACCGATTACAACACCGGGTGCGGCATTTTCCATCTTAAAGGGTGTATGGAAGTGTGAGCAGAAGTGTTCGGGTTCTCTATTGAAGAAGGAGTCTCTTACATATCCGAGAACGCTTGCCTTTTCATCGGCAAGGCTTACATCATGCTTTGTTTCATACATTACATAATTGGAGGCTGTAAGACCGATTGCATTATATTCGGGGTGATAATAGGAAGGCTGTACATCGCTCTTCTTTTCATACTTTACGCCAAGGTCAAACACAAAGCTTCCGTTTTCGTCAACACCCGATTCGCCCGTACAAAGCACCTTTCCGCCGCCTTTTACAAAGCTGCATATCTTTTCCTTGATGGCATCGGTAACTCTGAGTGTATCGGGAAGAATGAGAAGCTTATACTTTGAAAAGTCACACTCGGCATCAAGGTTATCGAACAGATACTTGCCCTCAAGCAGCATTCTGTTTGCTCCCACATCCGAGGGAAGATTCTTTTTCATTGTATCTATAAATGCTTCATTCGTAAGAACACCGATATCCGCAACACTTTCAACCCCGTAGCAATACTCCTCGACCTTTTCTGCCTCGGAATATGCCGCACCTATAAGCTCATAGGTTGCATCATCAAGAAAGCCGTAGGGGTGCATCTGGTCGCCGATTGAGCACTTTGCACCGTTGGCAAGGGAAAGTGCCACTTCATAGCGAAGGGCATTGGGATGCTTGAAGCCGCCAAATTCTCCCCATGTGCTATGGAACTTACCTGTCATGCCGAGATAGTCCATGCCGAGTCTTGCAACATACTTTGCGCTATTGGGGAAATGGTCATAGCCCCAGCCGCCTGTGGGAAGGCTTTCAAGCTCCAGGTGGGTATTTGCGTGAGCAAGGTCGCGTCTTCCGAACTTTATATGTCCGCCGTTATGGAATATTCTGATATCGGGCTTTATCTCGCGTGCCGCGTTATTTACCGTTTCATAATACTTCTTATATGTAGGCTCTGCAAGCACCTCAAAGTTCTTTAGGTCACTTGAATCAAGTCCCATTTCCTCCACAAGCTTCTTACAGTTATCACAGTAGCAAACTCTGGGAGTTACAATATCGAGGAATATGCCAACAGGCATAAACTTCCTTACTACCTCCTGAACCTGTCTTTTGAGTACCTCAAGGTAAGGTGTATTGAAGCAGATTACACGAAAACCGGGGCGGTCGGTAAAATACTTATTTCCATTTTCATCCACCGCAACATCGGGAGTCTGTTCATCGGGAGTGTTTTTAAGAAGATATTCGGGATGCTCTACCGCATATTTCTGGTCAAGTCCTGCGGAAATATACACAGGTGCCTGAACGCCTATCTCCGCACAGGCTTCAAGCTGTGCCGAAAGAAGGTCAAAGCCGTGAAGTCCGGGATGAATGATATTCTCCTCACTTGGAAAATACGCCCAGCCGTGATGGCATTTTGCAAACACCGTTATTGAATTTACATGGCCCTTTTTAAGGCAGCTCTGAAACTGCTTTTTATCAAATCTTGAGCCGACATTGTCTATACATTCAGATGTATGAAAATCAAGATGTACCTGTCTTTGTGGAAGAAAGTTCATATTTTTGAGCCTCCTGCATTTTTTTATTATTTTACAACACCTGTTTCTGAATGTCAATGCAGAAAACAACACAAATCATGTTATTTTCAATAAGCCGTTAAGGGTGACATATCCCGAGGGGTTTTCTCTCATAAGCTCCCAGACAAAGCCGCCGGCAAGATTATATTCGCATATAAGCCCTGCCTTTGCTTCAAAGCTCCTTGCATCCTCAAACCAAACAACATGAGCCTTTTCCTCCTCATCGGTATAGTAAAAATACGGTGCCTGAGCCCTATCATCAAACAGTATTTCGGCTCGGTTCTTTCGCGCAATATCAACCGCCTCAACCGTTCCTATTGATACTGCCTCTCCCTCGCCCCTTACATACGGCAAGGTCCAGTCATATCCGTAATTTGAAATGCCGAGGAGGATTTTCCCCGCATCAATTCTCGTCACCGCATAGTCAAGCACTTCTCTTACCGCATAAACGGGGGCAACGGCAAGGGGCGGCCCGTAGCGATATCCCCACTCATAGGTCATTGTCAGTACATAATCGGCATATCTTCCTATTCCCTCATAATCTATGCCCTCATACAAAAGTCCCCTCTGTTCATCACTTGTTTTGGGCGGCAAGGCAACAACAAGGATTTTATCAATCTCATGCAGAGCCTCGGACAAGGTCCTTATAAAATCCACATATCCCTGTCTATCCTCTCTTTTGAGGTACTCAAAATCCACATCCGCCCCTGCATATCCCTTTTGGGTAACATTATTCACAATATTTCCGACAAGTCTTTGAACAAGCGTGCTATCACCGAAAATAATGCCCGGAAGATTACTGTCAAACACATCATCTTCGGTAAGGGTGGACACATGCATGAGTGCAGATATGCCATATTTTTTTGCCGTCATAAGCACCCTTTCATCATTCGCAAAAACAAGCTCTCCCCTCTCATCAAAGCCATAGGTAAAGGGCATCACATAGGTCAGATAATTTACAACGCTCTCAAGTCTTTTTTCAGATATATATTCATACGCATAGCCGCCTGTTACAGCACCGCAAAGCCTTGGCTGTTCATAGGACAGCACTACAAACGATTCTGCGGGAATACTGTTTTGTCCTTTAAGAAAAAAGTTATTCCTGAAAAGCTGTGCTTCGGGTATTCCCTCGTTTTCCGATATCTCGCCGACCGTTATTTCCGACATTGTTTCAATGCTTTCACGGGGTACGGCAACGGCAAGGCTTTGCCCTACAACAAGGGTATCCTTTTCTGAAAGTCCGTTATCGGCTCTTAGCTTTTCCACGGGAACGGAATATCTTTCGGAAATCATATTCAGGGTATCGTTTTCTTTAACTGTTACTGTCATTTACATTCTCCTTACATAAGCGTTCTTTTTCATTTTTACATCTTATGCGAAAATGTTTGCAACTTATACAAGCCATGCTGCATAAAATATCATAAATCTTCATTGAAGGGTGATTTTGACATGCTTTCACAGTTTTTTGGCGGAATTTTCTTTTTATTCCTGAGGGTGTCTTCCTCAGCCCCCTCATTCCCCCCGCCGCTGACAAAAAAGGAGGAGCTTGAATACTTTACGAAGTGCCGAGAAGGCGATGATAATGCACGGAAAATTCTTATTGAGAGAAACATGAGGCTTGTTGCCCACATCGCAAAGAAGTATTCTTTCACGGGTTACGATGCAGACGACATAATATCAGTCGGGACAATCGGGCTTATAAAAGCCATAGACTCCTTTCGCCCCGAATGCAAGACAAGGTTTGCAACATACGCCGTAAAATGTCTGCAAAACGAAATACTCATGTTTTTCCGTTCCCAGAAAAAGCACTCTCTTGACACCTCGCTCTCGGAGGTTCTTGACATGGACAAAGACGGAAACCCTTTAACTTACATGGACATTTTAAGCACAGATGACGACATTGCCGAAAGAATTGACGTAAAAATCAAGATTGAGCGTCTTATGAAATACATAGACGAATGCTTAAATCCAAGGGAAAAGCAAATTATTTTCATGAGGTATGCGCTAGGTTTTTCTAAGCCTCTTACGCAGAGGGAAATCGCAAAAAAGCTGGGTATTTCCCGTTCATATGTTTCAAGAATTGAAAACTGTGCGATAGAAAAGCTCAGAGAAAGGTTTTAAATGTCTCTTTTTCGTTGACAAAAGGTGAGGGGTGTGCTACAATATTTAAGTAATAAAAGTAAGGAAGGTATTGCTTTGAAAAAGGTAATGTTAGTCTTTGGCACAAGACCCGAAGCTATTAAAATGTGCCCGCTTGTCAACGAATTGAAATCAAGAAAGGGCATTGAAACAAAGGTCTGTGTAACCGGTCAGCACAGGCAGATGCTTGACAGCGTGCTTTCAACCTTCTCGGTTATCCCCGACTATGATTTATCCATAATGAAGGAAAAGCAGACGCTTTTTGACATTACTGTCGGTATTCTTGAGGGAATCAAAGAGGTGCTTGAAAAGGAATGTCCCGACGTTGTTCTCGTTCACGGCGACACCTCGACAACCTTTGTCACCTCTCTTGCCTGCTTCTATCTGCAGATTCCCGTAGGTCATGTTGAAGCGGGACTCAGAACCTACAATATTTACTCCCCATTCCCGGAAGAATTCAACCGTCAGGCTGTGGGCATTGTGGCAAAATACAACTTTGCGCCCACAGAAAGAGCCAAGAACAATCTTTTATCCGAAGGCAAGGACGAAAACAGCATCTTTATTACGGGCAACACCGCCATTGATGCGTTAAAGACCACCGTAAGAGACGACTACAAAAACGAAACGCTTGACTGGTTATCCGACTCCAAGTTTATCCTCATAACCGCACACAGGCGCGAAAACCTCGGAGAGCCCATGCACAGGATGTTCAGAGCCATTCGCAGAATCATCGACGAAAACCCCGATGTAAAGGCGGTTTATCCCATACACATGAATCCCGTCGTAAGACAGGCTGCAAGCGAGGAGCTTGGCGGATGCGACAGAATCAGAATTATTGAGCCGCTTGACGTACTTGACTTTCACAACTTCCTTTCACGCTCGCACCTTGTTCTCACCGACAGCGGCGGTATTCAGGAGGAGGCTCCCTCCCTCGGAAAGCCTGTTCTTGTAATGCGTGACACAACCGAGCGCCCCGAGGGTATTGCGGCGGGTACTTTAAAGCTTGTCGGCACCGAGGAGGAGGTTATTTACAACGCCTTCAAGACTCTGCTTTGCGACAAGGCAGAATACGAAAGAATGAGCAAGGCATCAAACCCTTACGGCGACGGCTTTGCCTGCAAGAGAATTGCAGACATTCTCGAGTTTGGAAAAACTGACATTTGATTTTCTGAAAAAGACGCATTCCGCGTCTTTTTTCTTTGCATTTATTATGCAAATTATGGTTTTTTCCAAGCAAAAACGCACACTTTTAAAAAATCAAAAAGCATTGACACCTATGGTTTATTATGATAAACTATATTTGTAATAATTTACATTCCTCAAGGAGGTACATCATGGCTAAAAAGCTTCATTTATTGTGTAATGCACATCTCGATCCCGTATGGCAGTGGGAATGGGAGGAAGGTGCGGCTGAAGCGCTCTCCACCTTCAGAATTGCCGCAGATTTCTGCGAAGAATACGACAAGTTTGTGTTCTGCCACAACGAAGCACTTTTATATAAGTGGATTGAAGAATATGATATGCCGTTATTTGAAAGGATTCAAAGACTTGTCAAGGAAGGCAAATGGAACATCATGGGCGGCTGGCATCTTCAGCCCGACTGCAACCTTCCGGGCGGGGAATTTTTTGTAAGACAGATTATGTCGGGCAGAAAGTACTTTCTCGAAAAGTTCGGCAAGGTACCAAAGGTTGCAATAAACTTTGACCCCTTCGGTCACACAAGAGGTTTGGTTCAGATTCTCAAGAAAACAGGCTATGAGGGTTATATTTTCATGCGTCCGAGTGAGCAGCATATGCACTTAGACTCCGACGAGTTTACATGGCGCGGCTATGACGGCTCAGAGGTTACGGCGGTACGTATTCTCGGCGGTTACAACTCCCCAAAGGGTCATGCGGCAGACAAGATAAGAGGCTATATTGACAGATGTGCCGATGATGATTTCTTCCTTTGTTTATGGGGTATTGGCAACCACGGCGGCGGTCCCTCCAAAAAGGATCTTGACGACATCTGTGCCCTCCAAAAAGAGGTTGCAGAGAATGGTGTTGAGCTTATTCATTCCACAGCCGACGACTATATCGCCTTAGTCAACGAGCACCACAAGGAACGCCTTCCCGTTGTTGAAACAAGTCTTGTTCCCTGGGCTGTCGGATGTTACACAAGTCAGGTCAGAATCAAGCAGAAATACAGACAGGCAGAAAGCATATTCTCCCTTGCAGAAGTCATGGCATCGCAGGCTTCTCTCAGCGGTCTTATGAAGTATCCGCACGAAGAATTTGCTGAGGCTCTTTATGACATCCTTACGGTTCAGTTCCACGATTCAATTCCCGGCTCATCAATTCAGCCGGTTGAGGAAATGGCTCTCAGAATGCTTGACCATGCTCTTGAAATTCTATCAAGAATCAAGGCGCGTGCCTTCTTCGCTCTCGCTTCGGGTCAGAAAAAGGCAGACGAGGACAAAATCCCGTTTTTTGCATACAACCCCTATCCTTACGAAATTAACACCGACCTTTTCTGTGAATTCATGCTCTGGGACCAGAACTGGAACATTGAATTTTTACAGCCGAGGCTTCTTGACAAGAACGGCAATACTGTTCCCTCTCAGTGTGAAAAAGAGCACAGCACAATTCCTCTTGAGTGGAGAAAGAGAGTTGTATTCAACGCAACACTTGCACCCATGAGTCTCAATCGTTTTGACTGTGCATTTGACACAATCCCTGCAAAGCCAAAGGCAGAATGTGAGGAAAACGCCACACACTTTATCTTTGACGGCGGCGATATGCACATCGAAATCAGCAAAGAAACAGGTCTTATTGACGCCTTTTGCAAAAACGGCGAGAGCTACACGAAGAAGGGTGCTTTCAGCCTTGACGTATATCAGGATGACCACGATCCCTGGGGCATGATGGTTTATTCCTTCAAGAACAAAATCGGCTCCTTCCGTCTTGCAACTCCTAAAGAGACTCAGGCGTTCTGCTGTATTGATGATCCCATTCCCGCAGTTCACGTAATTGAAAGCGGAGATGTCAGAACGGTTATCGAGGCTGTATTCTGCTACGAAAGCTCACGCGCGCTTGTTAAATACTACCTCTCAAAGAAAGACGGTCTTAAGATTGACGTCAGAGTTGTATGGGTAGAAAAGCAGAAGATGATAAAGCTTTCCGTTCCCTCCTGCTTTGCAGATGTATGCATCGGCGAGGAGGCTTATGGCAGAGAGGTTCTCAAAAACGAGCTTCTCGAAAATGTTTCTCAAAAATACATTGCCATAACCGGAGGCGGCAAGGCTCTTTGTGCCATCAACAACGGCGTTTACGGTTCGAGCTTTGACGAAAAGGAAGGCATTCTCAACATAACGCTTCTTCGTTCAGCCTCCTACACAGCACATCCCATTCAGGACAAGAACGGCGACAGAAAGGTTATGCCTCAGGACAGGTATACTCCTTACATCGAGCAGGGCGAGAGAGACTTCTCCTTCAAGTTTGAAATAGGAACAGAAGAAGAAATCCTTAGCACCTCCCCGAGAAGTGCCCTTCACTTCAATATGCAGCCTATGGTTTACTCCTTCTACCCGACGGGTGTCGGCGAAAAGCCGCAGAGTCCCCTCTCGCTTACAGGCAGTGACATTATAGAATGCACTGCATTCAAGGCGGCAGAGTGCGGCGACGGCTACATTATAAGGCTTTTCAATCCCACGGGCGACGCTCAGAGCTGTGACATAAGCTTTATGGGCAAAACCATGAGGGTTGATTTCGGAAAGTATGAAATCAAGACTTTAAGAGCTACCGACAAGGGACTTTGCGAGACAGATTTACTCGAGGGTTTACTTGACTGATATATCAAAAATAAAAACGCAGGCTGCGGCATTTTTGCCGCAGCCTCTTTATTTTCCTAAAGGTAATGATATTTAATTCTTGGGAATATAAATTCTAAAGTGTGATGCCGTCTCATCAACCGCACCCGTAAGAATGGTATTTGCGCCCGTCAAGTTTTAAATAAAATATTTTGACAAACAGACAGCACATATGGTATAATGATTTATCCCTAACGAAAGAAGAGATTAAGAATGATTGAAATCAAAGAATACAGCGGTCATATCAGAAACCACAAGGCATTATGCTGCGAGCTTTGCATACAGGGTGGTCTTTCAAGGCAGGAACGAGAAAGACAGATTATACTCAAGGGTTACGAAAAATGGGGCTTTGACCTGCCCTCTCACATATACGGAATGTTTGCTTTTGTACTATACGATGCACAAAAGGATACATACATTCTTTTCCGGGACCAATTCGGTACGGTTCCCATGTATTATTACGAAACCTCGGATACAAGGCTTTTGTTCGGCACTCAGATAAGGGATATTATTAAGCAGGATGGTTTTGTCAAGGCACTTAACGAAAAAATGCTGCAGATTTACCTCACCATGACCTACACAACGGGCGAGGAAACCTTTTTTGAGGGTGTTATGAAGCTTTTACCCGGCCGTTATATGACATGGTGCGGCGGAAAGAAGGAAATTATCCGCTACTGGAAGCCGACATTCAAGCCCGACTCTTCAAAAACACTTGACGAATGGGCAAACGAGCTTCACGAGACAGTAAAGAACATCATGACAGAGGTAAAGGACGAGGAAGAATATGTTGAGAGCTTTCTTTCGGGCGGTGTTGACTCATCCTATGTTCTTGCAATGTCGGATGCTGCTGCCTGCAACAGTGTGGGCTACAACGACGAAAGGCTTGACGAGTCGAGAATTGCCGTAAAAACTGCGGAAATACTTGAAAGGCGCTTCAACAGATGTCTTGTCGAGCCCGAGGATTATTTCAAGGCGGCGCCTTATGTAATGTACAATATGGAGCAGCCTCTCGGCGATGCTTCTGCCGTTGCCTTTGCCCTTGGCTGTATATCCACCGCGAAGGGCACAAAAATATGTTACAGCGGTGAGGGTGCCGACGAGTTTTTCGGCGGCTACAATATGTACCGCAATGCAGAGCGTTACGGCGAAAACCTTAAAACCTTCTATGTCGGCAACACTAACATTATGAAGGAGGAGGAAAAGCAGAAAATCCTTAAGAACTACAATCCCGATTTTCTTCCCATTGACCTTGTGAAATCCATTTACGAGGAAAACGAAGGTCTTGACCCTCTATCAAAAATGTCGGATGTTGACATCCAGGTATGGCTTGAGGGTGACATTTACCTGAATGTAGACAAAATGTCAAAGGCGGCGGGACTTGAGGTACGTATGCCGCTTACGGATTTAAGAGTATTCGACATTGCCTCGCGTATCCCCTCCTCTCTCAAGGTTACAGAGGAGCAGAACAAGGTTGTTTTAAGAACTGCTGCTTCAAAGGTTCTTCCCGAAGAAATTGCCTTCAGAAAGAAGCTTGGATTTGTTGTTCCCATAAGAATGTGGATGGCTGACGAAAGATACAACGGCGATGTGCGCCGTCTGTTTGACAGCTGTATTGCCGAAAAATTCTTCAATGTGGCTGAAATAAAGGCTATTTTTGACGAGTACATAGGCGGAAACTCCGACAACTGGAGAAAGGTATGGACCATCTATGCCTTCCTTGTTTGGTACGAGGAGTACTTTGTAAAAAGATAAACAACTATTCTATAACAAAAAATGCGTTCAATTCAGAACGCATTTTTTTATTCTAATTACTTCTTATGCTTTTTTTGCTTTGCTTATTATCATACATC
>JAZQIW010000020.1:0-22244 GCA_045541355.1 Eubacteriales bacterium | reverse complement strand
CGTGCGACATTATTCTGAAGGGCATGAAAAATGAGCTTGGCGAGGACATTGATTCCTGTCCCCATCCTCAGATGAGGTTTTCAATTGAGGTTGACGAGCCGCTTAAGTTTGGGGATATTGTGAGAGGTAAGTAATTTTACAATCCCTCCGTCATTTTCCAAAGAAAATGACACCTCCCGCAACACTTGGGAGGCTTAAGTTACAGACGAAATACAAAAAGAATGCCACGGCAGAGCCGTGGCTTTTGTATCATTCTAACACCCGACTGCAGAAACAACTGCAGAATGTTTTTCTGTTTTTTCCTCGGTAAATGCACCGGGATTTTTTAGTTCTTCTCTCAACGATGCACCGTCAAGTACAAAGGCATTTCCTAACTTCATTCCTGCGTGCCATGTCAATTGTTTTCCTTCGGTGCTCATTATCTGACATACATTAACCCCCGGGAATACAACAAATAACTTTTCACCGTCATCTTCAAGCTCAGGCAACTTAATTGTTTTGTTCAAAGGAAATGTTATTCTTCCGAAAAGTCCCTGAAGAAGCATTACATTCGCCCATACAAATGCAGTGGTTTCAGAAAAAAATCTGATACCCGAATCTTTGAATCGATATGAGGAAATAATGGCAATATTATATTTTTTGTTTGGTGTTATAATTGAAAAGGGGGTATTGAAATCAATTTTTCCGTCAATTGTATATCCGTTTTCTTTACAAATGTCATAAAGCTGAGTTTTAAGAGCATTTAACTTCTTTGTTTTTGAAATAAACATAACAATACCTCCGCATATATTATACCGTGCGTTATTTATTTTGTCAATTTTTTATAAAATTCCATTGTGTCGTTGTTTGACACAATGGAATAATTCCAATCGAGAATTTGGCATTTGTTTTTACAAAACAGTTCAAAGTTGCTGAATTAAAAAGGTCTTTGCCTACTTTCTCCTTAAGAAAGTAGGTCTGTGTTCATCGCCGCATAAAGAATACCAATCTTACCGCTCTCATATGTAAGACCGCCCTGAAGGTAAACTGTATAAGGAGCGACGCAAGGAGCATCGGCAGAAAGTTCAATTGACGAGCCTTGTGTGAATGCGCCTGCCGCCATTACAACGGGAACAGCATAGCCGGGCATATCCCAAGGTTCGGGGGTAACGTATGAATCAACGGGACTGCCTGCCTGTATGCCTCTGCAGAATGCGAGAAGCTTTTCTTCTGTCTTCATGCTGATTGTCTGTATGATACAGTGTCTTTCTTCTGTTGACTTCGGGCTTGTTTCATATCCAAGGTTTTCATAAACACGGGCAGCGAGTATTGCCGTCTTTATGCTTTGGCAAACTGTATGAGGTGCATAGAAAAGTCCTTTATACATATTCTTATTCTGACCGAGGGATGCACCGCACTCCACACCGATCCCGGGACAGGTAAGTCTATATGAGCAAAGCTCAACTGCCCTCTTTGTGCCTGCGATATATCCGCCCGTTTCTGCCATGCCGCCGCCGGGATTCTTGATAAGAGAGCCCATTATCAAATCGGCACCGTAGTATGTAGGCTCATGTTCATCGCAAAATTCGCCGTAGCAATTATCTACAATGACAAACACGTCGGGGTTTATTTCGTGGCAAGCCGCAGAGACTGTTCCAATTTCCTCAGCAGATAGTGTCTTTCTGATGTCATAGCCTTTAGAGCGCTGAAGAAATACGCACTTTACGTTTGAGTGAGACTTAAGATAATCGGTGACGGCAGGGATATCAACGCATCCGTCAACCATTTCAATCTGGTCATAGGAAACGCCGAAGTCTTTAAGTGAGCCTGTGCCCTCCTCTCCTCGGATGCCGATTACCTCCTCGAGAGTATCGTAGGGTTTACCTGTGACAGAAAGAAGTATGTCACCCGGGCGAAGAAGTCCGAAAAGTCCGATGGCAAGCGTCTGAGTTCCCGAAACTATATTATGTCTTACAAAGGCATCCTCGGCTTCAAAAACACGGGCGTAAATTCTATCAAGCATATCTCTGCCCTTATCGTCATAGCCGTAGCCCGATGTGCCTGCAAAGTATGAGTCGGAAACCTTATACTCTCTGAATGCCTCCATTACCTTTTTCTGATTGTTGAAGGCGATTTTTTCTACCCTTCCGAACACGCCTTCGTTTATAAGTTCTTTTTCGCTGTTTTCTATAAGTTCTTCAACATTTATCATTTTCTTTTCCTCTTAGATTCTATTATTTGCTTTAAGATTTGCTACCTTGAGTATCGCCGCCTGTGTCTTGGCATCCTTAATCTCGCCGTTCATTACCATTTCAACAGCCTTGTCAAAGGGTATCTTTACAAGGTCGAGAAACTCATCGTCATCAGGCTCACTTTCGCCATATGTGAGATTATCCGCATAATACATATATATAACTTCCGTAATATATCCGGGAGACGGATAAAGCTCGCCGAGAAACACAAAGTTGTCGCTTGCCGCACCCGTTTCTTCACGCAGTTCTCGTTTTCCGCATTCGAGTGGAATTTCATCCTTACTGTCGCGCTTTCCCGCAGGTATTTCAAGCAGCTCTTCCATATAAGGGTATCGAAACTGTTTTACGAATATAACTTCATTATCAGCCGTAAGCGGAAGCACGCACACACCGCCGTTATGCTCTACCACTTCCCTATTCGCTTCCGTTCCGTCGGGAAGTATTGCAACATCGCGCCGCAGATTTATTATTCTGCCTTTAAACATATATTCCTGTGATTTTGTTTTTTCGGTAAGGTTCATAAGCTTTCTCCTGATTTATAATCGAATTTCGGTACGTATTCCTTTTTGGCACTTGATTTGTCCTGCATAAAGCCTGTTTCAAACCCGAGCGTTTTGACAAACTCAACAACCTTCATATACTCAAGTGTCGTTGTTTTTCTGTTTATTTCGGGGTATTCCCCTGCTCTATGCGTCGGAAAATACTGACACATTATACTTACTGCAATTTGCTTTGGACTGACGGTTTTCACAAGCTCCGAAAACGCTCTGATACTATCCTTATACAGCGACGGCAAAACAAGGTGTCTTACAAGTGTGCCGTGCATCATATGACCGTCATCATCAAAGGCAGGCTTTCCCGTCTGTCTTGCCATTTCGGATATTGCCGTTTTTGCAACCTCAAAATAATCGGAGCATCCGGAATATCTTTGACTTATTTCGCTTGAAAAGTATTTCAAATCGGGAAGGTAAACATCAATATACCCTTCAAGCATTTTAAGAGTAGAAACGCTTTCATATCCGCCGCAATTATATACGGTAGGGATTTGAAGCTTGCCCTTCACCCTATCAAGCGCCATAACTATTTTATCGGCATAGTGTGTGGGGGTGACAAAATTTATGTTTGATGCCCCCATTTGCTGAAGCCTTAGCATTTCATCGCAAAGAGTATCAACAGAAATTTCAATCCCGTGAAGGTGGAACGATATTTCATTGTTCTGGCAATAAACACATCTCAAATTACAGCCCGAAAAGAAAATTGTACCCGAGCCATTACCGTAGGAAAGGCAAGGCTCTTCCCACTCGTGAAGTCCCACGCGTGCAACACGTATCATATCGCGGCTTTGGCAATAGCCAAGTTTATTTCTTCTATCTATATTACAACCACGAGGACAAAGATTACAGAGTGTTTTTTCGGTGTTATTCATGGTTATCCTCCGCAGCATTCAGGAAAGATATTTGTTTTAAATCTCGTCAGAGATTTATATCGACGATTTCATCTTCGATGAAATCATTATGGAATCAGTGAACTATTTAGATGCCGAAGAATCAACCAATAATTTTGCTTACATCTCTTTTATTCGAAAGCAAAACAACCTTGTCTTCGTAGTTTTGTAATATGTTTTTAATTTCTTTCAGATTCTTGTTTTGAAAGGTATCTGTCCATTTAAGAAGATTAACTACTGATTTTAAAGTTTCTTTTTTTCCTTTTTCAATTCCAGCTTTTCTTTTTATAAAACGCAGGATTATTCTCCACTTATATAGATACTCAGGCATATCCAACACATAAATTATATCAGCATCTTTAAAACTTTGTTCTACCCATGCATAATAGACACCCTCAATAATCCAACTATCATTTTTAAGTATTTCTTCAAACAACACATTTCGTTTATCAATTGGCATTTTAACACCATAACTATCAGCCGTATTGTCCCATTGAATATCGTCCAAATCAAATCTTGGTATGTTGTATTTTTTAGAGAGCTTTTTTGATAAATATGTTTTACCTGAACCACTGCACCCAATAATATGAATTTTCATAATACCCCTCAATCTTTTTTCTTAGCCGTGGTAACAGATGCAATAAGCAATTTTCTGATTTTACTGCATTTATTATACATGACATCATACTCATCTTCAGTTATCATTTTAGTATCTTTAAAAAGTCCTAACCAATAATCACTTTCATAACATTCTTTTAAAGCAATTTGAAATTTATTGATAAAATCAGCTTTACTTGCTGCATAATTAGCTTCGTGAATATTAGCACCAATACTTGTGCCACTTCTCAAAAGCTGATTTAACAACACATTTCCTTTTCTGCTTTCCTTAATTTCAGTGCACAAATTAACTATATCAACTGCAAATTGTTTTGATAAATCTACAAGTTTATTTTCTTTCATATCTTTTCCCCATTTTATGAATTGACAACTGTCGTTGTCATGAATTGGATAAAGCCATGAATTCTCGCTGTCGCTCCATGAATTGAATTGCCTTTATAATGCACTTTAGTGCAATTCATGAGCCACAGGCACAATTCATGAAATCTTTGATTTCAATTCATGCCGTAAGGCAATTCATTGAGTTTGCTTTGCAAACTCATTATAACACACTAGTCTTTCTTTTTCAATAGCAACAGCCATTCACGGTTAATTTATGTAAAAAATCACATTTTTCCGCAAAAACTATTCCATTTTTTTGAAATTCGTTGTATAATCTTCTTCAAAGACAGGTGAAGAATATGAACAAGCTGATGATCGGCATTGCAAGAGAAATTATCACCCCAAAAGTTGGCGGAAATCTCTACGGCTACTCGCCGAACGTATATTCAACAAAAATTGAAGACGACCTGACATCAACGGCATTCTACTTTGAATACGGCAAACAAAAGGCGCTTCTCATAAGCATTACCGTGTGCGAGATTTCAACGGTGCTTTGCGGCAAAATACGCCGGCTTATTCAAAACGAAACAGGGGTACCCAAGGAAAACATTATGCTTTGTGCAACCCACACCCATTCAGCACCAAACGTCGCCGGTACAGACGGCTGGGGTGACATAGATGCGGAATACTGCGAAAGCATTTTTATGCCCGCCTTGGTTTCGGTTTCAAAGAAAGCAGCTTTAAATACAAAGCATGCAAGTGTGGGTATTGCCTATGGCGAAAGCCTTGTCGGTGTAAACAGGCGTGAGACGATGGCAGACGGAAGGGTTGACTTCGGTCAGGACATAAACGCTCCCTTCAACCCCAGAATGACAGTTATTTCCTTCAAGGGCGATGACGGGAAAATATTGGCAAACCTCATCCACTACGGTGCTCACGGTACGGCGGCAGGCTGCAACACAGAGGTAACACGCGACTGGCCCGGGGTTATGACGGATGCTCTGGAAGCACATACGGGTGCTGTTACGGCATTTATTAACGGCACAATAGGCGATGCAGGTCCGAGGCTTTCCAACGGAAAAACGGTTGGCAGCTTAAAATACGTTTACGAGCTTGGCAAAATTGCGGCAGCCGATGCTATACGTATTTACGATGGAATGAAGGAATACGTTGAGGCGGATTTTACAGTTTCGCAAAACGAGGTTCGTATACCGTACAAGAAAATCATTCCCCTTGAAGAAGCAAGAAAAATTTACGGGGAGTACGGCGAACAATCAACAAATGTCGGCGGACTTATAAGAGCTTATGCAAAAAAGATAATGGAGCTTTACGAAAAAGGCAACGAAAACCGGGAGTATTTCTCCTTTGGTCAGACAGTAATAAAGCTTTCGGATATTATTCTTGTCGGTTATCCCTTTGAGATTTTCTGCAACATCGGAAAAAATGTTGATGACTCGATTCAAAGCCATTCGGTTTTATCGGTATGCAACGTAAACGGATTTGAGGGATACTTTGCAACAGAGGATGAAGTACCGAAAGGCGGCTACGAGATTTTAGTTTATCTTTACAGCCGGCCATGGCAATTCTGTGAAAACGCCGACAAAATTCTTTCTTCAGAATCAACAGCCAACATAGAAAAAACCATACAGATTACGGAGGACACGGTATGTTCAGAATAGGAAACGAAGAAATAGAAGAACTCAAAAAAGTAATAGAGGCAAGAGATTTATTTAAAATCAACGACGGTCTCAGGGAATCGGCACAGGTAGAGGAAAAGCTGAAAAAGCTTTTCTCTGTCGAATATCCCATCTTTATGACAAGCGGTCATGCGGCATTGACAACAGCACTTATTTCTCTCGGAATAGGCCCCGGTGATCAGGTTATTGTTCCTGCTTACACCTACATTTCAACCCCCATGGCGGTTGTTGCGGCAGGTGCTATACCTGTAATTTGCGACATTGATGACAGTCTTACGATTTCTCCCGAGGATATAGAAAGAAAAATCACGCCGAGCACCAAGGCAATTATGCCTGTACACATTCAGGGCTTTCCCTGCGATATGGCAAAAATCAAAGCTATTGCAGACAAGCACGGACTCTTTATTGTTGAGGATGCATGTCAGGCTGACGGCGGCTCCTTCGGCGGCAAGAGACTCGGCACAATAGGCAATGCGGGTGCACTCAGCTTCAACTATTTCAAGCTTATTACCTGCGGTGAGGGCGGTGCGCTTCTTCTGAATGACAGAGAGCTTTTTGAGCGTGCACTCATTTATCATGACAGCAATGCCGTTGCGTTTTTCGGCGACCAGATTTCAGGTTTTTCAACAGAGGAATTCTGCGGAAACGAATACCGTTCCAACGAGCTTTGTGCGGCAGTGATCAACATTCAGCTCTCACGCATGGATTCGATTCTCTCCGACAACAGAAAGAACAAAAAGTACATTATGGATTCTCTTTGCGGTCTTTGCAGCTTTATTCCGTCAAACGATATCGAGGGCGACTGTGCAACGACCGTAGCCTTCATGTTTGACAGCGAAGAAAAGGCAAGACGTTTTGCATCCTGCGAGGGCGTTTACGGCACGCTTCCCATTGATACAGGCAAGCACATCTACACCAACTGGAAGCCTATACTTGGAAAAAGAGGTGCTTTCAATCCTCTTATGGACCCCTTCAAGATGGAGGCAAACAAAGACATTATTCCCGACTACAACGCCGATATGTGCAAAGCAACGCTTGAAAAGCTATCTAAGGTTGTTTATGTCGGAATTCATCCCGATGAAACAAAAGAAGCCCTTGACAAGCGTATTGAACTTTATAAGGAAGCTCTTAAATAAGACAAAAAGGAACGGCTCAGGTCGTTCCTTTGTTTTTAGTAAATCTCCTATTTGTCAAATCATAGCTCATCTCCAACAGCCACGATATTTGTTCGAGGCTTGTTTTTTGTGTTAACTCAACCGTTATCCAATGGTTTTTATTCATATGATACGCAGGATACACGCCGTCATTGGAAACAAGCGAGCCTATAAGCATTGATTCTGCTTTGAGGTTTACAACGCTGATATTACCTTCTTCACGAAGTCCGAGCTTTGATTTTGGAATGTCCATTATCACCGCAAACCACTTTTTATTATTATCATGGCGGTAGACGGCAAATGACGGTGCTGATTTCCACGGATATTCGGCGGATGCAGAGTATTTTTCCATTATATACAGGTCAAGCTGTTGTCGTGTCATATTAAACTTCCATTCTCAGAGAATTACATAATTATTATAGCAGCGGCAAAAGTAAATTTCAACAGAAATCTGCACCTTTTATGCACTATGGTTACAAAACACGGTGTAAAAACAGGGGTTTTGGAGGAATTTGCGAAAAATGAGAAAAATGCCAAAAAAATGAAAAAAACTCTTGACAAGCTTTCCTTTTTATGTTAGAATAATTGAGCGCGGTTGAGAGAAAACTAATCGCAGACAAACAAATATGGCGGAATAGCTCAGCTGGCTAGAGCATCCGGTTCATACCCGGCAGGTCGTTGGTTCAAATCCGACTTCCGCTACCAGGCCCGTTGGTCAAGCGGTTAAGACACGGCCCTTTCACGGCTGTAACATGGGTTCGATTCCCGTACGGGTCACCAAAGAGACGAAGTATTCGAAAGAGTACTTCGTTTTTTGTTTTTATAAAAATTGTTCTTGTAATGCTTTCTTGTTCGTGATATACTTATTACATCAGGATTATGCGAGAGGAGAATGACTGTGTCAACGCCGCTAAGATTATTCTATGACAAAGAAGCACCTTTTGGTTTTGAGAATACCGACAGGGTGCCAAACACCGGTTACGAGCAGATTTTTAACAATATTGACGACGGCTGGGAGCGCTGGTCACTTCCCCTTGGCAACGGTCATTTTGGCATAAACGTTTTCGGAAGAACCGAAACGGAACGCGTTCAGATATCCGAAAAAACACTTCACTTTCCTCACAAGGACTGGCACAACACAAAGGGCGGACTTAACAGCTTTTCCGAAACATACATCGACTTCGGTCACAAGACTGAAAAGGTTAAGAACTATCAAAGATGGCTGTGTCTTGAAACTGCCGTTTCGGGTGTCAGGTACGAATACGAGGGCGTCACATACGAAAGAAGCTATTTTGTTTCTTATCCCGACAAGTGTATTGTAATAAGGCTTTCAGCCTCTAAAAAGGGTGCTTTATCCTTTACCTTGCGACCAACCGTTCCGTACAAGCAGGACTTTACAAAAGTGCCTGATGACGGTGCAAAAAAGACGGGAGAGGTAATTTCCTTTACAAAAGACAATATCGGAACCCTTGAGCTTTCGGGTAATATGTCTTGCTATGACATAGACTTTCTCGGCATTTACAAGGTATTTACCGACGGCACAGTACATTCAGGTACGACAGAGCACATATATACTGACACTGCCTGTCTTGAGCATACAGACACAAACGGCATAATCACCGTAGAAAATGCCGAAAGTGCTCTTATAATTATAACCCTCGGAACAGACTACGAGCTTTGTCCCGAAACCTTCACAAAACCCGAAGGACAAAAACCCACAAACCTTTCAACCCTTGCTGACACAAGGAAAAAGGTTGAGGGCGAAATGCAGGCGATTGAAAATGCCACCTCCTCCCTTTCGCATGAAGGCAAATACGAATACCTTTTAAACAGGCACCTTGATGACTACAAGGCTCTGTTTGGCAGAGTGACACTTGAGCTTGACTTTGACAAAGAGGATTTATCCCTTACCACAGACAAGCTTTTATACAAGTACAAAAAGCAGGAAAAGGACAGCTGTTCAAGATATCTTGAAGCATTATATTTCCAATACGGCAGGTACTTACTTATTGCTTCCTCACGCAAAGGCGCACTCCCCTCGCATCTGCAAGGCGCATGGAACAAATACAGAATTTCCCCTTGGTCATCGGGATACTGGCACAACATCAACGTTCAGATGAACTACTGGCCTGCCTTTTGCACAAACCTTGCCGAAACTTTTGAAAGCTATGTAGACTACAACAAAGCCTATCTTCCCCTTGCCATGCAAAATGCAGATTCCGTCATACGCTGTCACTTCCCCGAAAAATACGAGGGCGAAGGCAACAACGGCTGGTGTATGGGTGTCGGTGCATATCCTTACCATATAACCGGCGACAGGTCGGCAGGAAATCTCGGCTTTACAACCCAGCTTTTCTGGGAATATTACAGATTTACCTGTGACAAGAAAATACTTGAAAAGGTAGTTTTTCCCGTTCTTCTTGAAGCGGCAAGGTACGTTACAAAATGTGTGGAAAAGCAATCTGACGGTAAATATCTTGTTTCTTACTGCGACAGTCCCGAAATGTACGTTGACGGCGTCTGGTACTACACAAAGGGCACAACCTACGCGCAGAGCTTTGCTTATCTCAACAACTATCACACGCTTATTGCCGCAAAGGAGCTTGGACTTCTTGACAAGGCAGAGGGAAAATATGAAATACTAAAGACAATCTCAGAGCAGCTTGACAACTATGACCCCATTATCATCGGGCTTTCGGGGCAGGTCAAGGAGTTCAGGGAGGAGGACTACTACGGTTCTGTCGGCGATGAAAAACAGCACCGCCACATTTCTCATTTAGTAGGCCTATACCCCGGAAATCTCATCAATTCCACAACCCCGGCATGGCTTGACGGTGCATCGGTGGTGCTTGACAACCGCGGAGACAAATCCACGGGCTGGGCTGTGGCGCACAGGATATGTCTTTGGGCAAGAGCAAAGAAAGGCTCGCGTGCACATGACCTGCTAAGCGTCATTATCGGTACAAACACGGCAACTAACCTTTGGGATTTACATCCACCCTTTCAGATTGACGGCAACTTCGGTGCAACGGCAGGCATATGCGAAATGCTTCTTCAAAGCCACTCGGGCTACATTGAACCTCTTTGTGCTCTTCCCGACTCATGGAGAAGCGGCTCATATTCCGGTCTGTGTGCAAGAGGCGGATTTGAGGTAGATGCAGAATGGAAGGATGGCTTCGCGACAAGTTTTACCGTCAAATCAAAGTGCGGTGAAAGGTGCGGCATATCCTATCCCGGAATTTCAAAGGCAAAAATCACTGACAGATACGGTAATGACGTTGCCTTTACAAGCGAGGGCTCCTCTCTTATTTGGTTTGAAACCCAAAAAGGCGGTCAATACAGTATCGCTTCTCTTATATGCCACAAGGCTGTTTGCGCTCCCTCTGATTTAAACTATGCATACTACGAAGGAAGGTTTTCCTTTGTCTGGGATGGAAACAGTGAAAAGTACAACATCTATGCCGCCTTTGACAGCGACAAGGCGTACACGCTTATCGGCACATCAACCGAGCCTTCCTTCATCTACGAAAAGGAAAGAAACTGCCGCACCACCTTTAAAATTGTTTGTGTTGACAACGACATTGAGAGCGACGGTGCAATATGCTACTACAATCCCAAAGAAAGCGAGAACCAAATATGAAACAGAAACAGCTCCAAGAGCTTAAAGCAACCTGTGACAATTGCAAGGAATGTCCGCTTCATGAGACGAGAACAAATGTTGTTTTCGGAAGCGGAAATGCAAATGCTAAAATTCTCTTTATAGGAGAGGCACCCGGGCAGCACGAGGATGAACAAGGACTGCCTTTTGTGGGTGCTTCGGGAAAGCTGCTTGACAAATATCTTGATGCAATAGGTTTATCAAGAGATGACACTTATATTGCCAACATTTTAAAGTGCCGTCCTCCAAAAAACCGCGACCCGAAGCCCGAGGAGGAAGAAAAGTGCATCGGATATCTGAGGCAGCAGCTCAAGATTATAAATCCTGCAGTTATTGTATGTCTTGGAAGGATAGCCGCTTACAAAATCATAAAGCCCGACTTTAAAATCACTGAGGAGCACGGCAAATGGTTTAAAAAAGGCGACTATCTCATTACCGCCGTTTACCATCCCTCGGCACTCCTTCGCGACCCGAGAAAGCGCGATGACATGATGAGGGATTTCCTGAACATCAAAGACAAAATAGATGAGCTTTCATAATCATGTTTTATACGCGAAAAGCACCCTTTCGGGTGCTTTTTCCTGTTGAACAAGTACATTTGTAACATTTCAGGAAAACCCCCGGCGAGGGTTTTCCTCTTTTTTGCCCTATATGGGCAAAAAATTCACCTTTCCTGCGCTTCTGTGAGCACAGGAATTTCGCTGTCTGCGGACAGCGGCCAAAGGCTTCTCGCCTTTGGAAACTCGGTCGCTTTCTTAAAAGAAAGCAACGCAAAGAATTTCGTAACGGGTTTTGCAACAAACCAAAGCACCCTTTCGGGTGCTTTTCGTTTTATGTAAGATTATTTTGTTACCATTGTTTCAAGCTTTTCTTTTTCTGCATCGGAAAGGTTATCATAAACTGTGCTGTTTTTGATGGTATCGGCTGTCTTATTAACGCTTGTTACCACAGTATCACCGTATACAATCTCGGTTTCGCCGTTATAAACATACTTGAGATACGGTCTTGCTACGATATTATCGCCATAGTTCTTCTCACGTATATTTATAAGAACTGCCGAGAAGGTAATTTCATAGTCATCGCTGTTAAACTTTATATCAACGGGATTTTCAGCATCTGTACTATATGCCACGCCCTTACCTATCTTGCCGCCGAAGTCAAAGGTCAGCTCATTCTCGCCAAGCACCTTCTCCGCAGCTATAATAAAGCCGTATTCGCATACATAGTCTCTCTTGGCAGAATCTATGACAGCCTTAAATCTTACGCCTGTCTTTGAGTCAAGTCTGAGATTTGTATTACTGTTGGTAACGGGTGAGCCATGTGTCTTAAGTGTTCCTCTGATATCTGCTGTTCCATCGGATGTAATATACCAGTTATTCTCAAAGCTGAGACCTACGGTTTCTTCAAGGTAGCTTTTACTTGAAAGAGTCTGCTTTGCAACAGCATTTGCAATTGTGCTCTTTACGACACTTGTCGCAGCGCCGTTGACGGTCTGATCCGAGGATCTGTATATATTACTTGATGTAACATTTCCTTCTCCCGCCTTTTTACCCATAAAGCCGCCAACACTCACCTTCTGTGGAGCACTGCAATATACATCTCCGAAGGATGCACAGTTTTCAAATGCATAAACTGTTGCCATAAGTGATGCCTCATCCTCTTCGCCTGCCCAGGGAGACCAGCCGCTTGCGTCTTTATTGGCATATGCTACAAAGCCGCCTGCCGTGCTTTCTATACTGTTTGAAACAAGCCTTATATCGCCATAGCTGAGGCAGTTCTTAAAGATGTAATTCTTTGACGAGCCTGCGATTGCATAGCCCGCAAAGCCGCCGCTAAAGCTATCTGTTGCAGAAACAACATCAATATCTGTAAGACTGAGGCAATTTGTAAACTTTGCATCTGACTTTTCGCACTTTACATAACCGCAAAGGCCGCCAACATACACAGATGCGGGGGTTGAAAGCATAAGCTTTCCGTCTGTTTTACAGTCTGAAATACTAATGGTATATGACGAAGCAACCTCGGCATAGCCGACAATTCCGCCAAAATACTTAAGACTATAATAATTCATTCTATCCGTCGTATCTGCATATGAAACAGAAAGATTCTTAACCGTTCCGCCCTTCATATATCCGATAACACCGCTATATGTTGTATTTGCGGGTGTCAGGTTATAGATTTCATAGCCGTTTCCGTCAAGTGTTCCGCTGAATGCTTGTGTTGAAGATGTACCGATAGGAATTATTGTTACACCCGAAAAGTCAATATTTCCTGTCAGCTTATAATACTTTGAGCCGTATTGGGAGTTGCTGTTTCTTACAAGCTTTGCGTATTTATTAAACTCATTGGCAGATGAAATTTCATAGGGTGAAGTCTCTGTTCCGTCACCCTTAAGCTCCGCAGTATCTTCTTCCGGCAAAATTTCTTCAAAGAAGCCTTCAAATTCATCCGCAGACTCAACAACACCGGAAAAATTAGGTGCTGCACTTACGACTACTGCAAAGCTAAGACACAATAAAACAAATGATAACAATCTTTTCAAGGCAAATGCCTCCTTCATATTAATTTTAGAGAACCTCTATCATGCTTTCATCCCATATTTCGGGCTTTTCATAACCCATGAGATTTACAAGTGTTGCAGCAATATTGGAAAGACCATAGTTATCCTTTTCTATAACCTTATAGTTTTCCGAATACTTATTATCATAAATTATGCAAGGAACGGGATTTAAAGTATGGCTTGTCTTGGACTTTGTATTACCTTCCTTATCAAGCTTAGGCTCGCCCGTCTTTTTATCTATTTCGCACATTTCGTCGGCATTGCCGTGGTCGGCTGTAATAAGTGCAACGCCGTCAAGCTTATCAACAACCTCAAGGATTCTGGCAAGCTGAAGGTCAAGCGCCTCAACAGACACAACCGTTGCAAGGTAATTACCCGTATGGCCTACCATATCGCCGTTAGGGAAGTTCACACGCATAAATCTATACTTTCCCTCTTCGGCAACCTCAATGAGTCTGTCAGTAATCTCAGCACACTTCATCCAGGGTCTCTGCTCAAAGGGGATTACATCAGACTTTATTTCTTCATATGTTTCTGTTTCTTCATCGAACTTACCGCTCTTATTTCCGTTCCAGAAATAGGTCACATGACCAAACTTCTGAGTTTCACTGAGAGCATACTGGCTTACGCCTGTGTTTGCAAGATATTCGCCCATTGTTCCCTTGATTTCGGGAGGAGAAACGAGATATCTTGAGGGAATGTGAAGGTCACCGTCATATTCAAGCATACCTGCATAAGTGACGGCGGGAACACGGATTCTGTCAAACTTATCAAAGTCCTTATCGTCAAACGCCTTTGAAATTTCAATGGCTCTGTCGCCTCTGAAGTTATAGAATACTACGCTGTCACCGTCTTCAATTGTACCAACGGGCCTTCCGTTTTCGGCGATTACAAAAGGAGGAAGATCCTGGTCGATACAGCCGATTTCTGCTCTATATGTTTCAACAGCCTCCTTTGCCGATGCAAACTGTCTGCCTTCACCAAGAACATGAGTCTTCCAGCCGCGTTCTACCATTGACCAGTCAGCCTCATATCTATCCATTGTTATGCACATTCTTCCGCCGCCGGATGCAATCTTTGCATCACAGCCTTCGCTGCGAAGAGTGCCGAGAAACTCCTCAAAGGGATTGATATATTCAAGCGCGCTTGTTTCGCCAACATCTCTGCCGTCGATAAGAATATGAACTCTTACCTTTGCAATGCCCTCCTTCTTAGCCTGTATCATCATAGCCTTAAGGTGGTCAATATGAGAATGCACGTTACCGTCTGAAAAAAGGCCGATAAAGTGAAGCGTTTTACCCGTATCCTTTACGGCTGCTATCTGCTTCCATGAGTCGGATTCAAACATAAGGCCCGATTCTATGGAATTTGAAACAAGCTTTGCACCCTGTGCGAAAACCTGTCCTGCGCCTATGGCATTATGACCCACCTCGGAGTTACCCATATCGTCATCTGAAGGAAGTCCGACAGCCGTACCGTGTGCCTTAAGCTTCAATGTAGGATACTTTGACATAAGCATATCAAGGGTGGGAGTTCTTGAATTTTTAATTGCATTTGCGGCATTATCCTTACCGAGACCGATGCCGTCCATTACAATACAAAATACAGGTCTCTTCTTGGCTTCGGCATCTGCCGTTTTAAACTTCAATTCTTTGAGTATTTCTTTCATTGTTTTGTCAACCTTTCTTTATATATACAATTATTATACACTTTCAGTCTATGTTCTCTTATGGTTTACCACCGTGAGAACACCGTTATAGCCTTCCTTGGTCATTATCTTCATTATGCCGTCTGCAACACAGTCAAGCGGCCGCTTTGCCACAAAAACATCAAGGTGTGTTTTTTCCGCAATCAGCTGTGCTATTCCCGAAAGGAGTGCTCCTCCTCCCGAAAGCATAATTCCGTTTGTATGAATATCAGCACAAAGCTCAGGAGGGGTTATCTCAAGCGCAGCCTTAATCACCTCAACAATCTGATTAATTACCGGTGTCATGGCAACACGTATTTCCGACGAGTATATATTAAACACCGACGGCAGTCCCGTTATAAGATTTCTGCCCCTGACCTCAAGCATTCCGAGGTCTGCGTTTTTATGAGTAGAGCCTATCTCTTTTTTTATATCCTCTGCCGTAACATCGCCTATTACAACATTGAATTTCTTATGGATATACTCGACAATCGCCTCGTTCAGTTCGTCTCCCGCAACTCTTAAAGATTTGGATACCGCAACGCCGCCTGCCGTTACCACCGCAACCTCGGTTGTTCCGCCGCCAATATCTACTATCATATTACCAACAGGATTTTTAAAGGCAAGACCTGCTCCTATTGCCGCCGCCACAGGCTCCTCCACTATTGCAACGCTTGCAACACCCACCTCAAAAAGAGCATTTTCAAGGGCACTGTGTTCTACCTGTGTTACGCCGTAAGGAATACATACAACAACCTTAGGTCTTATAAAAAAGCCTTTATTCATTGCCTGACGCACAAAATGGCTGAGCATTGCAAGGGTTAGTTCAAAGTCGGAGATTACGCCGTCTCTCAGCGGTCTTACAACCTTAATATTCCCCGCCGTCTTTCCGACAAGCTTTTTTGCCTCTGTGCCTATTGCTATTATTTCTTCGGATTTGACATCGTATGCAACATAGGAGGGCTCACGTATTATTATACCCTTTTCGGGAGTACAGACAAGGGTATTTGCCGTTCCCAAATCAATTCCTATGCAATTTACGGAAAAATTTGGCATACTGCCTTCCCTCCCGTTAAACGTTTTCTTTCACAAGCCCGCTGAAAGTCTGTTCGCACTCACTTCCGACAAGAATCATCGGCGAAATGGTTGAAACCGTCTTTCCCTTTTCCTCAAGAGCCTTCTTTATCATAAGCTCATCATGCATGCACACATCCATATCATTATCGCAGAGCAAATAAAGATTTGTATCCGACAGCGAGCGAAGAGCAAACTTTAAGGGCGTTTTTCCTTCACAGCGGCAAACCTTGGGTGTATCATCCACAATATATGCCATGATATCATACAGGATGCTGTTTTCGGTGCTTGTATTGATATTCTTCATGTTAGCCTGTATTCTTCCCTCTGAAAGTACCTCGCAGAAGTTATTGAACACACGGGCATTGGTGCCTGACAGTCTTATAGCCCTTGAATCCTTAACATTAAGGCTTGTAAGAAGCACCGTTTTCTCTGTTATTCTATCGCTGATGCTTATATATGCCTCGGGAATCTTTTCGCCGCACTCAACGCCTGCATATCCGAAATCCCAGCCGATTCTCGCTTCTTTATCTGCACCAAAGCACGCAGAAACAACAAGTCCGTCATACTTTTTCATATAGAGTCTATCGGGTGTGCAAACACAAAGTCTCGATTCCCTGAGTGCCTGACCTATTACCTTATTCTTTCTTGAGAGCACAAAGCAAAGCTTTTCTATTGCCGTACACTGCTCCTTGGTAAATGCAGTAATGGCAACCTTCTTTGATGTATCCGAAAGCATTTCGGCAGCCTTGACTATCGAAAGCTCGCTTTCGGTTTTATTTGTTCTGCCTGTTGTTCTCTCAAAGGTGCCGTTCATTCTTACAAGCTCTGCCGAAGGCTTTTCGGAAAGTGCCGTACACACAAGCTCTTCGTCAAATGCACCTGAGGAAAGATACGGCAGCAGGTACATATCCTTTTCAGAATGTGTACTCTTTACATTATAGACGCTTGCGCTTCTGCAAAGTCTTTGGCAAAGGCTGCTTCTCGAAATATGCGACATATTAAACAGCGCGCATCTCTTACCGAAGGCAATACCCGGAAGCATACCAAAGCCATTATCCTTATTATCTATAAGTGCCACAAGGTCAAATTCGACTCCGAGAGGCAAAACCTCGGTAAGAATATTCTTTGTTACCACAAAAATGGGAAGCACCTTCTGAACTACCGCCGCGTTCTTTTCAATAAACTCACGAAGTTCTGAGCCTTCAAAGCTGCTCTTATCAATACTGTTTGTCTCAGCAACGTGCTTTACAACAGTTTCATAGCTCTTTATTACGTTTCTTTTTGAAATCTCACAAGCCTTTAAAAGCCCTGGTACATACCTTTCCTTTGCCTTGCCGAGATTTTCCGCTTTGAAGGATTCAAACATATCATCCCTTATACACTCTGACACGGGCAGCAGCAGGCTTTTTGCGAAAATTCTATCAATATTTCCCACAGCTCCATGCTGTACGAGATAATCGACAAAGCCGGGAAGAATATTACTCAGCTTACGGGATTTTTCAAGCCACAGCGACCAGATATATGCAACATCAAGACGTTTTGACAGCTCTTCAAAATACTTACCAAGACCGTCAAAGGACAGAATTCCGCTTTCAAAATGAAGGTTTGAAAAATCAATTCCAAGGTTTTCTTCAAGCGTCTTACAAACGCACTTTTCGCCCGAATAAAGCTCTGCAAGTCTTGCTCTGGCAACGGTTATTTTTCTTGCAAGGTGTGAGTCTACGGGTATTACCGAAATGAGTCGGAAAACATTTGAAAGGCATTTCTTTTTATCATGCTCTCCTCCTGCGCAGATTTCATCAACAAGGCCGGAAGCCAAATCCGACACCCGTGCAAGCTTTATGCTGTTTTCATCTGCTTCCTTGCCGTCATTTTCCGCATGTCTCATATTAACAACGCAAGCCTTATATTCATACAGCAGCTTATATATATCAGCAACCTTATGCTGCTGGAACTCAGACTTCTTTTCATGCTCAACATACTGAAGAAGCACATCCTGACTGTTTTTCTTCTGCATAAAGCGCTTGAGGAAGCCCTTCTCGCCCTCATCATATTCATCGCCGACAAGGAGGGTTTCTATGTCCTCAAAAATTTCCTTACTAAAGAAGTTGAGCTTGAACTCAATAGCCTCCATGCGTTTTTTATTCTCTGCAACAAAGCGCTTACTCTTTGAAAAGTCTGCAATATCGCTTTCAATAAACTTTTCGGGAATATCAAGATCCCTTGCCGAAAGCACAAGCTTATAAAGGTCATTCAGCTTTTCAAGCTTATAAAGACTATCTATTTCCCTATCGTCTATCTGAAGAATTTCATTGACATCCGAGAACACATCTCTGTATTCCGACAAAACAGGCACCGCCGCCTCTATTGAGCGTCTTATATTCTGCTTTGACTGTTCATCAATGGGATTTTTGGGACATGTATGATAAAGGGGATGCTTTGAGAGAGGGGTATAAAGCTCAAGTCCGCTTTCCTTTTGCAGGCGTCTTGCAACAGTTATAAGCTCTCCTGCACCTTCAAATATTTCATCAAGCTCGGCTTCCGAAATATTCTCAAACACCGTCTTATCAACCTTTATTGCATCGCAGTTTCTTACGCCCTTACCTGCCGAAAGATATGCGCTTACCGACTCTTTAAGAGACATACCGAGCTTATGGACTGTGTTCAGCCTTTCCGTATATTCTTTAAGCACCTTATCCGTATCCGAAAGCTCAGGCGAAACAAAGCCTGCTCCCTCGGCAGAAAAATCCTTATACTTTTCAAGACCTTCGCAGATACGTGAGAGTGCCCTATCAGCCTTTATTTCCATTTCATCGGCAACAAAGGTACACTCCATAAGTCCTGCTTCCTCGAGCAGTCCGCTTATGTACTGTGACATTTCCATGTCATCAGTCACTACAAGCATGGATTTACCCTCTGTTACATTGCGGCTTGCTACCGAAGAGAAAACCTGTTCCTTTTCCTCGGTAAACACACCTTCGACCACTATGTCGCCGTTATTGCAAACAGCCTTCATTCCGGCGGCACTAAGTGGATGTGTCGGAACATAGCTATAATTATACTGTTCACTTGCATATGCTTTATCAGAAAATGCTCTTTGTGCCGTTTCGCTTGCAGAAATTTTGTTTCTTTCGAGTGCAAGGTTGCTCCAAAGCACATAGTCATCAATATTTACATTGACAATATGAACTTCTCTGACTATTTCATAGATATGTCTGTCATCCGTTTCGGAAAGAGCCGAGCGTATATTTTCAAACATATCAAAGATTTCCTTTTTATCGGTGGGCATAAGCGACTTCATAAATGAGTCGTAGCCAAGAGAGGAATCCTTAAGGGCATTTCTGATAAACACCTTATTTACAATTGGATTGCCTGCCTGCTTAACATAGAAGTTACCGCTATCATATGTAAAATCTGCTCTTACAAGGCAAACGGGAGCAAAGCTTACAAGCTCTGTAAGCTTATCTGTAATTTTCACATAACCAAAGGCAAAATAGGGCTCCTTCTTATTCTTGCCGAAGGCAATATCGCTTGCCGTTCTATACAGCTCCTCATCGCGAAGGGAAGAAGTTACGGCATCTTCCTTGGTTATTCTTTCCTTGAGTCTTTCAAATCTTGCCTTGATTCTCACAAGCTCATTATTACTGAAATGCTGTTTCGCCATGGGCGAGGACATGGTAAGAATAGAGGAAAAATCCTTGTCCACCGCCGCATATTCCGCAAGGTTTACGTTAAAATCAAGGGGGAGAATTTTATATGCCTTTTCTGCATCGTTAAAGAAAGCATTAAAATCAACCGTAAGAAGAGGAATTTCTTCTATATCACTTCTGTTCTTTCCCGAAAGGAACTGAACAGAAGGAGAGGAAACAAGGGAAGAATATATTCTCGCAACGGAATTTTTAACCGAAAGACCTCTGAACTCATCGTTCTCAACATAAAGTCCCGAGCACATGAGTGCTTTATCAATCTCAATCATGCACACAAGTCCTGCGCTGTTCTGGATAAAGGACTCGGCAGTATTCTCAAGTGCCATTACAAACGATGTATTCTGTGCCGCCGCAAAAACCGACGGGTCAACAATGAGAAGATCACCCGCATCAACCATGGCACGTATTTTATCGGCATTCTCACAAACCGGCACATCAATTCTGCTCTTTACAAGGTGAACGCCGCAAAGCACCGACATCTCACCCTCAACGCCTCTTACAAACAAAACAGAGGTATCAAAGCCGATTCTCTTTGCACAAGCACTAAACACAAGTGCAATTTCAAGGGGTGTTGCAAGTATGCTGCTACCCGAGAACAGCTCCTCGGGAAGTCTCACCTTCTGTCTTGCATGGGCGGAATATCCTGCAGGTCTTGTATAAATAATATTACATTCCTTAAGCCTCTTATAAAGCTCTTTTACGGCAGACATTATTGTCTTTTTTGAATTTGCCGCATAATCAATCACTTCGTTCTCGACAACACCCGAGCATATCTTTTCTATATAAGCATCCTCGTCGTGTACAAAATATGCAAGCACCGACGGTTCGCTGTCAAGTCCCGCCCATGTATTATAGGGCAAAAGAAGAATATCTGTTTTGGTAACATATTCTGAGCCTGCGAACTTTACAAGCACATATATTTCTGCCTCGGTTTCATCCTCAAGGCTATTGAGAAAAGCAGTATCATACTCAAAGCAGTCATAATCAAACTCTAAGGCACATGTATTTGTATTTTTAAGGTTATAATTTTCGGGCATGAAGCTATCGCGCACAAAATCACATCTGCGCAAAAACTCTATATCTCCGCATCTGCCAACAACACTAAGCTCAAGTCTTCCTTGTGTGACAGCCTGCGGCGTGCCCATAACCACCCTTGTTACGGGGGATATGTGCATTCCCGCTATTGATGCCGAAAAATACGGCATAGCTTCTATTGTTACATTCACCTTTGACGGCTTTAAACCGTTATTCATCTGTGCCTTCTCCTTTGATACTGCATTTTTATCCATTATCCATACATATACATAATATATATTACCACCAAATTATTTTTTTTGCAAGTGCTTATAACATTTGTTTACAATAATCGTCAAAAAAAATCCGCACCCGTGGGGTGCGGATTCTTTAATTATTATGCTTTTTACGTTTTAGTTCCAGAGATCGCCCGTGTCTGCGCCTGCGTCATTGCCAAAGCCTTTATCTATTGCTGTGTCAATGATATCGCAAGTTTTTGTATACTCTTCCGAGCCTTCGGAAATAAGGTCATTATCAATAAGATTCTTTGCCACAGAATAGAGGCTTGTTACCATAGGCTCGCCATAGAGCACGAACTGCTCTCCGTTAACAGTCATCTTTGTGTATGTCTTTGTAACAATTCTCTTACCGTATGCGGTTTCGGGAATGTTATAGAATACTGCTGTAAACTGGTCATAACCTGCATCCTCTGCAAATACCTTATTGATGCCTTCCTGCTTATTATAAGCTACGCCGGACACATATGCTGTTCCGCTTGCAACGGTAAAGTCGAAGTTAAGCTGTGAGTAGTCATTATTATTAAGCTTTTCTTCAAGTGTAATGATATAACCGTATTCATCAATAACATACTCTGTTTCTTCGCTCTTGGCGGTGTTAGAAATCATAGCCATGAAACGAAGTGCGGAGGAATACTTTTCATCAGCATATCTGAGAGAATACTTATTGTAATTCTTCATATAGTCATCCATTGTGGGAAGAAGTGTGCTTGTGCCATTCTCAGCATCTACATAGTAATAGCTTGAAGAAAGGGATGTTGCATCGTCAGCAGCAAGAGA
>JAZQIW010000019.1:0-4412 GCA_045541355.1 Eubacteriales bacterium | reverse complement strand
CAATATTTACTTTACGGATGTGAGTATATCACACCCGTCTGATTTTGTCAATATGTTTTATTTTACGTTTTCCTTTGCCGCAGCCTGAGCGAGCTTTCTGTACTTTTCCTTTTCAAGCTTCATTTCTTCAACTGTTTTTTCTTTGAGTGAAAAGCCTGTATAGTCCTTATGCTTTGGCGGATTTTCCGACAAACGCACCTTTGCTCTTTCAATTTCCTCTTTATACTGAGGAAGCCATTCTGCTCCTGCTACCAGCATTTCATCAATCATGCTGTCAATTTCATCGGGTGTACAAACAGCACCTGTAAGGGGATCCATGAGCGCCGCCTGTCTGAGAAGGTTGATATCCGCACTTACTGCTGCTTCAACGCTGAGTCTCTGTACCCAGATGCTCTGTGAGCAGATTGCCGCACAGCCAAGGGGAAGGTCTCCTATTTTAGGAACGGATATGCCGTTTCTGTCAACAAAGCAAGGAACTTCAACAACACATTCGTCGGGAAGATTTGAAATGCATCCGTTATTCATTACGTTGAAATGACCTCTGTAAGTTCTGCCGGTTTCGAGTCCCTCAATAATTCTGCTTCCGTGTTCAATAGAACGGTTTTCTTCCTTGTAAACGTTGGCGGGAGCCTTGAGCCAGTTGGGAAAATCTGTTTCAAACCAGTTTCTGCCTTCCTTACAAACCCTTAAGTACCCTGCCGTTTCACCCTGCTCCCAGTTTGAAAAATCAACCCATGAGCCGAGATAATCTCTGTTCTTTCTGTACCACATGAGATATTCGGAAAGATGGCCGTTGGACTCTGTCGAGAAATAGCCGAAATGCTTCATAACATCAAGTCTTACACTTTCGTGCGGTGCTCTTTCATGCTTCTTCAAAAGCTCATACAGCTCGTCTTTTCTTTCCACGCCGTCTGTTTTTACGCTAATGTACCATGTCTGATGATTGATGCCGGCACAGGTGATATCAACATCCTTTTTATCTCTGCCGAGTGCCGATGCAATAAGTGTGTGTCCGTTCTGAACGCCGTGGCAAAGACCGAGAGTGGGAACCTTACCATATTTATTACACGCCCATGTGAGCATGGCATTGGGGTTTGAATAGTTAAGCATCATACAGCCGGGGGCAGCAACCTCGCGTATATCCTTACAGAAATCAAGCATTGCCGCAATGCCTCTTTGACCGTACATAATACCGCCTATGCAGAGTGTATCGCCGACACACTGGTCAACACCGTATTTAAGGGGAATTTCAACGTCTGTTGCAAACGCCTCAAGCATACCGATTCTAACTGCGCAAATAACGTATTTTGCATCTTTGAAGGCTTCACGTCTGTCAAGGGTTGACTGAATTTTAATATCAAGACCGTTTTCGTCGATGTCTCTCTGACAAAGCTGTGTTACCATTCTGAGATTGTCGGGGTTTATGTCGGTAAATGAAACCTCAATGTCGCGAAGCTCCTCCACCGCCAAAATATCCGAAAGGAGTCTTCTTGTAAAACCGATACTGCCTGCGCCGATAAATGCAATTTTAAAGCTCATTTTTTGTCCTCCATACGATTTTAGGTAATTTTATTATTTACTTTTTCAAAAAAATATGTTATAACAATTACATAATATCGTATATATCGCCGCTTTTCAATGATAATTTTATGATATGGGAGGTAATTTTTTGATATCCAACGTCTTTAAAAAATACAGATTTGATTTTCTTTCGGGAATAAAGAATCCGCCCATAAAGCTTTTGACAACGGGAATGGAGGAGATAAGCAGTGCAGCTTATTACCTCGACAACAGGCAGAGAGAGGAATGTTACCTTTTTCAATACACCCTCTCCGGCTCGGGAACGGTGGTTATCAAAGGCAAAAAGCACACGGTAAGTCAAGGAAGCGGTTTCTTTTTGAAAATACCCGATGATGACAAATATTTCTTTGACGAAAAGGAAAATCTTGCTCCTTGGAAATTTATATATATTAAATTTCGCGGCGACCTATGTCTTCCCTATTACAGCCTTATAAATGACAGTGTCGGAAACATTTTCCGAATAAACGGCAACGCAAAAAGCATTCTTTCCCTTTCCGAAATATACAGGCGTGCCTCACTCGGGCTTATTTCCGATTCTTTCACGGGTGAACGTCTCACCTTTGATTTTCTGTGCAAACTGTGTTTTGACCTTCTCAATGACGAAAAGCATTTTTCGGACATTGTATTAAAGGCAAAAAAAATTATTGAAAATGAATATATGTCAATTAGCGGAATTTACGATATTTCACAAAAGCTCGGAGTTTCGCAGAGCCATTTGTCAAGGGTATTTTCGGAGGAGCTGAAATCCTCGCCGATAGAATATCTGACTAAGGTAAGGCTTCAGGAGGCGGTAAATCTTCTCAATGAGTCAGGGGAATCCATCGAAAGCATAGCCAACAGGTGCGGTTTTTCCTGCGGCAATTATTTCTGCAAGGTTTTCAGAAAGCATATGCACATTTCACCAAGCGAATACAGGTTGAGAAACAAGGAGTTCTGATATATTAAAACACGGAATATGGCAAATCGGATATAAATGCAAAAACCGTCTCAAAGAGACGGTTTTTGTTACAACATTTCCCACAGGGAAATACTTTACGTATTTGAAAACACACTTCCAGCACCAAAAGGTGCATTCCACTCGCTCTTATGAGCGAATAACATTTACGTGCTTTAATGTTTTATAAGGAGTTTTCCTTTGTGTACTTAATAATATCGTCAACAGTTGTAAAAGCAAGACCGACAAAGGTATCTGCGCAGCCGTAGTAGATTGCCATTCTGCCTGTATCCGCATCAACAAGAGAAGCACAGGGGAATACAACGGTATGTACATCGCCCATACATTCATAAGGTTCCCAAGGCTTGAGAAGGAACTTCTTAGTGCGGTACTTTACCTTCCACGGCTCGTCAATGTCGAGTATTGCCGCGCCCATACTGTAAACAAGACCTGCACAAGAGCTCATTACGCCATGGTAGATAAGGAGCCAACCCTCGTCCGTTTCAATGGGAGCAGGACCGGGGCCTATCTTATTGTTCTGCCAGCCAAGGCTTGTGGGATGCATTACGTCTCTGTGATGTCCCCAGTATTCAAGGTCGGGGCTTTCGCTGTACCAGATTGAGCCGAGACCGCCTCCGCTGCCGGGATTTGTGGGACGGGACAGCATTGCGTATTTGCCATTAATCTTTCTCGGGAAAAGAACACCGTTTCTGTTATACACAAGAAAAGGGCTTTCAAGCTGATAGAACTTTTCAAAGTCCTCGGTATATCCAAGTCCGATTGTATGACCGCCGGGCACGCCGTTACACCAGCAAACGTAGTACTTGCCGTCTTCAAACTTAATTACTCTCGGGTCATAGCCGTACTCGTAGCCGATGTCGGGGTTTCTGTCTGTCCACTCAAGGTTATCGTCAGAGATTTCCCACTTGATACCGTCTTTGCTCTTACCTGTACGAAGCATGGGAACCATGTCGTAGGAGTCGATTCTGAAAACACCTCTGAAGCCATCGCCGAAGGGTACCACAGCGCTGTTGAAAACGCTGTTTGCTTCAAAAGCATCTTTTCTTGTGATAATGGGATTCTTACTGT
Organism: Eubacteriales bacterium; assembly: GCA_045541355.1. Lineage (GTDB taxonomy): Bacteria > Bacillota > Clostridia > Oscillospirales > CAG-382 > UMGS1387. The sequence continues at coordinate 808 of JAZQIW010000019.1, read as the reverse complement.
ATCTCCACACGGTATCTGTGCATCCTTGCGGTTTATCTTCCCAGGGAAGGTTGGGGATTGATACGCCGTTTATTACTTTAGCCATAATCCTCTCTCCTTTTATATTAAATCAGATTACACTCTTAATATAACATCGCAAAGATGCATTACAAGGACTTTTTTTGACTTTTTCAAGACATTATTTGACCGATTAATAAAAAAGAAACGGAAATAATCCGTTTCTTTTCGCTCTGTTTACATAGAATGTTCCTTGATATATGAGACAAGCTCGTTGACTGTTGTGAATGCAACACCGACGCAGGTATCGGCAGCACCGTAATACATGGCAATTCTGCCCGTATCCTTATCGCAAAGAGTAGCACAGGGGAAAACCACATTGCCGACATCCCCTACTCTTTCATAGAGTGTTTCGGGTGTCATAATCTTATCTCTCGTGCGGTAGAGCACCTTTGAGGGGTCGTCCCTGTCTAAGATTGCTCCGCCCACAGCATAGATAAGACCGTTACACATTTCCGTTACGCCGTGGTAAAGAAGAAGCCAGCCTTCATCTGTTTCAATAGGTGTAGGACCGCCGCCCACTTTTACTCTCTGCCAGCCCTGGGTTACTCTGATAAGTGCTCTGTGCTTGCCCCAGAATGTAAGGTCAGGGCTTTCGCTGTAACAGATGTTACCTAAAAGGCAATGACCGGGTGCGCAGGGGCGGGACAGAAGTGCATAATTATCGCCGATTTTTCTCGGGAAAAGCACACCGTTTCTGTTATAGTAAAGGGTGGGATATTCCATCATATGGAAGGTTTCAAAATCGTCG
>JAZQIW010000018.1:0-19648 GCA_045541355.1 Eubacteriales bacterium | reverse complement strand
AGTTCCTGTATAATTCGCTGCTTATTTTCGTAAGTTTCCATTTTTCTCTCTTTTCTGTTTTATCTTTTGAGTTACTTTTTTAAGTTACATTTTGCATGACAGGAGTTTAGCTGTCTGCGGACAGCGGGGTACTTTTTAAGTTACAATTTTGCCTGACAGGAGTTCCGCGGCTTGCGGGCCGCGTTTTCCGTTACTTTGTCCCGCGACAAAGTAACCAAAGCGCTCCACTCAAAAAGAGGGAGTGGCTCGGTCGGGGGGATTTTGTATCTTTAAAATGCTGATTTTGACACTCACGGTTTTCGAGGTTTTATCTTCGATTCGTCAAAATCAGGGATAGAAGTTACTTTATATTACTGCTCCCCGACGCTCCGCTGAATCTCCCTCTTTCGCCGTGGAGGCTTAACACCCTCCGTTGGGGTGGGTGCTAATTGGGTTTGTATCGGTTGACCGCTTGGATTTATGGCGGTCAAGCGACGTTTTCTATCGCGAGCGATGTTATTTTGGTTTGCAGAACATGACCGCGAAATTGGGTGTCGAGCCGTCTCGACCCGTGGTGGCTTATCTCCCTCCGTTTGGGGTAGTGCTAATTGGGTTTGTATCGGTTGACCGCTTGGATTTATGGCGGTCAAGCAACGTTTTCTATCGCGAGCGATGTTGTTTTAGTTTGCAGAACATGACCGCGAAATTGGGTGTCGAGCCGTCTCGACCTTTCTTTCAAGAAAGCGAAAAAACCCTGCTATTTGTTACTCAAATATTCTTAGGAGTTTTAAGACCGATAAGGGAGAGGCCGTTTTTAAGAACGACAGAGGCAGCCTTAACGAGGGCGACACGAGTATCTTTAACGCGTGCATCCTCGCACTTAAGAACGGGGCAATCATGATAGAAGCGATTAAAGTCAGCGCATACATCGAGAAGGTATCTTGAGACGATAGAGGGTTCAAGTTCATTTCTTGCCTGTCTTACCTTTTCGGGGAAGAGTTTAAGCGTTTTAATAAGGGCGCTTTCAGCATTTTCTGTAATAACGAAGCCGCTTTCGGGCTTAATATTAAGAGTTTCGGGGGATTTTTCAAGTACGCCGCAGCATCTTGCGTAGGTATACTGAACATATGGGCCTGTATTACCATCGAAGTTAAGAACCTCATCCCACATAAAGTTTACGTCTTTAATTCTATTATTAGACAGGTCATGGAACACAACCGCACCGACACCGACAGCGCTTGCGACCTCCTCTTTATTTTCAAGGTTGGGGTTTTTCTGATTAATAATTTCAAGGGTTTTTTCTGTTGCGATATTAAAGATATCATTAAGAAGAACAACATTACCCGTTCTTGTAGCAAGCTTTGAGCCTTCAATACTTACGGTACCGAAGGGAACGTGAACAAGGTCCTTTGCCCAGTCATAGCCCATCATGCCGATAACCTTAAAGAACTGTGCAAAGTGAAGCGACTGACCTGCGCTTGTAACATAGATGCACTTTTCAAAGTCATAGGTTTCTTTTCTGTAAATTGCGGCGGCAATATCGCGTGTGGCGTAGATTGTCGAGCCGTCTGACTTAAGAATAAGGCAGGGAGGCATATTATAATCGTCAAGGCGAACAATTTCTGCGCCGTCATCAACGGTAAGCAGCTTTTTTTCGCGAAGCTCGGACACAACTCTGTCAGTCTTATTGAAGAAATAGCTTTCACCAAGCCAGCTTTCAAAGTCAGCACCGATAAGGGCATATGTCTTTTTATATTCCTTTATGGAAATATCAATAATCCACTTCCAGAGGGCGAGATTTTCTTCATCACCTGTCTCCATGGCGGTAAATGCGGCTCTTGCCTCATCGTTGAGGGCAGGATCCTTTTCTGCCTCCTCGTGGAACTTTACGTAAATCTCCGTAAGAGCATCAATTCCGCCCTCTTCAATCTGCTCACGGCTGCCCCATTTTTTGTAGGCAACAATGAGCTTACCGAACTGAGTACCCCAGTCACCGAGGTGATTTACGCCGACACATTCATAACCCGAAAATCTGTGCAGGTTCTTGATAGCCTGACCGATGGCGGTTGAGCGAAGGTGTCCGATATGAAAAGGCTTTGCGACGTTGGGCGAGGAATAGTCAATAACGATTGTCTTGCCCTTGCCGTCATCGTTTGAGCCGTAGTTTTCATCGGTGGAGATTCTTTCGAGATCCTTTACGAGATTGCCCTTGCTGATAAAGAAATTGAGATAGCCGTTTACGCTTTCGATTTTTTCAAAAACGTCTTTTGCCGAAGGATTGCTTTCAAGTCCCGCGCACAAATCGCTTGCTATCATTACGGGAGCTTTTCTGAGAACCTTGCTGAGCTTGAAACAGGGCAGGGCGATGTCTCCCATTTTCTTGTCGGCAGGATATTCAAGCATTGCCGCAATTTCTTCTTCGGACATATCGCAAAGAAGGGCTTTGAGATATTCTGCAACTAACTGTTTTTCATTCATGTGCTTTCATTTCCTTTATGTTGAGTTTTATATATACACTTAATCCTTTACGGTCTTGCCGTCAATGGTAACGCCGGCACCCTTTGGTACAAGGGCAATATAGGTCTTGCCGGGGTGAAGCTGTACGGGGGTGGAATTGTCACTCTCATAGAGCTTGTAGGAGCTTGTTCTTGAGTCTCTTTCCCAGTAAATTCTTCTGGCTGTGCCGTTTACCGAAAGAGAACCCGAGCCTCTGCCCGTGAAGTCTACCTGTATACATCCAAGCTGGTCGCCGGGAATAAGACTCTGGTCGCAGGTGAGGGTGATTACGTTTTTAAAGGTAAGAATCTCGGAGTCATCGCCGTCGATGTGCGGCTCGCCGAAATGTCCCTTGTAGTAAAGCTCATCGGTGCTGTTGTAATCAAAGAAGCTTGTAATATAGGGGTCGGGATTGTAGCCTATAGAGAAGGGAATTTCAATATGCTCGGACTTGTTTGAGCCGATGTAGGCATCCTTGTCAAATTCAAGGGGGCAGGCAAGCTCGGTTGTTGTGCGGTAGCCCTTGTCGGAGATGCTCTGAGAAAGGCCTTCGCCCGAAATCATAAGGGTGTGCTCGGATGCCATGGTCTTGCGTCTCTCGGCACTTCTGTAAAAGTTGGAGGTATAAAGACCGTCTATGTTGTTTGTTTTTCTGTTTTGAAGGGTGCTGTATGCATAGGTGCTTCCGCCTGCATGAACAAAGATGGCATCATGGGCATCGGCGATGTCTACATAATAATCTCTTGCCGAACGAACAGAGCCGATTTCGGGAATATCCTCATAGTCATTGTAAATGGCAAGAAGTCTTGTAATGCCGCCTTCCTCGAGAATTTCATAAACAATATCCGCCTCGGAAATACCAATCTGCGGCAGGGCAAGATGAATGTTGTTAATCATCACGGCGACAGGTCGTTTGCCTGTGAGATCCTTCTCGGTTTTAAGACCTGTGAGGGGATTTATATAGAAGGCAGGCTCCTCTTGCTCCTTGTCATTTTCGGAGGAATTGTTCTCGGCTGCTTTCTGTGCTTCAAGCTGCTCGGGTGAGAGGAACTTTGAGGCGATTACGGGATTTTTCTTTTCAAAATGAACGGTATTGTCCTTTGTAGGCTCGGTCTGTTTTTTTGAGCAGCCGCCGAACAAAAGAAAAATGCAGGCAAACATCAGGACCAAACGCTTGGCGTTGTTTTTCAATGTAAAAACCATCCTTTCAAGAATCAAAAGCGTTGTGTAAGCTCTTTGGCGATGTCCTCGTAAGCAAGGGCACCCTTTGAGTGCTTGTCATAATATTTAATGGGCATTCCGTAGCTTGGAGCCTCGGAAAGTCTTACGTTTCTCGGTACGGGTGTGCGGAAAAGCTTGCCCGGCAGGTGGTTTTTGATTTCTTCAAGCACCTGAAGCGAGAGATTCAGCCTTCCGTCGAACATGGTCACAACAACTCCGTCAAGACTGAGGGCGGGGTTGTACTTTTTTCTGACAATAGTGAGGGTTCTCATAAGCTGGCTGAGTCCCTCGAGTGCAAAATATTCGCACTGCATGGGAACGATAACGCCGTCAGAGGCACAAAGTGCGTTTATTGTCAGAAGCCCGAGAGAGGGCGGACAGTCAATGAATATGTAGTCATAATCGGGGCGAAGCATATCGAGTGCCGTTTTAAGCTTTGCCTCACGCTTGTTTTCGTCTGCTATTTCAAGCTCTGCTCCCGCAAGGGAAACGTCGGCAGGCAGACAGTCGAGATTCTCGTAGTTTGTTTTGACAAGCGCCGCGTAGGGGTTGTCTCCCATAAGCACATCGTATACTGTTTTGTCGGCACCCTTGTCAACCCCGACACCGCTTGAGGCATTGCCCTGCGGGTCAAAGTCGCAAAGAAGCACGCGAAAGCCGAGAGAGGCTACATTTGCCGCAATGTTAACGGCACTTGTGGTTTTTCCCACACCGCCCTTTTGATTTGCAAAGGCGATAATTCTTGATTTTTTCATTATGCTTTTACTTTCTTTCTGTCTCTTTATCTTTATTCTTCGCCGATAAAGGCGTCAATTGCTTGCTTGAGAGCTTCAAGGGTCTGTCTCATGGTCATGTCCTTAACCTGTGCACCTGCCGAATCAAAGTGTCCGCCGCCTCCGAGTGACTCGAGAACGAGCTGAACATTTATGTTTCCGTCAGAGCGTGCCGAAATGCTGATTTCGTCACCGACGGTGCACAGCACAAATGAGGTGGAAACGCCTTCAATGGTGAGCAGTCTGTCGGCAGCCTTTGCCGCGGCAATTCTGTCACCGCCGTTTGCTTCGCCCTCGTAGGTGGAGATTGCTATGCAGTCTCTGTATATCTGTATGTTGTTTTCAAATTGATTTTCGCGCATAAATTCGTCAAGGCTTGTACGGAAGAGCTTTTGTGCTTCATAGGGGCTTGCACCCTCGCTCCTGAGATACAGAGCCGCACCGAAGGTACGCACGCCCGTGTTTTTGGTAAACTGCTTGGTATCGAGAATGATACCGGCGAGAATGAGATTTGCTTCAACGGCGGGAAGTGTGCCGGCGGTGAGAACCTCCTCTAAGATTTCGCTCATAAGCTCGGAAACGGAGGAAGCCGCAGGCTCGATATAGGCGATTTTCGGCTCATTTGAAAAGTCTGCCGTCTTTCTGTGGTGGTCGAGAATTACAATGTTGGATGCCGCCTCGTATATTTCGGGAACCTCAAAGAGCTTTACGTTGTTTACGTCGCACACAACAAGAAGGGTGTCGGCACGCATAAGCTCCTGTGCGCTTTCTCTGTCAACAAAAAGGTCGGTGTATTCCTTCTGACCTCTCATGCTGTTGAAGATAGCCTTGAGGTTGAAGTCGTGAATGTTTACAACAACATTAACCGGCTTTCCCACGTGCTTTGCAATACGGGAAACGGCAACACTTGATGCAATACAGTCATGGTCTGCAAACTTATGTCCCATAACAATGACGTTGGAGCATTGCTTCATGAGGGATACAAGCTCTTTTGCAACAACACGGGAGCGCACCTTGGTCTTTTTCTGCACCGTCTGGCTTCTGCCGCCGTAAAACTCCATGGTGGAGTCAATCTTGAGAACAGCCTGGTCGCCGCCTCGCTGAAGGGCAAGGTCAAGACAGCTTCTTGATGCCGCTTCCTTTTCTGCAAGAGTGCCTTCAAGACAGGCAATACCTATGGATGCCGTAAACTGCATTGCCACATCGTCAACCGTTATGCTTCTTATTTTATCGAGAATGTCAAACTTGCTTTCTCTGAGCTCTTCAAGATGCTTTTTTTCAAAGGCAAGCATATACTTTTCTCTGTCGTATTCCTTTATAATACCGCCGATGGAGGCGCACCATGCGTCAAGCTCGCTTCCGATAATGGCGGCGGCAGTTCTTGACTTGTCCTGAACAAACTGCATCGCCTCGGAGAAATTGTCAATTACAATAAAGGCGACAAGAACATTTTTCATGTCAAGCAGGTTTTTGAAATTTGCAAGCTCGGAAATATCGTTCCACATGAGCAGACAGAAGCTCTTGCCCGCACTTGTGACGGTGTGGCAGGAAACCTCGTATCTTACGTCTCTAACAGACAATTCAAGGCTTGTGTAGTCATCGCGGAAGAGCCTTGCGGCATTGAGCGCGTGGCTTATTTCCTCGGTGATGCTTTTGCCGTAAAGCGCACCCTTTGTGCCCAGCATTTCAAGAAAAGCACCGTTGTACCAGGATATACTGCAGTTTTTGTCAACGATAACAACCGGTCTTTTTGATGAGGTGACAAAGTCACGGGTAATGCCCGAGAGAAGGGGGCTGTCCGAGGATAGCTTTGTTTTTTTGCTGTCGCGAACAAGGGTTACGACAAAAAGGGCGGAGTAGATTACAAACGCCGTGCCGCAAAGGATGGGCATGGGTGAATCCGAGTTTAAGCTGACAAGCGTGAGGAGGAATAAAAGAATTTCGGCGCAAAGAGAGGTTTGTCTCTTCTTTAACCCATTCAACAGCTTGAATTTGTTCTTTTTCATTGCAAGCCTTTCTCCTTTTTCACTGAAATTTATAGATTAGTCTTTGTTTTCTGAGTTATAAGAGTCCTGTTCGGCAGCGTCTTTTTGTTCCGAGGACTCGTTCTTCTTTCTTATCCTGTCGATATACTCGTTTTCCTCCTGCATTTTTGAAAAGAGCAGAAGCCGTTCCTCCTTTTCCTTCCCCGAGGCATGGAAAACGCCGACAGAGCCTATGATGAATGCCGAATATATGCCGACAAACATAAGGCTTACGACAACGATTGCACCTGTTGCCATAACGCATACGGGACCCGGTATATCCTTGCTGCGGAAAAAGGAGTATATTGCCGATATTCCGCGGCAAAAAACAAAGGGAGTCAAAATCAGCAGCAGGTTTACAACCGTCGCTGCAATATTTGACGGAAGAGCCACAAACAAGCCGACAATGTATATAAACAGTAAAATATCATATACCCTGTATCCGATAAGGGGCAGGCGGTATTTCCAGCGTGTGTCCATTATGCATACAAAGACGTTTATCCTGAAAATACGTGTTATTGCCGAAAGAAAGAGCAGGGCAATAAAGGATAAGAGCATACACATAAGACAGAGCGCAGACGGAACAAGGGGCTTTGAAAGGCTGACGGCGGCTTCCACCGTCTGCTTTGCCGCAGAAATCAGCTCCTCTGCCGAAGCATCGGCGCCGGGAGACAAAAGCTGCTTTATTGCCTCAAAGCTTTGCTCATCCGAAAGTGCTTCTTCGACTGCCAAGGTATACTCTTTTGAAAACTCTTCAAAATACCCGTCAACCGCCTTTATAAGCACAGAGGGAGAGATGCTGTCATATGTTATGCTTGCCGATATATAAACCGACAGCAGAATGAATATACCAAAGCAGATGCTTGCTGCCGTGAAAATCCACAGCTTTGTTTTGCCGAGTGCTATGCCGAGGGTAAAAACCGCACTGAGCAGTACACAGCAAAGAAGAAGTGTTGCATCAAGAGCAGCCGCCTCATAGCTTAAATCCGAGAGGGCAAGATGCCTTGCGGCATAGATTAACGGGCCGGAAAAAAAGGCGATTACCTTGCAAAAAACGGGAGAGTAGCCGTTTGTAAAGACGCTCATTGCCGAAAACAGGAACACTCCTATCAGCGTTGGCAGGGCGGAAAAGCCGAGGCTTCTTGAATCAATTGTAAGATAGAGAATTGCCGCAGTCACAAGACAGTACAAAACATGAAAAGAGGTTTTGAAGTGCTTTCGGCTTTCGGCGTTTTTTATGTCTGCAAGAAGGCTTCGGATGGCACCGATTTCGGTTATTTCGTTTGTGCCTCTGGGATTGCCGTTCATTTCGTCGGTGCAGCTCCTTTCCAAGTGCTATATAAATATCTTTAGCTTATCACTATATTCTAACATAAAAAGCGTTGTAATGCAATGCTTTTTTACATTTGACGTGCTGTTTTCGCAAAGCTTTGTCAAAAGAATCGGTTTCTAAGCCCTGAAGGGGTCCGAGACAAGCTCTGCGCGTGTTCCCGTGAACTTTACGGGGATGCCGATTTCGCAGACAAATGCACCCTTATCGCAGAGTCCGAGATTTTTAAGTGCGCTGTATGAATTGTTGCTGACTCTGCGCTTGTTCTTTACGCCCAGCTCTTTTAGCATTGTCTCGCAAAGAGAGAGTGCCTCGGGGGCTGCAACAAATGCCCTGTCAAGCATTTTTACGGCAACACCGTCGGAAAAGTCAAAGCTTCCGACATTCTTCTCTGTCATGTCCATGGGACAGACATGAATGATATAGTCGGGGTTTATGCCCGAGGCGGTGCTTGATGCTCCTCTTGAGCCAAGGCTCTCCTGTCCGAGAAACGCCGCATAAAGCTCGCCTATGCCGTTTTCTTTCAAGAAGCGGTCACCTTCACCCACAAGCTTTTTGAAAAGCTCTGCCGTAAAGGCAATGCTCATCTTTGCACCGCTTGCAAAGCCCGTGTACAGCTTTCCGCCGTGGCACTTTATGCCCTCGTCAAAATATGCTGTGTCCCCAAGCTGTATTTTGTCCTTTGCCTTTTTATCAAAGGTTTCAACCACATAGTCGGTGATGGGTGTGTCAAAGCTGTATGCCCCCGAGGGAACAAGAACACCCGAGAGCTTTTCAAAGCATACTCTGCCAAAGGCAAGATTTCCCACATGAAACGAGCCGAGAGAGCTTACCGATATCTTTGTGCCCTCTGCATATGTGGCAATAAGACCTGCCGTATCAATGCCGCAGGAAAGCATAAGCTTTTTTCCCGCGCCCGCCTTCTTTGAAAATACAACCGAGCCGAGCGCATCCGTTTCCATGGAGTCAAAGCATCCCGACAGCTCCTTTTCGAGCAGCCTTGTCATTTCGCCCGTAAGTCCCGAAACGCTCTTTGTGTCAAGAATTTTTTTGTTTATCATTTCGATTTTCCTTTCCTGCAAGGGTTACTGAATACTGTTTATAAAAAGCTCTGAGAGGGCAAGGATTGAGTTCATGTCATCAATCGAGCCGACACTCGAGGCGGTGTGTATATATCGGCAGGCAAGCGACAGGGCGCATACCCTGACGGCAAGCTTTGTGCGCTGTATCTTGGCACCGTCTGTTCCGCCTGCTATCTTTGTCTTGGTCTGTACCTTGATGTTGTTTTTCTTTGCCAAATCAAGTATACAGGTATATAAACCGTTATCATACATTGTGCCGCCGTCCATAAAGGGGCAGACAGCACCGTGTCTCGGTCTGCAAACCATATCCTTTTCGTTGCAGCCGTGCAAATCCGAGGCGGTTGTGCCCTCAAGCACAAGGGCGGTGCCGGGTTTTATTCTGTTTGTTGCGGCAATTGCGCCCGTTCCGCCAAGCTCCTCGCCGACGGTGAAGGCAAAATAAACATCGTTTTCAAGCTCTTGTTTTGTAAGCATACACATAACGGCACAGCCGATTCTGTCATCAAGTGCCTTTGCCTTTACAAGTCCGTCTCCCAAGAGGTAAAAGGGGCTGTCAAAGGCGGCATAGGAGGCAAAAAGGTCAAGAGCCTCTGCCTGCTTTCTGTCCTTTGCACCGATATCTATAACAAGGTCAGACTGCTTTACTGCTCTTGATTTATCGGGCGAAAGGTGAACGGGTCTTGAGCTTATGACGCCGGGAATTCTGTTCTTTCCCACAAGCACCCTCTTTGACGGAAGCACCGTGCCCGACATTCCCACCTGAAGAAAATCAAGGGTTCCGTCGTCATTTATATTCTTTACCGAAAAGCCGACCTCGTCCATATGGGCACACAGCATAATCGGCTCCCTTGGTGTCTTTTTGCCCTTTTTGAAGGCAAGCACGTTTCCGACACCGTCTTTCATTACAGTATCGCAGCCGTCTTTTATATATTCGATTATTATATCTGCAACCTCTGTCTCATACCCCGAAACACCGTGGGCGTTGCAGAGCTTTTCAAGAAGCGAGAGGTCTATTTGCTTAAAGCTCATTTGTTTCGCCTCCTTTGTGGTATACAGGTATACATACAGGGGACTTATCATATTCCCTTGCGGCGTTTACAAGAACAGACGATACCGAGAGCACGTCATTCATGTCTGCCGTCTCTACATAGGAGTGCATATACTTTATGGGAACCGACATTACGGCACAGGGGACACCGAGGCCCATACGTGCGGCAACATCGGCGTTTGTTCCGGTGTAGGTCATTTCATTGACAAGCTGAAGGGGAATACCCTTTGCACATTTTTCGACAAAGCGTGTGAATTCGACGCTTGTTACTGCCGAATATGAGAGCATGGCACCCTCGGAAAGAACACCGTATTCGCCCTCGACCGAGCCCTTTTCCTTTGCGAAGTTTACGTCAAGGACAATGAGTGCATCGGGGGATATTTCCTCATACAGATGGTAGGAGCCGTTGCCGCCTCTTTCCTCGCCCGAGCTGAGGTAGCAGTAAATATCGGTGTTTTCGGTTGGGTTGGCTGAAAGCTGTTTTACGGCATTCATAATTGCGGCAATGCATATTTTATCGTCGAGGTGTACCGAGCTTATTCTGTCGCCGAGAAGCTCTGTAAAGTGGGGCAAGAACATGGCGGGCGTGCCTACGCTTACGATGCTGCACAGATTTTCATGTTCAAAGCCCGTATCCACAAGCAGCTCTCCCACTGCCGGCAGCTTATCCGAACCCGACAGGTGTGGAGGAATTGACGAGAATACGCCGCGTATATGCTGATTTCCGAGAATCAGCACCTCGGATGAGGGAAGGATATTTGAGTCGATGCCGCCGAGGGGAGAAAGTCTCAGGTATCCGTCACCGCAGATTTCCGAGACGGCAAAGCCGATGGTATCGAGATGCGCGTCAAAGCAGAGTTTTTTCGCGTTTTTTCTGCCGCATTTTCTTGCAAGCACGACGCTTCCCGTTTTTGTTACGCGGCATTCATTGAAGAAGCCGTCTGCAAATTCGCAGCATTTCTCCATTATCCTTTCTGCCGACATACCTTCAAAGCCCGAGACGGTCGGAAGAAGGATTATTTCTTTAAGGAATTCTTTTAAGTTTTGCATTTTTTTATCCTTTCGCAAGCGTTATTCCTCATCGTTGTCTGAATATCTTTTGTTTTTTACCGACAGCAGCATACGTGAAAGTCCCGTAAAGCGCGGGTTCTTTCTGACGTTGGAAACCATGTCCTCAAGCGTTTCGGTTCTGCCCGTAAGAATGGCGAGTCTTTCGGCGCGCGTTACGGCGGTATAAAGCATATTTCTTGACAAGAGACCCGAGGGGCAGTCCATCAGGGGAATGATAACAGATTTATATTCCGAGCCCTGACTCTTATGCACCGTTATTGCATAGGCGTGCTCAATATCATCAAAACAGGAGTAGTCGAGAAGAGCCGTTCTGCCGTCATCAAAAAACACTTTAAAGCACTGGTTTATTCTGTCAATCTCGGTAATTACCCCGATATCTCCGTTGAATATTCCGCAGCCCTTTTTGCCCTCATCGTCTGTCCATTCAATATCATAGTTATTACGCACAGCCATGATTTTATCGCCGCGTCTATATATTATCTCGCCCACCTTATGCTCAATTTTATTTACTGCCGGAGGATTTAATATTTTCTGCATCATGGCGTTGAGGGACACCGTTCCTGCCTCGCCCTTACGCGTCGGGCAGATAATCTGAATATCCGAGATGCTGTCGAAGCCGTATGCCTTGGGAAGCCTGTCTGTGCAAAGCTCAACAATAAGCTTTTTAAGCTCATCGCTCCTTGTGCGTTTTAAGAAAAAGTAATCGCCTCTGTTATCGGCAACCGGCATTCTGCCGTCTTTTATAAGATGGGCATTGGTGACAATGCTGCTTCCCTTTGCTTGTCTGAAAATGTCGGTAAGGCGCACCGACATAAAGCAGTCGCTTTTTATTATATCGCTGAAGACCTCGCCTGCACCGACGGGACTAAGCTGGTCGGCATCGCCGATGATTATCAGTCTTGCACCGGGGCGGATTGCGCGAAGCAGAGAGCAGAACAGAAACACATCCACCATGGATGCTTCATCTATGATGATTACGTCATCCTCAAGCAGGTTATCCTCGTCTCTGCCGAAAAGCGCCTCATCCTCATCACCCACGCTTTTACATTCGAGCAGTCTATGGATTGTTGCCGCCTTTTCGCCCGACTTTACGGACATTCTTTTAGCTGCTCTTCCCGTGGGCGCCGCAAGGCAAAAGGGCAAGTCCAGCTTTTTCACAAGGGCAATTATTGCCCTGATTACCGTGGTTTTTCCCGTTCCGGGTCCGCCTGTTACTACAACCACTCCTCGTGTAAGAGAGTTTTTGACGGCTACTCTTTGCAGAGGTGCAAAATGTATATCAAGCTCTTTTTCTACCTTATCAATCTCATAATCTATATTCTGTATCGGAAGCTCTGTTGCCGCCCTATCGAGAAGCAGCAGCTTTTCGGCACAGTACTTTTCTGTGCGGTACACGTTTTCTAAGTATACCTGTATATCTCCCTCTGCGCTCTTTACAGCCACAAGCTCGCCGCACTGAGAGAGGCTTGCCACGACCTCTTCGATTTCCTCGCGTCTTACCTGAAGAACGGTGGAGGTATGAGAGAGGAGTGTTGAAAGGGGAGTACAGCAATGTCCGTTTCTTGACAGCTCCAGCGAGAGCATATATTTTATTCCCGAGGCGATACGTTCATGGCTATCAAAGGCAAAGCCGATTTTTTTTGCCATGGCATCTGCCTTTTCAAAGCCTATTCCGTCAAGCTCCTCACAGAGAAGGTAGGGATTATTCCGCAGGACATCAACGGCGGCATTTCCCCATTTTTTATAGGCTTTAAGAGAAAGTCTCGGCGAAAGCATACCCTCAAAGTAGAGCATTACCTGCCGCATTCCATACTGTTCCTTAAAGCTTTGGCTTATTTCATTTACTCTCTTTGCGGTAATTCCCTTGATATCGGTAAGATATTCGGGATGCTCCTCAAGCACTTTAAGGGACTCCTCGCCGTATTTATCCACGATTCTCTTTGCCGTGACAGGGCCTATGCCCTTTATTACGCCCGAGGAAAGGTATGCAAGTATTGCATCGGTTGTTGCAGGAAGCTCTTTTCGATAGCTTTCAACGTTGAACTGTTCGCCATAGGTGGGATGGTTCTTCCAACAGCCTTCGGCATAGATATACTCTCCCTCATTAATTGCGGGTATACAGCCGACAAGGGTGATTTCCTCACCCTCGCAATCTATTGTACATATTGTATATCCATTATCGGGATTATGAAAGGTTATGTTTTCTACAAGACCTTTTACATTTGTTTTTGCTGATTGGTTATCCATCTTTTTCTTTTTTTCTTTCTTTTTTTCTTTTTCTTTCTTTTTTAAGTTACATTTTGTCCGGAAGGAGTGTTTCGGCTCTGCGGTGCCGAGTTACTTTCGGCCCGCCCCGAAAGTACTCACACCATCGGGCGTACTAAATTTCAACCAAATCAAAGATTTGGGAAATTAAGTAAAGGCGCTCCACTCAAAAAGAGGGAGTGGCTCGGTCGGGGGAATTTTGTCTTTTTTAATTGCTGATTTTGACACAGGCGGTTTTAGAGGTTTTATCATCGGTTCGTCAAAATCAGGGATGGAAGTTACTTTATATTACTGCTCCCCGACGCTCCGCTGATTCTCCCTCTTTCGCCGTGGTGGCTTATCTCCTACCGTTTGGGTGGGTGCTAATTTTGGATAATTGAATGCCCGACCGCTTGGATTTATGGCGGTCGGGCATCGTTTTAATCGAGAATATTGCGTTTTAATATAGTTTTTCAAAGAAATGTTCACATGATGAAAGTTCTTTGCGAGCTTTCTTTCAAGAAAGCGAAAAATACTTGCTGTTTGTAACTTTAATGCAATTCCACATTCCAACCTGCGAGGTACTGCATAATACGAGCGGCATCGCGGTTATTGACGACACCGTCGCCAGTTACGTCGAGGAGAGATTCTACAACAGTTACATCCCAGCCTGCGAGGAACTGCATGAGGCGTGCGGCATCGCGGTTATTTAGTACGCCGTCACCCGTAATATCACCGGGTTCATAGAATCTGACATCAACGCCGCCCGAGACGGATTCAACACTAAGGTCAATTTCCTTCTGACCATTTGCACCGCCATAGTAGAAGCATGAGGGAAGATTCGGAACAACGGTAATTGCCGAGAGGCCTTCCTCAGCATCCTCTGCCACAGTAAAGGTGAGGGTTGCAAGGATTCCGTTACCTGTTATATTGGAAAGTGCAACATACTGGAAGTTTGCCTTATTCTCGTATCTATCAACAGAAGAATGAGTACAAGAAGCTGCTCCGATATCGGTTGTAATACCTGTAAGCGTAAGGATGCTGCTATCAAAAACAACATCATATGCCATACCAGCAAAGCCTGTACTTGCCGAAAGTTTGATATCAACAGTCACGGTAGAGCCGGGTGTTGCAGTCTTTTTATCTGCAGTAAGAATCACTCTTCCGGGCACTGCCTCAGGTTGTACGGGCTCATCCGGCTCATCCGGCTCATCGGGATCGGGTGTCGGAGTTGGTGTGGGATTGGGATTTGGAGCACCGCTTTCAACATCGACAAACGGAATACCGTTTTCAAGTGCATATTCCTCTGCATATGAGCCGCGACTGCCGTATATAACAAGGTTTTCACAGCCCACAAAAGCGGTGGAAGAAATTTTGGTTACGCTTTCGGGTATTTCAATTCTTTCAAGGCTTATACAATCCCTGAAGCTATATGTTCCTATTTCCTGCACACCGTCGGCAAGCTTTGCCCATCTCAAATTATAGCATTCATCAAAATACCTTGTGCCGATCTTTTTAATGCCGTTTCCGATTCTTGCATAATAAATATATTCATAAGCGGACAGCCAGGGTATAGACACGGTGGATGTGAACACCACGTCATTACCTTCAAAGGTAAGTCTACCCATGGAGTCTATTTCGCACGAATAATCCGAGGTGTTCTTTTCAAACAATTCTGTTTCTTCAAAGCTATCTCCAAAATTGATATCAAGCTGTCTGCTCGACATGAAATTATATCTTGTCGCGTGGGAATAGTAAATATCACGATAAGTATCACCTATCTGATATACGTAGTTAGTGCCATAATTGTTATAAACATATCCGTAGTTATCGCTATTATATATCTTGAAGAAGACGCTGAAGTTACCCGATTTATTAAAGTTCAGGCGATAGTCCACAGATGTTTCTCCTGCGGGAAGTGTTACGGTTCCGAGGTTTTCTTCTATCTTTGCGTATGTATCTATATAAGACGAGCCGCTTGAGCCATAATACCCGTAATCATACGATGCACCGATATTTACAAAATACAAAGCCATTTCAACTTCGCATTCCGCAGACTCTCTGCTTCTTTCAATGGTGCCGTATACCGACTTCGGAAGCTTTCTGCCTACATAGATTTCAGCCGTTTCATCGTCCGAAAAACTAAAGGGTGCATTGATATAGGTTGTGAGCTGTGTGGGGTGAACATTCAGAAGTGAAGATGAGCCGTAATAACCGTATTCACCAAACTCTTCAACTACGTAGAAGAGTGCGTAATCGGTACGGTATTCATCATAGTAATAATACTGAGGGTGTCTTGTATAATAATCAGACACATCAATATCAAATTCAGCCTCACTCTCACCCTCTTCAATTGTAACAGTATCTACTCTATATACATTTCCCTTTGTTCTGTAAGTGTTTGAATAGTAGGGCTCACCATAAAGGTAATCATAGTTTCTGCCCACGAACACCTGCATAATATAAAGCTCTACATCCGTATCTTCTTCAAAGGGGCCTACACATGACATGACCTTTCCGGAAAGCGTGCCGCCCGACATGAGGGATGCTTCATCTTCAAAGGTTCCTTTATCATCCTTTATTGTATGGCGGTAAACCGTAACTGTCTTTGTTTCTTCATCGTATTCATATTCTGCACCGAAAAGCTTACAGAAAATGCCGATTTCCACAACAGGAATGCCGTCATCATCAAGTGTAAGGAAGGGTGCACAGTCAAACTCACCGTCTTTGCTTGAGAAGTGTGTAAGGTCAATATCCAGCACAAGCTCGCCCTTTTCTTCGTCATACAGCAAAACAGCACCGTTCTTTTCATCGTAGCTGTAATCTATTCCAAACGCATTTGCCATATCCTCGGCAGAGGTTGAAAGTCCTATTTCATCCTTAAAGGGAACAATTGAAAGAGGCTTCTTTTCGCCGTCAAACACAACATACGCCTCTGCCTTCTCTTCCTTTGCCGCAGGAACAAGCTCGAAGCTCACACAAGCAGAATCATAATTATACTCGCAGTTATACATTTCACAGAAAAAGGCTACATCAACCATAGGCTCGCCGTTGGTATAATAGAAATACGGAAGGCAGGGATATACATTATCACCGCTTGCAAACTCTGTGGCATTATGTACGAGTATTACGTCTTCATAATCCTCGGCATAAATATAGAACGCCTTATTTTCGGTATCAAGCTCATACCCAAAGCCCATTATCTCACAAAGGTCTATTGCGCTAAGAGCTATACCGTACTCTGTTTCCATTGGCAATACATCAAGGGTTTTACTTTCGCCGTCAACAACCGACAGGCTATACTCTTCCATTGATGACATCATGCCGTTTCTCATGATTTCATGGTAAACAAGTTCTTCTGTTGCCATTGCCCCGAAAGGCATTGCCGTCAAAAGCATTGCAAAGCACAAAGCATATGCCGCAAGTCTTTTAAGGCTGTGTTTCATTTTCATTTATTTCTTCTCCTTTAAAATATATTTCACTTTGTTATATTCTTTTTCATGAGGCTTCTCAGTACATCATTACTGTTTTCTACATCGTTTGAAATGCGCATAAGCTCTACATCTGAAATTATTCTTTCATACACCTCATTTGTAACACTACCGTCGGAAAGGTGTTTTTTCAAAAGTGTTTCCACATTCTTATAGGCTGCCTCGTTTTTTCTGTCAAGCTTCAAATAGTCCATGCAAAGCTCATATGCATTTTCATTATCCAAAGCAATTTTGAGATAATTGAAGCGAAGGCTCGGATCATGGGGCGAAAGCTCACAGCTTTCCTTTATTTTTTGCAATATAAGGTCTTTATCATAACCAAGCTCACTGTATATTGCCGCAAAATTCAGTTTTACAAGGCTGTCTCTCGGGCACAGTTTTTCAAGCCTTATAAGCTTATCATGCGCTTCTTTTGTATTTCCGCCAAGAACCTGCGCCTCAAAGTCCTGTCTTACAAAGTATTCGGCTGTCATATATACACACAGCGATGTCTGAAACAGCAAAAGGATTATGGCAATTAATGAACAAAGCACCTGTTTTGTTCTGCCGTTCTTACCTTCCCCATTAGCGGTTTCGCACCATACGCATCCGCAAAGCATCCCGAAAAGCATGAGAACACTTCCGAAGGACAAGTCAAAGTCCACTACCGAATGAAGGCATACAAGCAGGATTGAAACGGCAATTTCCTGTCGTTTTTTCTTTACCGCCTTTACAATGCACAACACAATCAAGGCTACGAATACGCCTGTAAACATCAAACCGTTTTCAACAACGAACTGCAAAATCCCATTATGCAGGTATGTAACATGGTAATAGGCAGACTGCACCGAATACTGAAAAACTCTCCAGCCGGAAGGGCCTACTCCCAAAAGCGGATATTCCTTAATCAGCTTCAGTGCATCCCGAGAATACAAGGAACGGCTGAAAAGCGATGACAAAAGCGATGGTTTTAATACAAGCACAGCCACACCGCCGACAGCACACATTGAAAGAAGCACCAACCACATTCTATAAAGCATCTTTCCCTTATTGGACAACACGGTCGGAATGACAGCGTTCAAAACCACACAAACAGCCGTCAGAGCAAGTGCTGCAAAGGTCATTCTTTCTTTTGCCGCAAGCATTATTGGAATAAACATTACAACACACACGGCATTCTGAATGGCAAACACGGCCCTATGCTCTTTTTTTACGGCAACAAGAAGTGTGCCCAAAACAAGAAACATAGGTATACAAGCTTTGGAAAAGGTAAGATATCCCGAAAGAAGCACTACTCCGGAGCAAAGATACAAAAATTTACTTTTCTTATTATCACACACCCTGAGGCAAGCAAAATAAGACACGAACAAAAAGCAAGCCGCAGTATTTGCGTATTTCATAAAGGACTGTAACCGGACAAAGGTACGGTCAACAAAAACAATCTCCGAAAAGCTGACAACGCCGCAATATCCAAGAATACCCACTAATGCAAACAATGTTCCCATAGCCATCAGAAGTATCATTATTTTCTTTTCGTCAATATTTAATGACAAAAGCAGTACGGCAAAAAACAGCATCGTTTTTTCCGTTTCATAAAGACCTGTCTGAAAATCCGTCTTTGTGAAAAACAGCGACGTAAACATCAGGATTATACAAACTGCGCTCACACACGCCGGTACCAAACCGTTTTTATTCTTTATATAAAAGCAAAGCGGCAAGGTCACCAAAACAAGCGGAACAAGGCAATAATGCCAATGAAGACCGCCCGACATAAGCACACAAAGCAAAAATGCCGCCGAAAGAAGTGAGAAAGAAACATGATGTTTTGTTATATTCAAGCTTTTTTCACTCCTTACAAAAAAATCATTAATTATTAGTATACTCCCGAAAAATTAATTTGTCAACAATTTCCGTTACAAAATCACAAGTAAAAGCAAACCGACACAGCGAATGCTGCGTCGGTCAAAGCACATTTATTCTTCCATCTGTTTACCGAGAAAGGTTGCTGCGGTCTGCATAAGTTTAATTTCTGTCTCATCAGGCTCCTTCATGCTTTCATCGGCATTCTGGGTACTTACAACAGCACCTATAACATCTCCACCCGAGACAATGGGCACAGCGCAAGAGACAATTATCTTTTCATTTCCGTCTACAACGTAAAAGTTTTTACTATCATTCTTTCTAAGATACATCTGTCTTGATTCCATTACCGATTCAATATCGGGCGAAACCTTTTTTTCATTACATTCCTTCTTCGGCACTCCCGCATACGCCACCACCGTGTCTCTATCACACACTATTACAGGGTGATTACAGGTTTTATACAGCGTCTCGGCATACTGTGTCGCAAATCCGAGCAGCTCGCCAATCGGCGAATATTTCTTGAAAATAACCTCGCCGTCTCGGTCGGTGAAAATTTCAAGCGGGTCGCCCTCTCTTATTCTCATGGTTCTTCTTATCTCTTTTGGGATAACAACACGACCGAGGTCATCTATTCTTCTTACTATTCCTGTTGCTTTCATATATAAATTCTCCTTTATAATCAAATCTTGGTGTGGTTTTATTGTTTGACTTTTTGGGGGATTTATTCTGATTTTGGGGAAAATTGTGATTGGGGATTTTTGGTACAAAAAGCACAAAAGTCTCTCGACCTCTGTGCTGCTTCACATTATTTCTACCACACAATTCCTCTCCACAAGATCCAGCAAAAACAGTTTCTTTTCCGTCTCTGTCAATCTATCATAGCCAAACGAAAGAATCCTTGTGCGGATTTCGTTTTCAGTCTTTTTTCCGAGGTTTCGGATTTTGGAAATTTCCTCATTTATTATGCAATCGACAACTTCACCGACGGTGAAAAGTCCTGCACGTTTTAATGAATTGACAGCTCGTACCGAAAAGTCGAGAAAGTCT